>JANYIG010000289.1 GCA_025358765.1 Candidatus Kapaibacterium sp.
GCGCGTTGCTATCCACAACGAACCGTCGCGGCGGTCTTGAAGCAACGAAACAATAAGGTTGCCCGATAAACCATCATTCGTTGTATAGCTCGTGAATACACCGTTTTGAAGCCTATGCAATCCACCATTTGTGCCAAACCAAAGGGCGCTGGTATGGTCGCCTGCAATAGGAATTTCCAAAAGCTCATTCACCCAATTATTCTTGAGTGCAGGAGTGTTCGATTTATTGAATACCGTGAACCGCACACCATCAAACCGCACTAATCCTTCTTCCGTACCCATCCACACGTAGCCGTCGTGCGTCTGGCAAAGCGCCCAAACGGAATTTTGCGGCAGCCCCTGTTCCGTTTTCCAGATGTGATGCGTGTAACGAGCGATAGGCACAGAAGGGTCAAGTCCCTGCACCCGTGCGCCTTGTGGCAAAGGCGGAATGTGAACCGGCTGGTGTTGTGCGAAAGCCCGCACCGACAGGCACAGTAAGAACACAACGGCAAGAAAAAAAATACGCATACTTTCTACTCCAGAATTATGCCGGCTTTTGTTAATCATATATTCACATCCTGCTTTTATCGTTGCTACGCAGGTAATTCTACGATAAATATTGTTCCTTTGCCTACTTCACTCTCGACGGTTATCGTCCCACCGTGTTTTTCCATAATACTATGCGCTAAAATGTTCATAACAACGATAGATGAAGAGTGTCGCAATGATTGGAAGTTTGCGCCGAAAGCCATAGATTACAGAAAATTAGTCTTTTTTACGCAGTTCAGGGAAATAAAAGTATGACCACGCTTCTTGAGGCTTCCCGTGCTGGTACGAACGGTCGTACAGAGCGCATCAGCGTTGCAGAGTTCCGTCGGATGGAGTTCGACGACACCGATACCTTTTTTTATGAACTTCTTGATGGAGAACTTGTGGCAAAATCTGCTCCTTCGCCGTTGCATCAACGCATTTCACGCAATATTTTTCGCGCGATGGATACATATGTCGTTTCCAACAATCTCGGCGAAGTCCTGTACGCGCCTATTGACGTGTTTTTGGACGAGCACAATGCCTCACAACCAGACGTACTGTTTCTTTCGGCGGGCAACCAACATTTAGTAACGCCCGACGGCATACAGGGCGCACCAGACCTTGTGGTAGAGATTATTAGCCCAAGCTCCATCAAACGCGACCGAGGCGACAAAATGAAACTTTACGAACGCTGCGGCGTGGGCGAATATTGGCTTGTGGATGCGCGGACGCGCTCGGTGGAAGTGTATGTGAATACGCTGGTGGATGGTGTGCAAGATTTTGAACTCCGCGAGGTGTTTTCGGAAGAAAGCACAGAGCTTGTGTCCGTACACTCATTCGTGCTGAAGGAGTTCATAATGCCGATTCAAGCGGTGTTTGATGGTGCCAGTTTGTAAGAAACCACGTCCGCATCATTCCCTTGCCTTTAATCTCAATCTCCCCGCGCTCCTCGAAGAGGAAACGGTCATTGGTTACTTGGTCATTTGTTGATTGGTCGCTGGGTACGCTTTCCACCAATGACTGATGACCAATGACTACTGTCGGACGGCTCCCAAGCCGTGCGACGGGTACCATGCGTGTTACATCGGCAGCTCCACAATAAATGTCGCCCCCCGTACGCCTTGTTCCGGTGTGCTCTCCACCCACACGCGCCCGCCATGCAACTCTACAATTTGCTTCACAATCGCCAGCCCAACACCGCTTGAACTTTCACCGCCCGTCGGCTGTGCCGAGAGCCGCTGAAAATGACCAAACACGGTTGTTTTGTCTTCCAGCGTTAAGCCCGGACCTTCGTCGGCAACACTCAACCTCAACACCGGATGCTCCACATCATCTGCCGCATCATTTACCACATCTACGCCCACACCAATCGCCGTGCCGTGCGGCGCGTATTTGACGGCGTTCGACACCAAATTGTCCGTCACCTGCCGCAGGCGCTGCCAATCGGCGTTAATCCAACACTCTGCCGGCGTAGTGAGCGTTATGGTTTGTTGTTTGTCGGTGGCAGCGGGTTGGTAGAATGCAACGGTCTCGCGCACGAGCGAACTCATGTCCATTGGCTGTTTGGCAATCTCCATTTTGCCCATGTCCGCCGCCGCCGTGTCCAGCAGGTCTTGAACGAGTTTGAGCATTCGTTCAGCCGTTGCGCCAATATGCTGCACAAAGGTAGATTCTTCGCTCGCTGCGGGGATGGATTCCTGGAGGATATAGACGAAACCCGTAATCGCGCCAAGCGGGTTTTTGAGGTCGTGCGCGGCGATGGAGAGCATTTTTGTTTTGAAGGTGTTGGCTTCGGCTAAGTTTGTATTCACCTCTTGCAACTCCGTGTTCGTCATTTGAATTTGTGCGGCTTGGGCTTCCAGCATGCGCTGTTGGCGCAAAATCTTCGTGTTTGCGCGTCCGCGCTGCCAATAGCCGAAGACGGCTCCACCCAACAACATCGCCAGCAACCCCGCTCCGCCAATGATGGCATTGCGGATGAGCGCTTGCTGCTCGCCTGCGGCGCGGAGCGTCACGAGCTGTGCCTCGCGCTCACGCGATTCGATGGTGTTTTGCAGCACGGAAGTCTGCTCGGCATTTTGGGCGCTGAAGAGCGAATCATGCAGCATAGAATATTGTTTGAAGGCAAAAAGCGCGGGTACATGCTGCTGCAAACCTTCGTGTACGCGGGCAAGCTGGCGGTAGCAGTCTGCCAAGTCGTTGCCACGCTTGCCGCGTTTCTCCCAAAATTCAACGGCACGACGCGTGTACTCAAGCGCCTTGCCAAACTGACCGGCATCGGCGTAGAGTTCGCCAAGATTTTGAAACTGCTCTGCCAGACTTTCATTAGAAAACAACCCTTCGGCAACAGCCTTCTCCCCTACATCCTGAACTCGTAATTCCAGCGCAATACCTTCCTGAAACCGCCCTTGTTTGCAATACACAAACCCGATATTGCCTTCGTATGCGACGCAGAACAGGGAGTCATGACGAGTACGCCGAAGCCGCGCCACAGCTCTTGCCCTGTGGTAGTAGGTTACTGCCGAATCGAAAAACAAGCCTTGTTTTCTGTATATTTCGCCTACTTGATTGAGCGCCCCGCACAAGGCGCTTGAATCCTTGCATTCTTCCTGCAGCACAACGGCTTTTTGTGCTGCTTGCAGAGCGCGGTCATACTGCCGCAGCGACGTGTACGCCAAAGCAATGCTGTAGAACGTCCACGCCATGTTTTGTTTTCCTTGGGCAAATGCGCTTTGCTCTGTTCCCTGATGGCGTTCCTCTTCGGTAATCGCCTCGCACAACGCTAATAAGCGGGAATACAATTCTATCGCCCATGGCAAACCACGGTAGTCAGCCCTCAGAGCATCACCGACCCTCCAGTAAATATTGGCAGCCAGAGATTTATCCCCCATCTGCTCCACATTGCGAGTGGCTTCTTCGGCAACCTTGAGTGCAGTGGCGTACTCACCGAGGGACGCATACGCCGAAGCAAGACTGGCAAGGATAAACGGAATATTACCAAACCCAACGTCAGAACGTTTGGCTGTGGCGAACGCTTCCTTATACACTTCCACAGCCCGTTTGCCATTGCCTTCTTTGCCGTAAGTGTAGGCAATATTAAGGAGGCACATCACTATTTCCCGAACATTATCTATCGCTTTGGCAAGAGCGAGCGCTTGTTCAAAATATACACGCCGTTGCGCCGGGATTTGCTGCTGGTAGCCAATTTGTTGCACAATCCGGGAAACCAACTCTTTGTCATTTATTTCGCGTGCCAGTGCCAGCGCCTGCTCAAGTTCAGCGATGGGTTTTGCTACAATTTCGGCAGAATAGAGATGCGTTTTAGCAAGCCAGCGTTTGTCGCCCAAACGCTGAAAAATGCCTTGCGCCCGCTCAAGCAGCGCATTTCCGGCAGCTGTAAACATCTCCAGCAGTGAGAAACGTACCACAATCGCCTCAGCAATACCACGCTCGTAGCCGAGCCGTGCCGCAAGCGTGTCTGCCTCGTTCAGGTGGGAAAGCGCGGTGTCTTTGGCGCGAAGCGAAAAATCACCAAAATACCTTTTCAACAGTTCTGCTGCGCGGTTCAGGCGATTGGCGCGGGCGGTGTCTGGCGTTCGCTGGGCGGCGAGCAGGCGTTCGAGCGAGTCGAGCTCGCGGCGTTCTTTGGACACGGGCGGCAGTGCCGTCTGCGCGGCAAGCGGCACACCTGGCATTAAGCTGACTACGAACGTGATTACGAAGACGACAAGCCAAAATTGGGCGCGGGTGGAAGCAAGTACGTAAGCAAGTTTCATAAAAAAACAACAGCGTTGAAGTGACAGTGTATTGAAGGCTTACCAACCCGCAATATGGCAATAATTTCGTATTTTGCTACGAGAAGTTTTGTCAATACCAATTCAAATATTCCTTCAAAAATAATGACCGACCAAGAACTCAAAGACCTTGTTGCTTCGCTCGCCGTGGCGCAGCGCGAAAACGAGCTAATAATGATTGAAGAACGCCGCAAAACCGAAGAAGAACGCCGCAAAACCGAAACCCTGTTCGTCGAAGAGCGCAAAAGAACAGAAGCCATGCTCGCTGACGAACGCCGCAAAACCGAGGAAGAACGCCGCAAAACCGAGCGGGTGCTTCGTGAACTCGGTAAACAAATTGGAGGGCTTGGGAATAAATTCGGCTCCTTCACCGAAGGATTGGCATTGCCCTCCGTTCAGAGCTTGCTCTTTGAGCGCTTTGGCGTGGAAGATTTTATGCCCCGCCGCAGAAAACGCGTCGGAACCGCAACCATTGAGCTTGACGCTTTAGGCATTGTGAATGGCACACGGAATGAGGCATATATTGTGGAAATCAAAAGCCATCTCCGAAGCGAGGCTGTGCAACAAATGAAGGACATATTGCAAAAGTTCCGCACGATGTTTCCGGAGTATGCGGCATTGAAGCTGTATGGAATTATTGCTGCTGCCGACGCGAGTGCAGATGCCCTGAAGGAGGCACAAGATGCGGGGTTGTATGCGCTCACGTTCGAGGATGACCTGATGCGCTTTCATGACGAAAACGGCTTTGTGCCGCGAGCATATTAGGGTGAGACTGCCGTCAAAAACCACGTCCGCATCATACCCTTGCCTTTAATTTCAATCTCCCCACGCTCCTCGAAGGTGAATTGGTTATTCGTCATTGGTTGGTTCGTCATTGGTGGATGTTCACCTGTCACACGAACGCCCAATGACGAACGACCATTGACCAATGTCAGTCTTTGATACACTTCCTCCGTAACGTGTATCTTCCCCGCTTCCCCGTGCGATTCCATGCGGCTTGCAGTATTCACCGTGTCACCCCAAAGGTCATAAATAAACTTCTGTTTGCCAATAACACCCGCCACGACGGAGCCCGTGTGGATTCCTACGCGCACTTCCATTGGCACGCCAGATTGCGAAGCAAAATCTCGAATCTCTTGCACTATCGCCAGCGCCATTGTTGCGGCAGCTTCTACGTGGTCAGCACGTGCAACGGGGATACCACTTGCAACCATATACGCATCGCCGATAGTCTTGATTTTCTCCAAACCAAAGTGTTCTGTCAATCCGTCGAAAATCGAGAATACCCAATCCAACATTGTGACAATCTCTTCAGGCGAATTTTGTGCCGAAAGCTGCGTAAACCCTACGATGTCTGCAAACAGAACCGTTGCTTCTATAAAGTTCTCCGCTATCGGTCGCTCGCCAGTCTTTAAGCGCTGCGCGATGGATTTTGGCAACACATTCAGCAGCAATTTTTCCGATTCACTGCGCTCCTGTTCCACAAGCCCGTATGCTTCAGCAAGTTGTGTGTTCGCTTGTGCGAGTTCTACATTTCGTAATCGGACAATTTCGGCTTCTTTTTGCGACTTCTCTGCTTGAAAACTCGCCCGCAGGTTTTTGAATTGCATATTTTGCTCGTCGCCCGTCACCTGCTCTTTAATGCGGTGAAATGCCTTGAAGTGCCAAAGCGCCCGCGCTGGATTATTCACCTGTTCATAGACTTCCGCAAATGCCTGATGAATGCGGAATATTTTGGGTTTGGCGTTAATTTCTTCTGCTAATGCCAATGCTCGGTTCAAATATTCAAGCGCTATATCGGGGATATTTTGCTTTGCAAATAAATTTCCTAAATCAAGAAGTGTCGTTGTCAATCCCTGTTTGTGTCCTATTCGCTCGCGGATGACAAGGCTCTCGTTATAGTATTGAAGCGCTCGTTCGGGGTCTCCAAGTTCTTGATAGACTGTGCCAATATCTTGTAAGGTTCGCGCAGTGGAAGCACCATTACCAGTACGTTCGTTAATTTCAAGGCTCTGAAACAAATAGTCATGCGCCTTCTGGTACTCGCCCAAACGAATACAAACGCTCCCGATTCCGTTCAGTGTACGGGCTTTGGCAAAACTAATGTCCACGCCTTCGACTATCAGGTTTTGTAGGATGTCAAGGGATTGTTGATAATAACCTAAGGATTGCGGGTAATCGTTCAAATCAAAATAAAATGTTCCCAACGAATACAAACCCCACGATTCCGCTTGCCTATCGTTCACAGACCGTGCCATATCAAGCGATTTCAGTGCATACTCCAACCCTTCCTCGTAATCACCCAACCCCCAATACACAAAACCCAACAGGAAGTACACCCGCCCAATACCACCAACGTCTTTACGCTGCTCAAAAATGCGTAGTGCTTCGTTAGCGTACTCCATTGCTGCCTCAGCGTTGGAATAAAAACTTGCCCTCATCCCCAACACAACCGATGAATACGCTATACCAATTTCATAATTGATGCCATGCGAAAGGGCAAATGCTTCTTGTGCTTGGGAAAATGCAAGTTCCGTGTCGGTATTTCGCAACAACCACGCACTCACATTCAGCGCGTCCACCTGTTCGATGATCGCCCGCATTTGCTCCGCCGTTTGCTCTTGGGTCTGTGTTGGTGTTATCACTGACATAGGGCTTTCTGACTGCTCTGTACCGATTATGCTATCCTCTCCGCTGTAGAATGTTTGGAATTCCATCATTTCATCCATGTTCGTGGTTTTCATTCGTCGTGGCTCCGTTCGTTGTGTCTTCGGGAATAGTAGAAAAGCTGCTTGGCAATGCAACAACAAATGTAGCACCTCGCATAAACTCGCTTTCGCACCAGACATGACCTTTCATAGCTTCTACCATTTTCTTTACAATTGAAAGCCCCAAGCCTGTCGAATCCTCACCTGCTGTTGGTCTCGCCGACAAGCGGGCAAATTTCCCAAAGAGTTTTTGCTGGTCGTCAACGCTCAATCCAGGACCTTCATCTATTACGGCAATCAACGACCACGAACCAGCATCCAACCGAGGTTTGCCTTGACCATCCATGTTATTAATTGAATACGATTGATCACTCATAACGGATACTCGAACAGTGGTATGACTCGGCGAGTACTTAATGGCGTTCGAGACAAGATTATCCATAACCTGTGTGGTTGCATATTCGTCTGCCCATGCGACAACGGGCGTTTCAGGTGCATCAAAGTGGAGGGTAATATTTTTTGCACGTGCACGGGGTTGGTAGTTGTCCACCACGCGAGCAACAATTTCACCCAAATTAAAAGGCGTAATTGTCACTTTCATACCGCCGCGCTCTATGGCGTTTACATCGAGCAAGTTTTTGATGAGGGTAAACATACGCTCTGCGGCATTGAGGATGTCGCCCGAAAACTCGCGTACGTCTTTCGTCGTGAGCTTTTCTGCCTCATCATTCATGATTTTCGCCAACATACGAATGCCCGTAAGCGGGTTTTTCAGGTCGTGGGCGGCAATACCCAAAAATTCATTTTTTTCGATATTGAGGTCTCCAAGCTCATCATTTTTATGTTCAAGCATGGAGTTAGCCACGTACAATTCGGCATTGGAGCGTTTGATTTCCTCCGCTTGCGCTTCCAATTCATGGCGCTGCGCCATAATTTGTTCGTTGTGACGACGCAAAGCCTCCTCAGATTTTTGTTTTAACCGAAAACGATTCGCAAATAGCACAAGAATCACCGCCAACACCGCAAAACTACTAATCACCATGTCGCGCCAATTTTTTGCACGAAACTCTTTGAGTTCACTTTCACGCTGGAGAACGCGGATTTCAATGTTCTTCTTGTCCGTTTCGTAGCGCGTTTGTAATCCAGCAATCGTTTGGGCGCTCTCTTGGCTAAAAATCGAGTCGTTCAAATGGGTATAACGGCGAAAATAGCGCAACGCCTCCGGCGCATTATGTAAACTATCGTAGGCATCGGACAGTAGTTTACAAGCATCTTTCTGTTCGCCGGCAGCCCCTATGACTGTTGCAATAGCGAGGGCTTTTTTCGCAATATCCAACGCTTGTTGGGGTCGGTGAAGCGCGTTGTACACCAAACCAATATTATTCATCAACACGGTAGCGCCACGTCTGTCGCCTAATTCCTCGAACATCGTGACGGCTTTGGCTTGGTAAGCAAGCGCACTGTCGAAGTGGCGTAACTTCTGGTGTGTAGCGCCAATGCCACCAAACGCAAGCGCCACGCCATGTTTATCGTGGACATCTTCGCACAAATGCCGCATAATCTCGTACTGCTCAAGTGCGCGTCCGTACTCGCCTTGTGCCTGATACACGCCGCCAATGTTGTAGTATGAAAGGGCAACAGCTCGTTTTCCGACACCGAAGCGCTGGCGCAATTCGAGCGCTTTTTGTTGATAGTCCAATGCCATCACATAATTGCCCTCCAGACGATACACCACGCCAATGTTCATCATCACCCGCGCACGCCAAGCGGTATCATCTAACGTTTCCAAAATCCCCAACGCCTGAAGATAATAATCCATCGCCTTCCCAAAGTTTGCGCGACTTTGATATACACCGCCGATATTGTTGAACACTTCACCCATACCTTGTTTAACCTTCAAACGCTCAAAGAGTTTGTATGCTTTGGTATGATACGCAAGTGCCGTGTCGTATTCGTCGAAAAAGCGGTATAAAATACCAAGTTCGTTCAGAGCATTTGCGTAGCCAAGCGAATCACCTATACGCAGCGCCTCCGACTCTGCTCGACGAACGTACTGCAGAGCCTTCTGAGGCTCACGGGTATCATACTCAGTTGCAAGGAGAACCAACGCATTGACGACGGGCGGTGTGATTGCCCGTGTGTTCTGTGCTGCGTACGCGGCTTTCACGACGCTCTCAAGGCTGTCAATATTGACTTCCTGACTGCTCCCCGTTTGCGCTCGTCCACGACCGGCACAACAGCAAAGCAGCACGAATACTATACACACTCCTCGCTTCACGTGAATGATATTTTTTTCCCTACATCATTTAGGATTGAATGTTGATAATTGCTACGTTATTTGACGTTGAACCGACGGTATTGTCGGCAACTCAACGTAAAACGTCGCACCGTGACCAAATGTACTTTCGCACCATACATGCCCGTTCATGGCTTCTGTCAATTTTTTTACAATAGATAACCCTAATCCCGTCGAATGTTCGCCACCGGTCGGCTGCGCGGACAATCGTGTGAATTTTCCAAAGAGCTTCATCTGATCTTCCACGCTCAAACCGGGTCCTTCGTCTTTGACGCGAAACCGCATTGGAGGCTGAGAATTGAGAATTGAGAATTGAGAATTTCCCATAATTTCCACCCAGATAGTCCGCTCTTTCGGCGAATATTTCAGAGCGTTCGACACGAGATTTTCCAATACCTGTACAGTGAGTGCTTTGTCGGCGTACACCATTACTGGTGTTTGTGGCGGTATGAATTGAAGGGCGATTGATTTTTCGTGCGCCCGTTGAGCATATTTCTCCACAACGCCTGTCACAAGCGGCACGGCATCGAAATTTTCCAGCATAAGGTTGAGGCTGCCGGATTCAATGGCGTTCGTATCCAAGATATTGATGACAATCTCGTTCATCATTTGTGCCGTCTCCTCTATCATTTGCATAGCAGACAGGATGTCCGATTGCGACATGCGCTCGTAATACCGTTGCACGGTGGAGGATGCCATGATGATGCTGGTAAGCGGGTTTTTGAGGTCGTGGGCGGCAATACCCAAAAATTCATTTTTCTCCTCATCCAAACGTTCAAGCTGCACATTTTTCTCTTGGAGCGCACCGTTGGCAAGCTCAATTTCTACAGCTTGATCTTCCAGAAGCATCTGCTGACGCACCATTTCCATGTTGAGCTGTTCAAGACTATAGTTTTTTTCGACAAGCTCGTTGTTGAGCATTTGGACTTCGGCGTATGCCTCTTCAAGCTGAATATTTGCTTGTTGAAGCTCTCCGTTTTTGAGTTCAATTTCACTTGCTTGCTCTTCCAAGATGTCCTTTTGACGCAGAATTTCGCCATTCGCAACGCGCAAGTCGGCGTTTTTACGGCGATTGAGAACATAACCATTCGTCACAAACGCACCAGCAGCACAAACGACGATAAAACCAATCATCAAGACATTGCGAAGAATAATTTGGCTCGACTTCTCGCTTTCGAGCAGAGCGATGTGCTGGTCACGTTTTTCGTCATCATAACGATGCTGCAAATCATTGATTTGATGAGCTTTCTGAACGTTTACAATGGAATCATTCAGCACGAGAAACCGCTTTTGATGCTCGAATGCAGCAGCAAAATTGCCCTGCGCCGAATCCACACGCGCAAGCTCCGCGTACGCACGAAGTTGAAGTTCTTTTGCTCCGATGGCAGCACTCGCCTGCAAACCGTGTTGTAGATGCAGCCCTGCCGAATCAAGAATACCTAAAGCCATATAGATTGCGCCAAGGCTTATGAGCGACACCGCAACACCTCGTTTATTGTTGCTTGTTTGTTGGATTGAGAGAGCTTTTCGGTGAAATTCTAACGCTGAGGCATATTCGCGCTGACGGTAATACACATCGCCGATATTGTTCAGTTCGAGTGCTGAACCGTCCGTCTCACCTAACGCTTGCATCAGCGAAAGCGAACGAAGAAAATATCCTAATGCCTTGTTGAGTATGCCTTGCTGACGGTATATTTCGCCCACATTATTTAATGACTGAGCCATACTGCTCTTGTCGCCAGCAGATTCGCAAATCGCCAAACCTTTACGATGATATGCAAAGGCTTTATCGCTATCCCCTTGATAGCGATATATTTCACCAATATTGTTAAAATAAATTGCCATTTTGCTACTGTCGCCCTTGCGCTCGGCAATCCCCAAGGCTTTCAGGAAATACTCCAACGCCTGATAATACTCCTCACGTGCGTAATACACCGTGCCAATGTTGTTGTACGAAGCACCAATAAGGTCATCATCACCTAATTCCTGCCGAATGCTGAGTGCTTGATGATGCAGTCGCAGTGCTTTCTCGTACTCGCCACGCTGTCGCCAGACAACGCCTTGATTGTTGTATCCGGCGGCTTCGCCACGCCGAAAACGGAGTTTTTGTGCAAGTTGCAAGGCTTCTTCCGCGTAGGAAAGTGCTTTCTCGCCGCTCACAGAGCGGTACTCCTTCGAGAGGGCATTGAGCAGATTCACGTGCGAAGTATCTTGTACGGCAGGAGTGAGGAGGGTTGTCAGGCTGTCAATCGTGCGGTTTTGCGCCGTAGCGGTCATCGCCACAAACCAGGTGAATATTCCTGTCCGAAGTACGCATTTCCAGAATAGTCTCATAGGCAAAATTCCTCATAAAACCACAATCGTTATCAGGGCAATATACGGACAATGACGACGATTGCACGGACTCTATTTACGGAAAAGCGACCTCAGAAACAAGTTTGCAGAAAAATTTCTTTGATGAGAAGTTGACCGAACCTCATATTGATGACTCGAAGCGACACTATATCATTCAGTCAGTGAGAGGGAACGCCACGACAAACGTTGCGCCATGCCCCAATTCGCTTTCGCACCACACACTCCCGTTCATTGCTTCCACCATTCGTTTGACAATCGAAAGCCCTAAGCCCGTTGAATCCTCACCACCTGTTGGTTGCGCCGTCAAACGCATAAACTTTCCGAAAAGTTTTGTTTGGTCTTCAGCACTGATGCCAGGACCTTCGTCCTTCACGCAAAGGTGAATGGAAGATTCAGCATTGAGTACCGACACCCACACCGAACGCCCTTGTGGTGAGTATTTTACGGCATTGGAAACAAGATTTTCTACAATCTGCATCAAGGCAACTTCATCAGCAAGAATGATGGTACTTGAGGCTTCGCAGACATAATGGAGTGCAATATCTTTTTTTAATGCTCGAGGACGAAAATTCTCAACAACATTTTCCACCGTTGTTGCCAGCGAACAATGCACTATGGTAAGGTTGAGATTGCCCTGCTCAATGGCATTAATGTCCAACAGCCGAGAGATAAGGTCAAACATACGCTGTGAGGACGATACAATCATCCGAGCAAAATCTTCCACCTGTTCGCGTGACAGGTCAGGCACGGTTTCTATCATCGAAGCCAAACCCATAATGCCATTGAGAGGATTTTTCAAATCATGTGCGGCAATTCCCATAAACTCATCTTTTTCCTTGTTGAGTTCTTTGAGCTGTGCGTTTGCTTCGTGCAGTTCCGCATTTGTTGATTGAATCTCCCACGTCCGCTGTTGCACGGTCTGCTCAAGGCGTTGGTTGTATTCAGATAAATGCAGCATCAATGCTTTATTTTCGAGTTGTAAATGGTAATACTCGACCGCACTATCTATCGTCATTTTTAAATCGTGTTCCGTCCAAGGTTTGGTAATATAACGATACACTCCGGCATCATTAATCGCCGATATGACAGCACCAACATCGCTAAACCCTGTCAGCACTATACGAACAATATCGGGATACAACGGAATAATCTCTTGCAAAAACTCAACACCCGACATTCGCGGCATTCGCTGGTCAACAATAACAACGTGAACAGGCTGCTCTTTAAGCAATTCTAATGCTTCATGCCCACTAAGAACCGCATGAATCGTATAGTGCCGACGGAATGTGCCTTTAAAAACAGTGAGATTATGTTCTTCATCGTCAATAAACAAAACAATGGGCTGTTGGGCATCCATAAATGTTCGTAGTTAAGCGTGAAAAAAAAGCATGTATCTCTGTCAATAATTTAGGCGTTATCGTTTTGGAGCAAAAAAAATATTTCGCATGTACCCTTGTAGCTTGCAGATAGCTTCCATACTGTATGCAGAATAAATTCTGCGCTCCGCTAATACGGCTCTGTGATGGGCAATTCCATAATGAACATTGCGCCGTTGCCGGCTTCACTTTCGCACCAAACCTTACCATTCATCGCCTCGACCATCTTTTTCACAATCGAAAGCCCTAAGCCCGTCGAATGTTCGCCCCCAGTCGGACGGGCAGATAGGCGCGAAAATTTGCCGAAAAGTTTTCCTTTGTCTTCCGCACTTAAACCAGGTCCTTCGTCTTGCACCTCCAGTCGCAGATACGTCTGCAACCGCATGGATGGTCGCACACCGCTTGGAATCTCCGGTAACGGCTGTTCTTCGTGCGTCGTAAATTTTTTGAGGCGTAACCACACGTGTTTGCCCTGCGGAGAGTATTTTACGGCATTGGAGAGCAAATTATCCAAAACTTGGTGTAGCAGTTGTGGATCGGCGTTGATGATTTGATCAGGCGCTTGATTATCAAAGTGAATGGTGATGGCTTTATCGGAAGCCCGTGCTGTCCAATCATCCATTAATTTTTCAACCACATCTGCTGGTGATACTGGCTCAGGCGACACCTCAAATTTACCGGATTCTAAGGCATTCAAATCTAACAGATTTAAGATAATTTGCCGCATTCGCCCAGCCGTCGTTTCTATGCGGGTGATGGATTCTAAAATATCCTCGCTCGTCAGTTTGTCGTAATAACGCTTGATGGTTCCTGCCGACATGATAATTGAAGCGAGCGGGTTTTTCAAATCGTGTGCTGCTATGGCAAGAAACTCGTTTTTCTGATCGTTCAATTCGTGAAGCTGAACATTACGTTCTTGCAACTCGTAATTTGCCATCTCAATTTGCCGCGACTGCTCTTCAAGTTGATGTTGTTGGTGCTCAAGATTCACGTTGAGTTCAAGGAGTTCATTATTTGCAAGCTCGATTTCATGCGCCTGTTCCTCCAAGAGTTTTTGTTGATGATGCAAATCAAAATTCATCTCCTGCAAACCTGTATTCGTAATTTCAATCTCCCGTGCTTGCTCCTCCAAAAGCGTTTGCTGCCGCAAAATCTCCGTGTTTTGCTGCGAGAGTAGCTTATTTGCTTTTTTCTGACGACGATTGCTGCGGAAAAATACAGAAACGAGTGCAAACACAAGCACCAGTCCTGTTCCAAGCGCAATAATAATCAACACCTGTAGTTGTTTTTCTTTCGTCAGCAAATCAATTTGCGCCTGTCGTTTTTCCGAAGCCAACATCGTTTCCAAATCAGCAATTTTTCGTATGCTTTCCTCGCCCGTGATGGAATCCTTCATCGTCGAAAACATCGTTTGGTACTGCAACGCCTTCTGGTACTCGTTTTCGGCGGTATAGATAAGCGAAAGCGTCTGACTGGCTTGTTTCATCCATTCTATTTCGCCTGTTTCTTTGGCTAGCGTCATTGCTTTGAGTGCCGATTGCTCCGCCCTTTTATACGCGTTTGTTTTGTAATACACCATCGCAACACTACTTAAAATCTGAGCAACCGCAGATTTATTACCAATTCGTTCATTAATGGCGAGCGCCTTCAGAAAACCCTGCAACGCAAGCGTATAGTTACCCTGCCGCGAGTAAAGCGTTGCTATTTCCGCAAAAACATCTGCCGTTGCTTCCGGGTCGCCACCTTGTTCGATGATGGCAAGTGATTTCATCAGATATTCAAGCCCCGTAGAATGTTTGCCCTGACGGGAGTATATGGCACCAATGTTCTCCATAGCAGCAGCAATGCCAGATTGGTCATGAAGCGCTTCGTAGGTTTTGAGCGTTCTCTCAAAATACTCCAACGCCAGCGCGTAGTTGCTTTGCCCCATGTATAACAGCCCGATATTGTTCAGCGCGGGTGCTATCAGCGATGAATCACGACTTTCTTCGCTGACTTTGAGGGATTTAAAATGGTAGTCTAAGGCTTGCGGGTAGTTCCCATGCCGCCGATAGACAAGCCCTAATATATTGAACGCTCGCGCCATACCAGCTTTGTATTTCAACTGCTCCGCCAGCCCCAACGCCTGCAAACCGTATTCAATGGCACGATTGTGGTCAAATGTTCGATATTCCCAACAGAGCTTATTAAGGGCATCAACTTTCGCAGCGTCTCGCACCACAGAAAGCACGTGCTTCAAGCTATCCACAACGTTTTTATTTTGGGTGGGGGCAGGGTATGCCGAAAAAGAACACGTAACAAGAAGAATCACAACGAGTATTGGCATAATACAAAGCGATAAAAATGGGATGTTCCGTACTGTTGATTGAATATGGGCTTGAAGGACATCATTACTCTATTTTACGCCAATACAATAGCTACGACGATTCCGATACTATAAAGTACGTTTTCATCAACCCTTTGCCCTTAATCTCAAGCTCGCCACGCTCCACAAAAACAAATTTGCCCTTTGTTGATAGGTCATTGGTTATTGGGGAAAAATCTTGTTCGTGACGACTGACCAACGTTGCATGGCTATTGACCAATGAGAGTCTTCGATAGACTTCCTCCGAAACATGAATTGTATTTGCTTCTCCATGCGATTCCATCCGGCTTGCCGTATTCACCGTATCGCCCCAGAGGTCGTAAGAAAACTTACTTGTACCAAGCACACCCGCCACAATGGGACCCGTATGAATACCAATACGAATACTCAATGGGGTATTGAGCGTTGAAAGTTGCTTACGTAAATGATTGCCTTGCTCATCATCCGTTCTCCACGAACCGCTTTCAATCGCATGGAGCATCGCCAGCGCAAGCCGTGCAATCCGTTCGCAGTGGTCGTCCGTCACTTTGGGAACACCACCAACGACCATATAATTATCGCCTATCGTTTTGATTTTTTCCACGCCATGCCGACGCACCAAATCATCAAAGGTCGTGAAGATGCGGTTCAAAAGCTCAACCAGCGCTTCGGGTGTGATTTGCGCGGAAATCTGTGTGAAACCTACAATGTCCGCAAACAGTACCGTTGCGCTCGGAAAGCTATCCACAATCGTCTGCTCGCCCGCTTTCAAGCGCTCGGCAATCGCTTCGGGCAAAACATTGAGCAGCAAGGACTCCGCCTTGAATTTTTGTGCTTCGAGGTTTATGTTGAGGTGGTTTATTTTCTCCACGGAGCGCGACAACTCAAGGTTTTGCTCTTGAACTTGCGTGTTAATAATTTCGATTTCAACGGATTGATGCTCTAAAATCTCCTGCTGCCGCAAAATTTCATTGTTTGCATTCAGCTTTTGACGATAACCAATAGTCACCACCACTACTAATGCCACGAGCAGCGCAATCCCAAGAACCAATGTGTTCTGGCGCGTGGATTGAAGCTGCTGTTCGTGCTCAAGTTCTTCTATTTCTTTGTCTTTCTGGGTACTCATAAAACGTGCTTCCAACTCAGCCACTCGCTGAGTATTTTCTTTACTGAACACAGAATCCCGTAACGCGACCGAACGTTTGTACGACCGCAATGCCTCGCGGTCGTTGCCCATAGCCGCATACACCTCGGACATGGTGGAATGGGCCTCCTGCTCGTGCAAGACTATGCCAATATTCTCTGCCACATCAATAGCTGTTTGCAACGCCTCTAATGCCTCGTTGTATCTGCCAAGCACCCGATAAATTTTACCTAAATTATTCAGCGAAAAGCTATAGAGTTCGTTTTCGCCTGTTTTTTTGCGAATAGAAACGGCTCTCAGGCAGTATTCAAGCGCTCTTTGGGATTCTTTTTGCTTGAGATACACTTCAGCAATATTATTAAAACAATATGCCTGTCCTGATGAATCCTTGAGGTCTTGCCAGATGACAAGTGTTTTGAAAAAATACTCTAATGCACGGTCATAATCTCCTTGTTTGTCGTACACCCGACCAATATTATTGTACGAATCCGCCGTACCGGCACGGTCTGCAAGCAAACCTTTGATGGCTAATGATTGGGAATACATCTCCAACGCAAACTGGTATTTGCCCTGCCGCATGGAGACAAGCCCAATATTACTGAGCGTGTTGGATATACCTCGTTTGTCACCGATGCGCTCCCGAATCGTCAAGGCATGGTGCAAATTCTCCAATGCGAGGTCGTATCTGCCAAGGCTTTCGTAATTAACGCCAATATTATTAAGCCCATATCCAAGACCTATACTATCGTTGAGCTTGATAGCGAGTGCAATTGACTGTTGCGCGTAGTCCATAGAGCGCGAAGGACTACGGTCGCGGTAATGCCGTGCGATACGTCCCAGAAGGCGCACTACGCTTGTGTCTTGACGTTTTTCGACTTCGTATCGCTTCAACACGGATTCCAATGAATCAACGAGGTTATCTTGCGCTATGGCATGACGAACACTACTCACAGACAGGAGTGTTAAGACCATGACGATTATGGCGAACAATTGCTTCATACTATTGCCTCCTGTCCCGTCGTGTGCTTGCCCACCAGAAAATACGTCTGCATCATGCCCTTACCTTTAATATGCGTAATGCCACAATCTTCAAACTCAAAATCCTTGCAAAGTTTTTCGTGTACCTCTGCCGTACAGTGGATCTTGCCCGCCTCGCCGTGAGATTCCATGCGTGATGCTGTGTTGACGGTATCGCCCCAAAGGTCATAGTTGAATTTTTTTGTGCCGATAACGCCCGCAATCGCTTCCCCTGTGTGCATCCCAATCCTTACAGACAGCCCAATAATCCCCATCGTCTCTGCCAAATGGCGCAACGCTTCGTGCATTTCCAATGCCAATAATGCAACCGCTGCCGCAGCATCTTCATGAACAGTCGTGCCTGATGCCCTCCTGTGTGGAGTTGGTGAACTACAATGGGCGCTCGGAAGCCCGCCCACAACCATATATGCATCGCCGATGGTTTTAATTTTCTCCACACCAAAACGTTCAACAAGCTGATCGAACTCGGAAAATACGGAATCTAACAACGATACTAATGCTTCCGGCTTAATACGGGCTGAAAGCCGCGTAAAACCTGCAATATCGGCAAAAAGAACCGTCACGTTCGGGAGTTTATCGGCTATCGTCTGCTCGCCTGCTTTCAAGCGCTCGGCAATACGCGGCGGCAACACGTTGAGTAGCAAATCTTCCGATTTTTCGCGTTCCGAAGCAATACCCACATTTTTTTTGAGCAACTCCATATTCGTGAACATAATTTGCTGCGATTGTTCGTTCAATACCTCAAGCTGACGCTGAATTTCTTCGTTTGCATCGTGCAGTTGCCCGTTTTTTGTCTCCAATTCTTTCGTGCGCTCGGCTACAACGCTCTCCAATTCTTCCTTCTGGCGTTCTATCAACCGTTGTTTTTCGCGTTCTTGGTCAATCGCCTGACGGGAAAGCTCTTGGACGTTGAGGAGCTGTTCGCCAATTTTTTGGTTCATATTTGCAAAATGCCGCGCCACGTACAGTGCCATTGCAACGGGCATGGATAAAAATGTTCCGTATTGCGTGAATGCTTGCCAACCAAGAGCGAGCTTCCACCCCGCCAATGTGCTAATAATCAAGCTAACCGACGTAACCAAAAACATACTTACCCCCACTCCGATTATCACCGCTCCATCACGCTTACGACGAATAGCAACAACAACAATACGACAAAATTCCGCAAACTGTACCGTTACCACCACCAACAATAGCACGTTCCAAGAAGAAATCGGCAATATAAATCGCCCAATAACCAACCCCACCGCCGACGGCACAACAAACCATAACCGATGACGCAAAGGCTGTTCATACACGATTGTGTAAAGCGCCGCCGACAGTGATAATATCACCATCGCCAATGCTACCACAAAAGCGATTTCATTCCACACCAAGCGCTCTCTGGTTGTATGCAAATACAACCGCGCATAATACGAGAAGCACACGCCCGCGAGCATTACGGAAAACACCGCCAAATAGAGATTTGTTTTGTTGCTTTGCACGTAAACATACATGGCATAATGCAATAATGCCAATAAAATCAATATTCCAATAGGAACCATAGCAAAAATGATCGTCACCGTGCGATCAGCAGCATAACGCTGGAGGCGGCTTGCGGACTCGCCCATGGCAAACGAAAAACCTAATGTTCCTTTTAAGCCTTGCCCGTAACGGTTATTCAATGTACGCAGTCGCGCATCGGAGTACCGCAGTGCCAGAACATGGCGTGGCGAACTATCGAGAAAGAGCGGGACGGGGCGGGCTTGTGTGTGGAAAGCTTTTTCGAGGGTTGCATCAGCGCTTACAATACCAAAACGGTTTACCAACCGACCGTCACAATACAGCTCCGAAGCGCCAAAATGGTTCATCACCACCGCAACCGTCGTGTTGTAGAGTGAAGAATCTACTTCCAGCACAAGACGGAACCACCCAAGCCCAGACCAGAAGTCATCGGCAAGGGTGTCAAGAGCGAGCATAGTCGGCAAAACACGCCAATTGGAATCATTCAATGTAGGTAGCGTATAGGCAAGATTATCGCCCGTGCGAAATTTCCACCATGTTTCCGTTCCAACAACACGGTTATTCGCAAGAGAATCAGCGGCAATACGAAGAACTGCCCTCTGCACGGTATCTGTGTCGGCACGCAACGACGGCACGCACCACCACAAAAAGCAGGTAAGAAAAAATAGTGGCAACCGATGGAAAAATTTCATACACGAACGCCATTATGGGACGAAAGAATTGGCAGCAATGTGATACATCTTCACCGAAAAACCGAAATAAGAACGACAGATTCTCGCGGTTCAGCTTTCGTAACGGCTGTTTACCTGATGTCTATCATTGGTGACTTCTTCGACGTAAGCAGGAAATTCGACGCAAAATGTCGCACCGCTGCCCGCCTCACTTTCGCACCACACACAAGCATTCATAAGCTCTACAAGCCGTTTGACGATAGAAAGCCCCAGACCCGTCGAATGCTCACCACCCGTTGGTTGCGCGGTAAGCCGTACAAATTTTCCAAAGAGTTTTGTTTGGTCGGCGGCGCTAATGCCAGGACCTTCGTCTTTTACACGTATCAAGCAACAAGGGGCGGATAGCAAGCCCGATAGAGCTTCTGCCTTGTGAGCCGAAACCCAAACATTTTTTCCATGCGGCGAATATTTCACGGCATTGGAAAGCAGGTTATCAACAACTTGCATCAGTGCTTTATCGTCTGCCAGCGCAATCAACTCAGGTGAGTTGGCATAATGAATGTTGATACCCTTGCGAGCCGCTTGGAGACGGTATCGCTCGACAATTGCCAGCACAAGTCCGTCTATATGTATGGGTTTCACCATGATTGGCATACTACCGCTTTCAATCATTTCTACCTTGAGCAGATGGTCAATCAATTCTATACCCCGCTCGGCAGACGAATCAATCACTTTCGCCAATGTCGCAATAAGTGTCGGCGTTAATTCATCCGCCTCCAGAATGATTTCAACGCTTGTTCGGACCGAACTGAGAGGGTTTTTCAAATCGTGTGCAACAATACGAAGAATTTCTCTCCGTTCGTAATTCATCTCGGCGAGCGCTTTGTTAGCCTCTTCCAAACGGACAAGTGCTTTTGTAAGGGCTGCGTTTTGTGTGGATACATCGTAATGCTCGAACGATAAACGCACGGCTTCTAACAAATCCGCATTTTTCCACGGTTTTGTAAGAAAACGGTACGCATGACCAAGATTGATACTATCAATAATCTCCGCCACATCTGCATACCCCGTCAAAATCACACGCACCGCATTCGGCACAAATTCGTTTGCCTTTGCCAAAAATTCAGCACCAGAAATGCCGGGCATCCGTTGGTCAGCGATAATTACCTCTGGCATGAACCCTTGTGACAACAACGTAAGCGCATAATCCCCTGACTCTGCGGTTTGTACCTCATAAACATCGGCAAACAGATTTTCTAACAACGTCAACAGCGCTACTTCATCATCCACAATCAGCAGCTTTCTATACGACGGCTTTTCCAACTGTACTTGTGATGGCTGCAGTCCCGTAAACGCCGTTGTTTTGATGGTAAGCATGGAATTACTTTCTGAGAATGGGGTATTGATGATGGGAAGTTTGCCACGATGAAACAGCGTCTGTCGCCTTTGAAAACGGGAACGTAAGCACAAATGTCGTACCCACGCCAACTTCAGATGACACTGCGATATTCGCGCCGTGCTGTTCGATGATACTTTTGCTAATGCTCAAGCCTAATCCGCTATTATCACCACCTTTGGCGGAAAAAAACGGCTCAAAAATATTCTGCTGTAGTTCATCGGACATTCCCGCGCCATTGTCCCGAACACGAATAACGATGCCACCTGATGCCGATTCTGATGTTGGCAAACATTCCCCCTCCAAACAGATATGCGTTGCACCTGCTTGAGCCGCATTCACCATTAAATTCAAAAATACCTGATTGATTTCTGCGAAATTGGCACTCAGACTCAAGTGTTCTTCAAATGCCGTTTCCACAACTATGCCTTTGAATTGATACCGAAAAATCTGAATCGTCGAGCGGAGTTCTGTGGCAATATCACCCATCTGTGCGCCCACACGCTGATGTTTGGTAAAGTTTTGCAGGTTATTCACAATCTGTTTTACGCGCTCGGAGCCTTCTAACGCCACATCGAGCATCTTTACTGCTTTTACCATCATCGTGCGGAAACCGTGCGCCTCGACGGATTTGCTACCCGCTTCGTCCAACAGGGAGAAGAAAAACTCATTGATTGCGCTCATGGTGTGCTGAACGCTCTCTAATGCTGAATAAACAGCCGCGTTCGGATTATTGATTTCGTGCATCACTCCCGCCGTCAGCATCCCGGCGGTACTCATACGTTCGCTGTGAACAAGTTGCGCTTCTTTTTCTTTGAGTTCACGTAATGCAACGTCCAATTGCCCATTCTTTTCTTGCAATTCCACGTTTGCCGAGACGATTTCGTGGACTAAATCATCACGAAGCGCCATCTGCGTACGAATCTCGGCGTTCGCAATGTCAATCAGTGAGAGTGCCGACTCGACCTGAATATTTTTTTCGTTCAACTCGGCATTCGTACGTTCAATAAGACGTGATTGCTCAGTTTGTATCACGATTTGACGACGAACTTCCTCATTCGCTTCGGAAAGTTGGAGATTGTTCTCCACCAGCATATTGTTGAACAATTGAATATCTTGCGCCTGTCTGTTGATAATATCTTGCTGCTGCTGAAGGTCAGCATTCGTTGCCCGCAACTGTTCTTCGGACTTGCCTTTCAGCCTGTATTGATACATAAATATCCCGAACAACACCAACACAAGCACCAACACGACGAATAATATCCACGTCACCATCGTAAACTCAAAGGCAAAACCTGCATAGTGAACGTCACCATACTGAAAGCCAAATACTGCCACAACAGGCACAATCAGCCACAACGGGAAGGAATATTGTACGGTATAGCTCATCTGTTATTCACGTGTACGCTCATGAAAATGGAACCAACGATGTTCCCGTGCGCGAGGAAACGCCGATGTACGTTCCTTTTGACGGGTTTCTGCACCCGTCAAAAGTACGCATTTTCACCCACGCAGCAAAAACAGAAGAACACAAGGCACGGCATACTTCCCTATTAAAATAGAGCAGCCCATTTAAAAATAGAACAGCCCACTTCGGGATTTCTGTCCGTCAGCAGGCTGTGTTTTGGATAAAAAATTGAGCGCCTTCCTCCAGAAGCGAATGGAGGCAAAATGCGGGATTACATGGCGGGCAGAGTTTTTTCTTCAACTCTTTTTAACGTTTTAAGAGTTCATAATGGGTTACTCTTTTTGTCCGCGGTTTTATGGCAGGGCGCTTTGGGCGCTCACTTTATCTCATTAGCAAGGTGATTGTTTACTGGTTACCAGCCGTATTGATTTGCTGTTCCAGCGTTTTGTTCACCCACTATTTTCCACAATGGTTCGAGTAAGGTTAAACATTGCATCACACAACAAAGAGCTTTCAATACCGTATCGGTTCGAGTACAGATGGAACATTATGAAATGCTACACTACGAATGTTTTTTGTAAATTTTCCCCCTGCTGGTTCCTTCAAGCCTTCCGGCAATTAAATAGGCTACAATTTCCGTTTTTTTGTCACCGCAAAGCCACCAGTGCGGAAATGCTGTTTTCCAAGCTTGTTGTTTATTATTCGGTTTGATGCGCGACAACGTTACAATCATCAGCTGTTTTCCCTGCTGAAGCCATTGTTCCATCTGTTCTGGCGGAACCTCACCGCTTGGAAGGTAGATGACCTCACTATGCTGGAGATGACAAGCCGGAGAGTATTCTTCTACTGCTCCGCACAGCGAGCATAAAGAATCATGCGTTCCCAAATGCGTCAGGTTCTCCAAGCCGCACCGAATAGAACGTTCAAATGATTCGGGGGCAGCCACATACAACGTCATTGCGCCCTCGACCAGTGCATGTTCGCGCGTGGCTTGGCTGATGTTGGTCAGTCCAAAGCGAGGATTGACACCCTTTCTACGATCTTTACCGATATATTCTACATCGTAGCGCCGGATTTGGTGAAAGGCGCGAAAAAAAATCATTCCCGCTGGCGCATCCACACACACCTTCAGCAAATGTGCGTTTTGCAAAATCGCTTGCGCTTCCTCCGCCTTTCCTACACGAAATAACGATGAGGCAATACCGAGAATAACCGTCGTTGGCGAAACTACCGGTGAGCCGACGGCAGCGGCAAAAACTGAACGAGGGTCGCGGTAGGAATACGTATGGAACGTGTACTGCGCTCGCAGCCACTGCAACGCTTCAAGCTGCTCGCCTCCAGCAAGGTTGTTGCTCCCAACTACATGCTCGCTCCGCGTTTTTTGTCTCATAGTCCGCTTTTTATGTGCAAGATGTTGCGGATGTTAGGCAACACATCAAGCAATTGACGCACATCGGCAAATGCCCATGCCCATGTATCCACGCCGTTTGCAAGACCAAGCATTTCCGTAGCGTACTGCTCGTTTAATGCTACAGGCTCTTCATCACGTTGCAATGAGATTTTGATGGGGGAGACAAACGGCGCTGTTCGTGCCGATGAAAGCACGATAGCGCCTTCGGTTAAAAAAACATGCGGAGCCCACGCTGACACTTTTGCGCCCGTTGGTGAAGCAATGCTGTTAATCATTGCCTCTACAAGCGCTAATTGTCGGCTGGATTGTTCTTCGAGGCTCACAGCAAGACGCTCGGTGTTTGGTTGCAAATACCAATAATCATCCGTACCGATCCGATGCAAGTCGGCTCGCATCACACCACCGTAGATATTGGAACGCATCGTCTGGCTGAATAACCGTTGATTCCCACCCGGACGATATGCCACGTGCTGTGTGACGGCAACGTCCTGCGGCTGCTCGCTTACGAGCCAACCTACATCAAAAACGGAATCGCGCTTTACGGTGTACGGCGCTCCACCGTCACTTTTGCCTCCGATGTCCGCCATATCGCGCATTATTTCTTGCTCTGGAGCAATTTTCTGATTTGCCTTGACACTGTGCGCCATGTTTTCAGGCGCAGCACGTTTGTTAGATTTTTGCGAGGATTGCAGCACGACCGCCTCCGGCGCAACGTGTTCTTCTATCGAGGATTCCGTTTGTTGGTCTATTTGGAGCGCATCCCCTTTTTCTGCAAATGCCGCTAAGAAACCACCCACGTCAATCACGGCACAATCTTGCAGCGACCGTCGCACAGCAGCATAGAGTTCTTGTGGGTTACTCTTAGAAAGTTTTTCGGTGCCCAACTCCCGCGCTTTTTTACGGATGGCAAAAATACTGCGATCTGGATGAAGTGCTTGACTAAAAGAAAGTATAGGCAAATCACGCACCTCGCAAAGACCCACAAAGTTTTTTAGAATGTGTCGTCGCAAAATTTCGCCGCTGATGCCATCGTACGTAGCACTACCAACGTCTATCCGGCGGGGCTGCATGAGATTGCCACCATCCGATCCTTCGTTGTTCAGCGCATGGAACCCAAGCCCCAAACGATATGATACAGACATGCTCCAAAGTTTCATGCCGCCTGCCCTGCCGGAACCGGCATCGAAATTGGCATCGGAGAAGGCTGGTGTTCACGGTACGTGCTTTGCTGAATCAAGTACATGCGGAATAAATCCCGAAATGCCTCGAACTCACGACGGTCGTCGCCAACGCTTGCGAGCAAAGCTATCGGGTCGAAATCCTCCTCGCGGTGGATGGTTGCTATGGCAGGATTCCGGCGGTGCGCTTGTTCAAGCAGGGTTAGTGCGCGTTCGCGGAAGGCTTTTGGCGTTGAAGCCGAGCGCAAAATGCTCACTTCGTCATACCACGCTTTGCCTTTGTTTTCGGCGGTGCGCTGGCGTGTTTCCCAAATCGCTGACGAAACGGCTTTGGCAAACTTCCGAACAGCTTCATAACCGCTTCCACTACTGCCTCCGGCTACGTTGCCGCTCCAATTTGTATAGCTCATGGTGAATATCTCCTGTACATCGGTTGGTTGTGTAAAAATATTGAGATAACGGTTGGTGCTTTGCGTCAGACAACGTAATTTTTCTTGCCCTGTAATCAAGGCAGAAAGGCGCTTTGGTGTTGGTTGCATCACCCATTCCGCCATTGTCAGGCAGTGAGCCGTAAAATCCGTACTCACGTTGTTATTAGTCGTGTCCCATGCTTTGTAAAGCAGTAATGTATAGCTTTCCAAAATATGCGATGCCATTCTATGTGACTGTAGTTTGCTGAGAAGAGTTGATTGAATTGCAATAACTCCAGAAAAATTATAGTTACCTCGTGGAGCATAATTGGTGTTATAGGCAACAGCCACTAAACAATCCGCACAATCGTTCTCCAAAACAAGCAATGAAGCCTTCAGAGCTAATAGATATAAAACTTGCACACAGAGTACACTCGGAATAATAATGCTGCCCTTGCCGAATCCAGTAAGATTTATGGAGGTCACGACTTCTGGCACAGAGCAACGCCCCTCAAATACAGGCAAGAATCGGATGCCCGCGATTTCCTCCATACGAGATTGCCCCGCAAACACCAACAGCGCATCGGCAAGCGGCAACACAGCTTTCATGCCCTGCCCTGCTTCTAAGCCCCTGTATTTTATGGCGGCACCGTCACGAACACCCGCTTTTATGGCACTATCGGGGTTTTCAAGTGGCAAAGCCACGTTCAGAAGCTCGCCAGATGGATACGTGGTATTGGTATGCAACGCCGCATGAAACTGCGCCATAAAAGCATCATCACTCGGCTTCAGAGCGCCTCGACGTAAGGCAATAAGCCATTGCTGGAGGATTTGTTGCGATTCAGATTGTTGCACATAGTTGCTGTTTTCGGTGGGGCAAGCATTCATCCTCGTTTGAAGATGCCAAGCGTGTCCGGCATCGTGCATAAAAACTTCACACTGAACATCATCGGAATAAATTTCAAGCGCCCCATACAGCCGTAAAACATCCAAAAACGGCAACCCCGTTTTGGGAATATGAAGTATTGATGTGCTGTTCATGTCTTTCATTCATATCCTCTGGTTCATATTTTTTTGTTCATGTCAACTTCGACCATACCCATACCCATCGCATTATGCTCACCAAAGCCGCATTCGTAACCTACTTGCAATAATTCCGATGCTCCAGAAATACGAAACGGTGCTTGAACACCGATAATATCAATCGGAAACTGCCCATGTTCGTGCATCGTGATTTTTTTTGTTATGCGCCCATGCCGCGCACAGTAGTCAGCATCCCATTCGATGGTAAGCGGCTCGCAGGTTATTTCTTTACCCGTTAAGAGCGTATATTTCCGTGTAAGATTCCCCGTAAGCACACGACTAAATTCTTCTGTGTCGCTGGGGCGAAGATAGTATTTCTGCAAACGCCCACTATGGAACCGTTTTGTAGCACAAACTATCGGTGAAAGCGCTTGAAACCTCATTGTGTCGGAAACTGAAATGTCGGGAGCTTGCTCCATGCTCGTTACTTCAAACGTTACATTCCCTCCGCCCGTGCAAATGCTGATGTTACCTTGCTTTAATAAGCCTGTCATCATGTACCGCATAAATGTTTCAGCAAGAGGCGAGGTCACTCGCAGCTCCACCTGTGGCTGATAAAGCCGTATTACGCCGTCTGCAATTTGCATACCGCGCAAACCCTTGTCGGCTCCCGTAAAGCGAAGCGCAAACGTAAAGAGCTTGTATATTTTATTTTGCAAACGAAACCCAATTTCATGGAGGTTTGCAGCAAAATCTGGCTCTGCGAGGCTTACCAGACCATAAATCGCGCTGGAAAGTGCGTGGTGGTAATTCGCAGAAAGCGTGAACGCTCCTGTTTCGCGGGAGAAGGCATCATGCTTCTGTTGGGCAGTAAGCCCGATGTGGAACCGCATAGTTGAGCAATGATGTAGTAAAGAGCTGGCAGTTAATTGCACAGACAACTTACCCAGAAGCTCGCAGAGCTACAATGCCCTAAAAGGGTCATTTTTACGGGCTGATTGGGGTTTGTCAGAGGCGAGGCGGTGTCTCGCACGTAGGAGGAAGATAATTTGATGGAAGTCCGACTTCCACAAAGGCAAGTTCCATCTCACTTTTTTCGCGTGTACAAAGCGTCGAAATTTATTATCCACGTTGTTCCGCCATCACGGGAAATCTCTATCACTTGGCGAACTTGTCCGCTTTGAAGCGGTGTGAGTGTCGTTCGGTCGAGAATGGTTGTCCCTTTCGGAGTTCGTACTTCCCCTTGAAAACGAACGCCGCCATTGGAAAATTCGGCAATGAGATGTTTTTCTTTCAAACCACCAACGACGCTGGCATTTTGCGTTATCCACACTTGTTTCCAGTCGCTCGAAGCCTTGTTGTAGTAAAACAGGCTTTTGCCTTCGCCGCCCTCACTACCGCGCCAATGCTCCATAAGAGCACAGCCATCAAGAATTTTTTCAATGCGGTTCACGCCTACTTTTTCGCCTTTTTCATTGACAACATCCCACTCGCCCACCCAGAAATCTAATTTTCGGTACAGTGAATCTTGTTCGCAAGGATGAATGTTTTGGGCAAATGCGGACACAGACAACGCCATAGCAATGATAAGCCATACAAGGCTGATTGTTCCATATTTCATCGTCATTTCCTCCGTGTGTACAGCCCGTCGAACGCAATAGTCCATGTTTTGCCGTCGTCGGTGGATGCTTCCCACAGCTGACGTACTTTATCCGCGCCAAGGTTGTAAAATGTCATTTTTCCCATCTGTTTTTGTCCTTGCGGATTAACCGATTCGCTGCGGTACTTCATAGCTTTTTCCGCAGTGTCATATTCGCCAAAAAACTCAATCACCGTGCCGCCGTTGTCGTTCCAGAACTGCCGCCACTTGCGCTCTACAGCATC
The DNA here is from genome assembly GCA_025358765.1 of Candidatus Kapaibacterium sp. Taxonomy (GTDB): domain Bacteria; phylum Bacteroidota; class Ignavibacteria; order Kapaibacteriales; family UBA4661; genus JANYIG01. The sequence continues at coordinate 28,453 of JANYIG010000289.1, forward strand.
GTAGATGTTAAAACTTTTGCCGACGTAACCGCCTTTGGTGTAGTAATTTTCAACAATAGTACAATTCCCATTTGCTCGTTCTATCACGCTCAGAGCGGTTGGCGCAGCAGTTGGCGTGGTATATGGGCGCACATCCCATTCACCCACCCAAAAATCAAATTGCCTGTGTTCCGGAACTGCGTCGCAAGCGGCGCACAGATTTTTTTCTGCTTGCGTCACAATCTTGGTATAGCGAGGCTCTGTGCGAACAGCATCAAAATCGGCTTCCATTGCCAACCCTTGATGAGAGACGGCATAACCACCTTGTACAACGTGTTGCAGCGCATCGAGTGATTTGTCTTTTTGCTTCAACACCGCATACACGCGAGCAAGCCGAAACGTGGCGCTCGTGGTTTGGAATCCGAGGTTGACCGCTTGTTGGTAAGGCGCGACGGCTTCTTTGTGTTTCCCCAGCCCGTGAAACGAAATGCCAAGACGAAACCACGCAGCACCATTTTTCGGCTCTTCCTTTACGATTGTTTGATACCGAGCGGCGGCGTTCTTCCAATCTTGTTGTTGAAAAAACGTGTTTGCTTCGGCGCGGGCAGCGGAGTCTATGGGGGCTGCATTGGCTAAAGTTGCAAGTAATAGAACGTGCAAGAGCAGCGCCATACAAGTAGTTATAGATTTCATGGTAATTGCGGTTACTATACTATTGGATAAATTTTGGTTACTCTAAATTTTTAAAATCCTTGTAGAGCATTGAAATTCAGACGCTTTTAAGCACTTATTTTATCCCTCTATTTTTTGCTATCGGCGGCAATTGTATGATAGTTTTCAGACGAGACCGGAGTTAGATATGACCGCAATTCCTTGTAGCTAAGTCCCAGAGGCAACCGCAGACCTTGAGGACTCGTTTGTTTGATTATGTCTCTAAATCGCTCTTCTCGTAACGCAAAAGCTGTGCTGTCAGAATATTCCGTCATCAGCATCAAATGCTGATTGCCAGCAGAATCCACCAAGGAAAGGAGCAGTTTGTATGATGAAATATATCCATTCGTCAGGGCTATATCTCGATACACTTTCCAGTTATTTTCATAAAAAAACAACACCTCTTGACGTTTCGAACTGCTTATCTTGTAATAGTCAACGGAAGTGATGGTGTTTCTGTGCTGTATAGCTGGTTCTTGACCACAGAGTCCAAAATAGAAGGATAGACAGCAACATACGCCGAGAGCAAAACGTTGACGATAGTAATGTGATTGTCTCATGATTGCAGTCTCCAAATAATAGAGTTTATCTCGAATAAGGTTTCTGAGCATTTGGAACGGAGTGTGCTGCTTTGTTGAAGGGAAAAGTCTCGGAATACAACTCCAATCATTACCATCCTTACTCTACCACAAACGCATACAGCGAACCATCCAGACCGCCGATGACAAGGGTTTTTCCTTCGAGTATAGGAGCTGCTACAAAACCATTTTGAAATTGACCTACAGGCTCCGGTACAGCAATACGCCACGCAAGAATCCCTGTTTTTTTGTCCAATGCTGTAACACTTCCACTGTGCCTTGTCATATAAGGATTTGTCCCACCAACGCCCAGATAGACAAATTTATCGGTAACGCAAGGACGATTCCACGTCCAGCCATACACATCTGTCCGCCATAGAATACGAGCATCGTTAGGATCGTAACAGGTTACGCGTCGTAAATCAGACGATCCAATATACATGAGACCATTGGACACGACCGGCGAGGATTCTACCCAAGAGCCAAAGAAAGGTGAGCGCCACAAAATATCACTCGTTGCTGGATTCAAACCATACAAAACAGCTCCGCGTGTTCCTACGATGAGCTTGCCGTCAATCAGCGTCGGTGTGCCGTTGATAGTGCCTTTCATATCTTTCTTCCAGACCTCTTTCCCGGTTGCGCGGTCAAGAGCGTAGAGAAAATTATCCCACGTCCCAAAAATAACGTATGCGCCAAACGCAAAAGCATCGGTACGGATTTTTCCTTGTGCTTCCGTTCGCCACACTTGTTTGCCTGTTGAAGCGCTAACAGCATGAAAACTTCCATTCCCAGAGCCAATATACAGAATAGTATCAAGCAGTATGGGTTTGGGAGATTTTGTGTCATATGTGTCGCGGTCATTTACTGCCTGGTGTGGCAAAATTCTTGAAACTTGTGCATCGCCAAGGTCATACCGCCAGAGTTCTTTGCCTGTATTCCGATTCAGTTTGAACATAAATCCATTATCGCAAACGAAATAAACTGCTTCCTCTGTAACCAGCGCCTCGCCATGAATCGGTCGCCCAGCGCTAAATGTCCAGATAAATTTACCGTCAGTAATTCTTATTGCTTGAAAAACACCGCCTGTTGTACCAATGTACACGGTGCTATCGCGCACAGCCGCTGTTGCATATATTGGGCTGCCTAATTTCACCTGCCATTTAGGATTTGGTCCTTTGGGGAAATTGGGCATTGGTGGCTCTGACGGTAATTTATCCGTCCTCTGGAGAACGACAGAAACTCCTCCGCTAAAACCTGTGCCTTTAATGATACCATTATGTAGGGTAAGCGACATTCCTAAGGCTTCGAGGATTATAGCTTCTCCGTTTTGTTTGATGCCTCCGGGCAACTCAAGCCCATAAAAATTCATGATAGGTTGATAAAAGAACGATTTCCATTCTTTGGTGTTTTCTCGCCTAAATTCTAAGCCAATCTCATATTTACCTGGTGCGTATTTCTCAGGCGAGTATTCCAATGTCCCCAACCATTTTCCTTCGAGAGAATCAAGAGATACAAAGATTTTTGATTCTTTTAGGGGTGGAGAATAGAAATGATTCCTTGCATTGCCCTCTGCAACAAGAGCAAAGAAAAGAAGCAAAAAAATGGCTGTAAAGTTCATATTCAGAGATGAAAAAGAAATAGAAGAAATGTCATTTTCAAATTGAGAATTCTTATTCCACAAAATTTTTATTCGCTTTTAATTTCTCTACTGCGGTTTTGATTTCTTGTTTTTTGTCATCTGGCGCGAGCAATAATGCTTGTTGTGCGGAGTTTAACGATTTTTTTAACTCGCCCACCACTGCATAGCCATTTGCTAAACCCCAATGTGTTGACCAGTCTTTCGGAAACTTTAACTCGTTTTTTTGAAATACTTTCAGCGCCTCGTCGCTCTTTTTTTCGGCAAGTAAGAACGTTCCGTAATTCAGAATGCCTTGCGATGTGGAAGTAGGATGATTGAGAGCTACGGCAATAACGGAATCCGCTTCCTTCATTCTGCCCAAGCGTACAAGCACTTGCGCTTTTGTCTGCAACGTAATAAAATTGATATTGATGGGATTGGCGGCTAAATCTCCCCACAAGGTATGACATTCCAACGCACGATTCATCCACTCCAATGCTTCTTCGTAATTGCCTTTATATGCGTTCAAACAAAACCGCGCCCCACTCAAATAATCCTGCCAGCCAAATCCTTTACCCGATGTGAGTTCAAGGCGAATTTGTGCCAGATGAATATCGGCAATATTCGGCACAGTAATGATTATCGGCACCCGCAATTTTTCCCAAATAAGAGAAAGCGTCGTGGAGGCAAGTTCACGCTCGGTAAATTCGTAGGTGAGGTCGCCGTGAAACTCGGCGGCTTGTGGCTTGACCTTGACGCGCAAGGCATCCATAGCGGGGTCGTAGAAAAAACTCCCCCACGATTTCGGGTTTTTGGAAAAAATAATCGTCCATTGGCTTGAATCAGGGATCACATGGAAGCCATACACCCCGGCAGCAAGTTTTTGCCCTTCGATGCTCACATCATGCGAGAAGGCAATGGTTGTATTTTCATTGGCTCCGGCACGCCATGGGATTTCTTTCGGCATGGTACTGCCCACTCTGTATGGGTTTTCGCTCATACCGTAGGGAACGAGCTTTCCCCAGACTTCGCCTGTGCGGTCTTTACCACCCCCATGCGCTTTCACGCTTGGACTGCTGTAATTCACCGTCACCTTCACGAGTCCCATCCACTGCGAGACTTCGGCGCGTTGGTTTCGTCCGGCTGGATAGCCGGAGATTTGGGCAAAAAGGTTTGGTGACGGTGCCCAACAAATGATAACCATCAAAGGCGTAAGCCATCGGATTGCCACAAAGTTTGATTTCATGTAGTAATTTCCTTCAGAAAAAATTATCAAAACAGTCCGTCATGATTCACCACAAAATTTCGTGCTTCCTTGCAACTTTCTATGTTGAAGCCTGACCAAATAAAATCGTAAAGACTGTCCATTGTATAAACTGCCGTGTAACCTTTGTCGGATAGCATTTTAGAGAGAACGAATGCCCCGGGATTGCCATAGACCAGTATTGATGCTTTTTTGTCGGCGGGCAATTGTTGTGCAGCAATACTTGAGACACCCACATTCACGGCATTTTTGATATTGCCTAAGTTTTTCCAGAATTTTTCGTCTTTGTTCTCAAATTCTGCTTTCGGGCGGGCATCGTACACGGTGAGATTGCGCGAGCGTTTGAGCAAGTTCACGGCTTGTTCGGCATCAATGCAGTGAAAGGGAGGCGTGTGTTCTAGCAGCAGCAGCCCCTGTGCATTTGTCAGCAAGCCATCAATGCCACCCAAAAGATGATACACGGTCTTAAATCCACCAGCCGTCAGTTGGCTTGCCGCCCGTGCTGCATCACCATCACTGCCTGTTGCGTACACAAGGACAGGGCTATTTTTATGTGCATTCAGTTCTCCAATGCGCTCCTGAAATTTCACGTAAGGAATGTTGATTGCACCTTTAACCCTGCCGATATTGCGGTCGGCGGCGCTATCTTTCAATGCAAACTGCGTTGCGGGGCGAACATCCACTATGACTAATTTTTTTTCTTTCGCGTAGAGCGCGATTGCTTCCTGTACAGAAAGGTTCTTGTAGGGAAGATTTGTCTGCACCCATTCTTGTTTGCAGGGAAACTCTTTTTCGGTTAATTGGGTTAGTGAAGACATTCCGCCGTTTAAGTTGTAAAAATTCGTAAATCCACTTTCCGCTAATAATTTACTCACTCTGCGGCTGCGCTGGCTATGCGAGCAGTAAATCACCAGTGTTTTGTTTTGGTACTGCTCCATCGTAGTCATATTTTTTTTCATCGAATCAATACCAATATTGATAGCGCCTTTCAAATGCCCAATGTTCAAGCTGGTGGAAGCAGACGTGTCGGAAAACTCCCCTGCCGACCGCACATCCAAAAACACAATATCGGACTTCTCCTGTACCAATTTGCAAAAATCCCGCGCAAAGATTGTTTTGTATAAGCTGTCGGATTTAAAGGGCAATTGTGCGAAAGATCCCATGGAAGCTGCAACGAGACATATGAATATGGAAAGAAAGTTTTTCATACTGTATGGTATTTACGAAAGGTTGGGTTAGCAAAAGAATTCCTTTTTAGCTATTCATATCCTTTCCTGCCTCTAATTTTTTAATTGCTTGCTCAAGCGATGATTTATTCACTGGGTCAGGCGCTTGTGCGAGTGCTGTTTTAGCATAGCTGAGAGCTTGTTTGTAATCGCCTATAGCCGAGTATCCACGAGCCAAACCCACGTTCGTCGTAAATACATTCGGGTTCTTGGCTGCATTTATTTTGAACACTTCCAGCGCTTCTTGGACTTTCTTTTGTGATAGCAATTGCCGTGCATAGAGATGAATTTCCGTCACGTCACCAAGCGGAAGCGCCTGTTTCATCAACTCATCCGCTTCTTTGATTCTACCGAGCTTCGTAAGAATTTGCGCTTTCAGACTCAGGCTCGGAAAAGTTTTCCGTCCAACGAATGTCGCATTCACCGCATAATCCGCCCACTGTAGCGCTTCTTCTAAATTGGTATTGTTGTCCAAACAATATTGCGTTGCTTGCTGCCAATTCTTGGAATCGTATCCCGTCGCGCCGCGAAGCTCATTGCGCATGGCATTGATATAATTATTCACAATGTTTGGCACTTCAATCTTGAACGGAATTTTAAGATTTTCCCAAGCAAGCTGCCCCGTTGCAGAATTGAGTTTGCAATCGGTAAACTCATAGGCCAGATATTGATGAAACTCTGCGGGTTGTGGTTTGACTTTGACACGCAACAGGTCTTCGGATTCTTTGTAGAAATAACTTCCCCACGAACTGGTATTACTCGAAAAAATCAGAGTCCATTCTTTCAGAGAATCGGGAATAATATGAAAGCCGTACGCTCCTGCGACAAGTCTCTGTCCTTCAATCAGTACATCATGCGAAAAAGAAATTGTCGTATTCTCATTCGCCCCTGCCCGCCAGGGCTTTAAGCCTTCCGACCACGGACGCTGCGAGCCAAATCCTAAATCGCTCAAGCCCCACGGCACGAGCTTGCCCCAAATCTTGCCCGTGCGGTCTTCGCCCTGCGGCGTAATAACACTGGGGCGGCTGTATTCAATACTGACTTTTACTAAACCAATATACTGTGTGGTCACTGCTTTTTGATTCCCTCCGCTTGGAGGAGCAGTCATTCTAAGAATCCCTTGCGCGTAGAGTGCTTGAAATTGAATGATTGCAAGAAGTATCAACAAGAGACCACAAGCAAAAAATGAAGTGGCTGAAAAGGCTCTGGGGGTTTGCATGACTCTTTTTAAAAAATATTGTTCTGAATAATCATGTTGTCTATTCACGCAAAAACTGTCGGACTGCCGCTAAATACTCCGTTTCTTTGTCAAGCCAGCCATAATGAGCGCAATTCTCCAGCAATACTAATTGAGAGCGTGGAATCACCTTGTGAGCATATTCGGCTGTTTCGACCGTAATAATATCGTTCTTACCCTGAATAATCAGCACAGGGCGCTGAAAGTACCGTAATTGTTCGGTACAATCGAATGTGATTGCCCGAAGGTTTGCAAAAACGAGTCCATTGATGGCGGAGTTTCCCTGTGTGAGGCGTTCAGCAATGATGGGGACATGTTTTTTGTCGAAGACATAAGCCGGAGCAAGGAACTTACCGCGTTGTAACCGCGCATGATAACTGGTGTCGCCTTGACCGATGCGCTCTGTCCAGTATGCTAATGAATCTCGCTCTTGTTGCGTCAGTCGTGCATTGATACGTTCCCCGGCATATTTCATAAAATCAAGGTTTATACCGCCCGACGACGAAAAAATCACCTTATCAATCCGCTCAGGATGCAGCGTTGCATAATACGCTGCGAGCAGCCCTCCAAACGAATGCCCCAAAACCGTCCATTTTTCATAACCACAATGCTTTCGGAGCGCCTCTATATCTTCCACCATCAGGTGCATGGTAATAGTGGACGTGTCCAACGTAGCAAGCATTGATTTTCCCGTACCACGTTGGTCATAGATAATAGTACGATGTCCATCAGAAAGTTTTTGTGCTATATCAACAAACCCATTGCTATTCATCCCTGGACCACCGTTAATAATCAGTATTGGTGACCCCTTCATACCAAACGTGCGGTAAAAAGTCTTGACTCCATGCGACGGGACAAAACCGAATTCCTGTGCTTGAAGTACTGACGTAACAACCAACCAACAACAGATAACCGCAAGGCTGATACGGTGAGTATGGTAGTATGATTTCATTGAAAAAAAGGTAATTAAAATGAAAATGTTGTTATTATATCTTCCGTGCGAGTTTATTTCTTTTTCAATTCTTCCAGTTTTCGCTTGGCATTTTCATTCCGCGAATCCAACTGAACGGCTTTTTCAAGCTGCGCGATAGCGTTTTTTGTATCGCCGAGTGCCATATACCCTTCGCCGAGACTATCGAACAGATTGGAATTTTTCGGGAATAATGTCGTATTGAGCTTGAAGATTTCTAATGCCCATTCCGATTTTTTTTCTTTCTGCAAGAGTGCATACCCAAAACGGTTAAAAAATCCCGGTCCCGGCACTTCAAAGTCATTTTCTCGCAATACTGTTTTATAGTCCGCCACAAACTTTTGTATGCCTTGCTCTTTGATGTACTTGTACATTGCCATCGGCACAGGCAATGGCATCTGCGGTACGGGTTTGTTCTGAAGAATACCACTTATTCTTGTGCCAACTTCTTCGGCGGCTTGAAATTCATCGTTCACATTGGCGCAAACAATGATGGTGTAATTGAGATTGCCGAGTTCTATCACGATCGAGTTCCATCCGGGCAAACCGCCTGCTGCTGCACGTCGCACCTTGGAGCGTAACTCGTTCCAATTTGCTGTCGGCGGCGTTGCGGAATAGCGTCCGTAAAACAACATCTTCGATGATGGCTGCAATAAACGTTCGTCGTTCAATAAAGACCGCGAAAAGAGCAACAAATCTCCGACGGTGGAATACACACCTCCGGCGGGTGACGGATGAAATGTTCGGCTAATCTGACGTTCGTTGTACTTATCGCCGTTCAGTGAAAACATCGTTCCCATTGCCGTATTCTGCGCCCCCATTCCAGCCGAAAAAAACGTGGAATTATTCATACCAAGCGGCTTAAAAATGCGATTGACAATATTGTCCGCATAGATCGATCTGGTAATTTTTTCAATGATTGCGCCAAGCACAACGTATCCTGAGTTAGAGTAACGTTGCTCCGACCCCGGCTTGAAAAACAAGGGCTTTGTGCGGATGATTTGCAAAATTTGGCTCACGGTCGTATCGCGTTCCGGCTTGAAGTCGGGATACATCAGGTAATCTCCCATGCCTGAGCGCATCGTGAGTAAATGTTCAATCGTCACTTTTTTTGCAATATCATCAGGAAAATCGGAGAGATGCTTGCCAACGGGGTCAGTGAGCGCGAGCTTTCCTTCTTGCACAAGCTGGAGAATGACGACTTGCGTAAAATCTTTCGTTAGTGAACCGATATTAAATTTGGTGTCGGCGCTGAGAGGAGTTTTTTTCTCCCAATCTGCATAGCCGAACGAACGTTGATAGATGATATTTTCTTGCTCCGCAATCAGAATATTGCCAGAAAATAAGTCTTGTTTTACAAGCTCCTGTGCAAAATTCTGTATGCGCTGCATAGTCGAGTCCGATGGCTGTTCCGCAGCAAACGCAATCGCCGCACCAACACAAAGAACAAGGAGGAAAGTAGAAAAAGTTTTCATAGATGGTTTATTGAAAAAAAATAGAACCCGGGAATTACGATTCCAATCTACCAAGAATGAAAGAGATTTTATGTTAATAGCTTGTTAAACAGACGTTAAAGAAAAGCTAATGTGTTCGCTATACGAGTTGTTCCGATTGCTTGTGTGCTGGCTATTGTACTTATCTCAAACCCAGCGTTTGAAAATATTCCACTACCGTCGCAGCATCTACGCCACCTTTTTGAGCGTGAGTCAAGAGCGAGATTCCGTGCGGACCTCGTGCAGTCTTGAGGTCAGGATAGGCATTTATCATAGCCCGCACAATCTCCAATTTCCCCAGCATGGCGGCAACAAAAATATCCATCCGTGCGCCTTTGCTGATAAGGTATTCAGCGATTTCCCGATTGCCCATATGCCCCGCCCCGCCTATCGCCATTTCAAAATCGCCGCCACCCCAATCCCACGTGGCATTAAGCAATGACGGTATTTCTGCAAGCATCTCTTTGGTACGCTCAAATTTCGCATGACCTGCTCCAACAAATTCACGAACAAATTCGGGCTTGAGTGGTTCGGGGCGTTGTTTGACGGGCTTATCTTGCAGTAGTTTTTCTTGCTGTGCGTGTACTGCATCACCCAAAATGATAACACCGGTGACACTAACAACGGCAGTGTGGAGAAACCCGCGCCGCGTAGAGGTTTGTGAAGTCGCCATAGTTGTGGATTCGATTAATGGATAAAAAGGATTATTGCTCCAAAGGTTGTTCGGAAAATAAGGTCTCAAATGGAGTACGAACGGAAGTTCGTCAATGATTACATCGCCTTGCAAACTTCCGTTTACACTCCGAGGCTTTATTTTTTTTCACCAGCCCTAAGTTACGATAAAATTGCTACCCTTTTGCCACAAAACATCTTCTGCACGTCGCTTTGTATCTTGCTTTTCCTCTGACTTTTCGTACCGAACGGATTTGAGCGCAGAGGCTGACCGAAAGCGTCAAGAGAACACAGAAAATCTACACGGTATAAGAAAGAGAAGGCTACAGGTTATTTTCAAACTCTCCCCACGGGTACGTGGCTCCCTGACTCTGTACTCTTTATCTACACCTCAGGTAATGGGCATCATTATCTAAAAAAGCCGTTCGAGGACGATTCATATTTACTATTTCCTTTCATTGGCTGCTGCATATATGTACGAAAATGCTCATCAGCCCACTGTAGCCAGTACATTTCATCACGGTGTGTTTCTATTCTTTTATTTTGCGCCTCCAAGCGAATCAAATGCCGCAGATTGATCGTCGGTGGAAGCGGGGTTAGAAGTCGTGATTTGATGAGCCGCTCAATATATTCAACTTCTTCCCGCGCTATGGACATATCAATCATTTCCACTCTGCGCGTGGCAAGTGTTCCTTGTGAACAGGACGTGGTAAATGTGGTGAGTACAAACACCGTAGCGCTGAACATCATGCCGCAAGATATGGACGCAATGCGTCTGGTAACAGGTTTCATAACAATCCTCCTGAGTGATAAAAAGGTGAAAAAGACGCAACGCGTCTGGATATATTCCAC
>JANYIG010000290.1 GCA_025358765.1 Candidatus Kapaibacterium sp.
TTTTGGTTGCGGCTGTAGCTCAAACCAAACGTCGTTCCATTGTCGAAACGACGCGAAAAGGAGAGGTTAGAATTTGCTGTTTGCTGCGAACGACTCACAACGTCAAACTGTGTATTACGGTTAAAGCCTTGCGACGAAAAACTAAGCGAACCGCTAATGTTTGTTTGTGGGTCTATCGTTTGGTTATGGCTCAACGTCGCGCTCCACGTGGTAATGGGGTCAGAGAGTACGCTTTGTCGTTGCGAGCCGTAGTTGATAGTAACAGTGGAATTGAGTTTATCCCGTACATTTATCCGCGATGAACTTTTTGCCAACCAGCCGCGTTTGGTGAAAATGTCGAACGTGAGTTGCGTATCGAAGTAATCGCTTGCAGCCCAGTAATAGCCTATATTCTGAAACCACACCCCCGCACCATTCAGATCGCCAAAACTCGGAAATACCACTTGCGGAATGATAATCCCTGAACGGCGACCACCTTGATTTTCAAAGAACAATCCAATCGGCAGGTAAAAAATCGGAATGTCCTCCACGTAGATCATGATGTTTTCCATAAACACCTTATCTTGGGCAATGACCTTCATTTTGGGCGATTTGAAGTAAAAATGGGGGTGCGGTTTGTTGCACGTGGTGTAACATCCGTCTTGTACAAAAATGGTGCTTTCGGATACGCGCTTGATTTTTTCGCCAAAATAATAGCCCTCGCCAAGGTCGGTTTGTGCAATGGAGACGGTTCCGCGCTTCGTTTTGAAGTTGTAGCTAATCGTTTCGCCGTAATAACTTTCTTTGCCGTCGGTGAATTTCGGAACGCCGTACACCCTGCCAGCACTGTCGTAGCCGCTTTTGGCACGCATAGCAGATTGGTCGAAAAAAATCTCGATAATTTCTGCTTGCAACGTTTGTGCCTGATTTTTTACATATGCATTGCCACGCATGCGGAGTTTGCGCTGTTTGACGGAATAGATAACGGAATCTTGTGCTGCGTACGTGACGGTCGTATCAATGCCGCTTTTGGAGCGATTTTTAGGAGCGGTTCGTAAAACGGATTGCAGAGAATCGGACGCGGCGTTGCTATTGGTGACGCTGGCACTCGCGGTAGTTGTGGGAGCAAGGTCTGGAGCGGTTCGTATAGTATCCCGCAGCACAGTCGGCTCACGCTCTTGGGCATACGCTGATTGTGCCACAAGTGCCGATAAAAGCATCGTTAGGAGTGTTGCGAGAACAAACCACAAGGCGGGATTGTCAGGAAAACGATGTCGGTGGCAGTGATTCATGGCGAAAAACTACGCATTAAGGTTCATTGCCGCAACGAGAAAAGCGTTAAAAAGTGTTAATGGTCGGTGTTTGTGATTGCCTTCAAGTCAGAACAAGAATCTCAAAATTTCTTCCGCACTGCCGACGACGACGGAGAGAATGTGTATTTCATAGGGACGTTTGCCTCCATGCTGCTGCACTGTGCCTGAAACGAGGACTGTTGCGGCGGTAATTGTACAGAATAATCTTGCGCGACACGAACACCATTGGTGGTTATAAAATTGCTATAGCGTACAAGCATGAGTTGGTCACCCGATTTGGATTTGCGTTGATACTCCAGGACTGCTTGTTCTGTGGTCGAGAACAACACGCGCTCAACAGTCGAATCTTGCTGGCGTACAAGGGCAACTTCGTCGGGTGCAAGATTCGCATTTTGGATAATATTAAATCCCGTAAAACCGCCCAAAACCTCACCTCGAAGGAACGTCACAATCTCGTCGTACGAAACTGGTAAAAACGCGCGACGCAGGAAATTTTCACGAGACGGTTCGCCTTCGTACAACGAATTATCAAGTGCGAAGTAAAACCGGGCGAATGCTGATGTGGACTGAAGTTTACCAACCGTGATACCAAGAGGTCCGTAGAGGTTCAAAAGCAACGAGTCGCGTTTGAAAATACCGCCATCAAACGTTACACGCTGTGAAAGTGCAGGTGTTTTAATCGCCATAGAACCTTCGGCTTTGAGCGAATTTAGTGCCGTCGAGCGTTGACTAATCACATCAGCAATCTCTTGAATCGTTGCAAAGCGTTTTGCAGGCGATGTTGGCGGAGCGGGTGTATTCGTCGTTTGTGTTGTTGTTTTTGCCGACGAACATGAATCTAATGCTACTACAATAAACCCAAGTGTGAGCGCCACAGAAAGTGTACAAACACAACGAACAAATGACGAATGACGAATAACGAATGATGAATAATGAACCCGATGAACGATGAATGACATACTATTTTCCTGATTGAAGTGGTTGAAGACGTTGTTTGGTCGAAGAACGGTTTGGATCTTTACGAATGGCTTCGTTCCATGCTTCAAGTGCCGCACTGGATTTTCCTAATTTATGATAAGCATCGCCCAAATGTTCGTATATGGTAGCATTTGTGTCGCCATTTTCGATTGCTTGTTTGATGAACTCAGCCGCTGGAGCATATTTCCCGCGTTGGTAAAGAATCCAGCCCATCGTGTCCAGGTATGACGGGTTCTTGGGTTCGGCACGGAGCGCTCGTTCAATCATTTTCTCTGCCCGGTCTAAGTTAATATTCCGTTCCGAAAACGAATAGGCAAAATTGTTATTGACAAGTGGATTATCAGGGTCAATCTGCAAAACGCGTTCGTATGCCGAATCGGACTGCGCGATTTGTCCCGCAGAATTGTACAAAATGCCGAGTTGTGACCACGCATCAATGTAGGCAGGGTCAATCTGGACGGAACGGCGTAATGCACGAATCGCTTGGGCGCTGCTGTCTATCTGGGCAAACGCAATACCTGTTAAATAGGGCAGCTGCGGGTTGTTTGGGAATTTGGTGGTGTATTTCGATGTAACATTAATAATATCGCGGAACTGGCGCTTTTGGAAATAAAAAAAGCTAATTTGAAGCGGTACATCCACCGTCGTGTCGCCGATAGCAAGCGAGCGATCGAAATACCAGCGTGTTTGTGCTTCATTATTGAGATTCCCCGCCAACATTCCACAGAGCAATTGATATTCCCACGACGATGCAAACGCAGATTTGGTGCGAGACTCAGCACGTTTAAGGAATTGATTGCTTAGCTCTTTTGCCATTGCAACCGAATCAAACATTTGCAAAAGCGTATTGCCATAAATGAGCGAATAGCGCATTGTTTCTTGTTCGGAAAGTTGTTGTTCTACGGCGGACAACAGTGCGAATGCTTTATCCAAGCGTTTTTGAAACAAGTACGTGCGAAGCAACATTTCTGCAACATATTTATTTTCAGGAGCCGAGGAATAGAGCCGTTCTAACACTTTGATGAGTTCGTCGCTATTGCCTTTGTCGGTGTAGAGTTTGGCAAGCTGCGAGAGAAGGATATTTTCGTTGATGTCGTGTTTATTGCTTTCACTCAAGAGTTCAGCGTACATTTCAATTGCTTTATCCACATTGCGAAACTCGTAGAGGCGTGCCAGCGTGAAACGGGTTTGAGCGTCCGGCTCGCGTTCAATGAGGAAGGAATAGATGGCAATAGCCTCATCAACCTTCATCTGTGCAACGTAGGACTCTCCTAATGCTTTATAGGCTGGCAAAAAATTAGAATCTTGACGGATTGCTTCACGCAATTCTTCTTGCGCCAATTCTTGTTTGCTTAAGCGACCGTAATTTTGGGCTATTGCAAAGTGAATAGCCGCGTTATTATCATAGCGAAGCGCCTGCTGGAACTCCAAAATAGCTTCTGCCCATCGTTCCTGCATTTGCAACGTTGCGCCCTTAATAAACAAATCCTTCGCCTTGCCCGGCTGAACCCCTTCAGCAAGTGCCTGCGGTGTAAGTACAGTTTTGAGTGCAGTTCTTGCCGATGCGGTTGGATTTACTGGCAACGGAGATGCTGCTCGTTGTGCCGATGCAGTCTTCTGCTCAGTAACCTGTGCAGATGAACATCCCGCCAAAATCAGTACTGAAAGTGGGGCAAGCGCAACAAAGAGTGAGGCAAAAAACTTCAATTCCGCCACGAGTGCGAAACGGTGGTGGAGAGCGCTTGCGCGGCGCGTAGCGGTGGCTACAACATCAGCAAATAGCATACTTTGGCGTGTGACGGTGTTGCAAGTTGTTTACCGCTTTGTTGAAGACGGTTGTTGATTGGGTAAAGATTGATTTGGCGCTTGTTGCCCCGAACCTTGCTGTGCTGGTCGTTTGGGCGTAGGGGGTACATTTGTCATTACAGGCAGCCCTTTTTCTTCATAGAGTTTGCTGTAACTTGCTGGTTTTTTGAGAGCGTCTCTCATGAATATTCACTCCTAAAAATGATTTCTGAAAAAGATTGTCGCTTTTTCATTGGCTTTTTTAGACAATCTTTTGTTAAGTGGAACAGAAGAATCAGAGAAATATTGGTTTGTTACTTTATTTTTTTGAGCTTCGATAATAGTTAAACGCTCGTATATTTCGGAGTCGTTCAAAGTACCCATTAGTACTTGAAACCAATCAGCTCGTGATTGTAAGAACAAATCATCAATTTCATTACGCAGAGCAGATACTGCTTTGAGGCGTTTAGGGAAATTAAAAGCAAAATATGTAACTGTTGCTATTTGCGAAATGATCGTAAAAGTGTTGGAAAGGAATTGCTCTGGGAGTTCTGGAAAAATGCCAATTTGTTTGAGATATGACCAAATGCCTGTCCACCCACTTAAACTACCTGAAGAAGCAACGAGTAAACCAATAGTGAGTCCATTATTCCACCGCTCCAATTTACGAAGTCGTTCATCAAGATAGATTGACTGCCCTTTTAGTTGAAACATAGTGTTCCAGTACATGTCCAGCGGTGTTTTGGATTCTTGCGGAGAATCTGAAGACTCAATGTTTTGGCTTTTCATCAAGTGCGTAAGACTTTTTTACTATAAAATACTAAAAAATGTTGATTCTATTATGACTTTCTTTGTGAGCATACCATGTATGAACAAAAAAAGCCCCCGAATAGAGGGCTTTAGTAAACATAATCTATATCGTCAGCATCAAAGCATTGGATTACCCTTTTGCTTCCAATTCTTTTACGTACTGAAGCAGACCTTTTTTGTCAATCGTGCGGATAGCACGAGTAGAAATCTTCATCGTGATAAAACGATTTTCTTCAGCAACCCAAATGCGCTTTTTCTGCAAATTTGGCAAAAAGCGACGGCGTGTTTTGTTATTTGCGTGGGATACGTTATTACCGTACATGACGGTTTTTCCAGTCAATTCACATACTTTCGACATGACGTTATACTACTAAAAGTGAGAAATTAATAAAAACTTATGTGTAATTTTCGGTTGTTTTTCGTCTGAACCCCACAAGAGCAATGATTCCCATTGGAAAGTCCAGCCTCAAATATAGTATTTTTCTGCTTTTATGCCAAATTTCTTTTGACGATTTTTGTAAACTCTCAAACTGAGTCGCCGGAATGTGCTCAATACAAACGCCTATAAAACGTCGTGTAGCTCATGAATGGTCGTTTTTGTGTACAATAGCATAAAAACGACTTCCAGCATTTTAAACATCATCAACATTGCTATTTTCTGTGAAAACGCTGAATTCCTTTGCCTCGCTCCTGCACAAAACCGAATCCTCCGAAGCGCTTGAACGCTTGCTCGTTATACTCAAATCCGGCGCACGAACAGCTACGGTCAAACACGCTGGTGGTTCCGTAAAATCGCTCCTTGCAGCGCTTTTGTGGCGGAGCGAATTGGCGGAGAATCACCATCTACTCGTTCTTTGTGCCGATAAAGAACAGGCTCTGAACGTTCAGCACGACCTCGAAATGCTCATCAATACGGAATCCGTGTTGCTTTATGCCGAAAGCGAGGACAAGCTCACGTTTAATGCCGAACAGCTTGATGCACAATTTGTAAACCTGACAGGAACGCTCAATGTCATCACACAACGCGCTCGTGTGCTTATCGTGGCGACGGCTCCGGCGCTTTGTGTGAGCGTCCCAGCGCCGAAGGAGATGAAGGGAACCACGCTCAAACTCCGGCGCGGAGACCGTCATCCTTTTACAGAATTTGTGGATGTGTTAGCACTCAACGGTTTTGTTCGCAAAGATTTCGTGGAGACCACTGGCGATATGGCGGTGCGTGGCGGCATCGTGGACGTGTTTCCGCCCGGCATGGATAATCCTCTTCGGATTGAGTTTTTTGGCGATGATGTTGATTCTATGCGCGAGTTCGACCCGCTTTCGCAGCGCAGCATCCGCGAGATAGAGTCAGCGGCGATTATGACTCATTTGTTTCACAACGATGACCACGAGGTAAATGCAACGCTTCTGGATTATCTTTCGCCCGAAACACTCGTTGTGCAAATGATGCCCGAACAAGTGGTATCTTCCCTGAGCGCGATGTGGGCAAAAATAACGAAACAAGAAGTTGGCGAATTTCCGATAGATGAAATCCCTGTAACCAAACAATTACAGACATTTCAGACTATTGCGGTCAATCCTTTTATCGAGGCAGAATCATCAACCATTGTTTCTCTTGATGCCGCTTTCCAACCCGTGTTCCACTCATCGGTCACGGCATTATGCTCCGAAGTGGTGCACCTTGTCAGCCAGAACTATAGTATGTATCTGTGTTCTGACGGAGCCGACCAATCGCGTCGCCTGAAAGATTTAGTGGAAAGTGCGTTGGACGCTGAGGATGATGGATTGGCATTGGTTGGTAGTTCGTCATCAGTCATTGGTCATTCGTCATTGGTCGGTAGTCACGAGTTGCATTTAACCAATGAACCAATGACTAATCCACCAATGACCAATGACCGACTTGCGAAGAGCGTTTTTTTTATGCCGCTGACGCTTTCAGAAGGGTTTGTTTGGGAGGCATGTGGTGTGGCGGTGTTTACGGAGCATCAGTTGTTTATGCGTCGCCGTGCGGTGCAAGAAAAGCGAGCGTCGAAGGCAGACAGCAAGGGCATTACGCTCAAGGAATTACATCAACTCAAGGCGGGTGATTTTGTGGTGCATGTTGACAAAGGTATCGCACAGTTCGATGGTTTGGAAACGATTACGATGGGCGGCTCGGAGCAAGAATGTGCGCGGCTTATTTTTGCGGGCGGCGATAAAATGTATGTTCATTTGAATTATATCAATCGCCTGCAAAAATTTTCGGCGCAAGAGGGCGTGAACCCTACGCTCACGAAGCTCGGCACGGGCGAGTGGCAGCGCAAAAAAGATCGCACAAAAAAGCGCATCAAGGACATTGCCCGCGACCTTATCAAACTCTACGCTGCCCGAAAAATGCAGCCCGGTTTTGCTTTTCCGGTAGATACGCTCTGGCAGAAAGAACTTGAGGCATCGTTCATGTACGAGGACACGCCCGACCAGGCAACAGCAACGGCGCAAGTGAAAACCGATATGGAAAGTTCAATGCCGATGGATAGGCTCGTCTGCGGTGATGTGGGGTTTGGCAAGACGGAAGTGGCGATTCGAGCGGCGTTCAAGGCAGCGCAGACGGGGAAACAAGTTGCCGTGCTGGTTCCCACGACAATTCTCTCCGAACAGCATTATTCCTCGTTCCGCGACCGCCTTGACCGTTATGCCGTTACGATTGAGGTTTTATCGCGATTCCGCAGTGCAGCTGAGCAAAAGGAGATTTTGAAGCGTGTGGAAGCTGGTCAGGTAGATATTTTGATTGGTACACATCGGATATTGAGCAAGGACGTGGCGTTCAGGGATTTGGGTCTGCTCGTGGTGGATGAAGAACATCGTTTTGGGGTAACCGCAAAAGAAAAGCTACGCCAGATGCGCGTTTCGGTGGACACCATAACGCTAACAGCAACGCCGATTCCGCGAACGCTAAATTTTTCGCTGATGGGCGCACGGGATGTGAGCGTTATCAACACGCCGCCGCGCAACCGCTTACCAGTAAAAACGGAAATAACCGTCTGGAATGACCACACGCTTGCCGTAGCGCTCAAACGTGAGTTGCAGCGTGGCGGACAGGTGTTTTTTGTGAACGACCGCATTAGTGATTTGCCCGACATTGCCCAAAAGCTTGAAGAGCTGATACCATCTATCCGTGTGAGCATAGCGCACGGGCAAATGCAACCCGAAGAACTTGAAAACGCAATGGAGCGTTTTTTGGAGCGGAAAGTGGATGTGCTGCTTGCTACAAAAATTATTGAATCCGGCATTGACATTCCAAACGCCAATACGATGATTATCAATCGTGCAGACAACTTTGGTTTGGCGGAACTTTACCAGTTGCGTGGGCGTGTGGGGCGCTCCAATACGCAAGCGCATTGCTATTTGCTGATTCCGCCGCCGCACTTGATTTCGCGGACGGCGCTCCGGCGTTTGCAGGCGATTGAAGAATTTACTGAGCTTGGAAGCGGCTTTCAATTAGCAATGCGCGATATGGAAATTCGCGGTGCGGGGAATCTGCTCGGCGCGGAGCAAAGCGGCTTTATTACCGACATTGGCTTTGAGCTTTACCAAAAAATCCTCGACGAAGCCGTGCAGGAACTGAAAGAAGACGAATTTGCAGAATTATTCGACGAGCAGAACGAGCAACGTGAGCAGCAATTTTCCACAAATGCTCCGTCTAAGCGTGGACACAAGCCGCTTCCAAGCAATGATGATATGACGGTGGATGTGGATGGTGATGCGATGCTTCCAAAAAGTTATATTGCAAGCGATGTGGAGCGGTACGAGTTCTACAAACGGCTGTTCCGTGCAAAAAACGAGGAGGAAATCACCGCAATCTTGAGCGAAATGCGCGACCGTTTTGGTGCGCTTCCGCAGCAGGCTGTGGGGTTAGTGGATGCGGTGCGATTGCGTGTGGCGGGCTTACAAACAGGTTTTGGTCACGTATCGTTCAAAAACCAAACGCTCTACTGCGAGTTCCCGACCGAAGATCATACACGGTTTTATGCACACGTTTTTCCGGTGATGATGGCGGTGCTGTCGCAAATGCAGGAAGTCCGCGTGATTCCGAAGGGTAAAAAGGTGTTCGTGCAAGCGCATCTTGGCTCGCTTGATGCGGCAATAGCGATGTTACACCGCATTATTGAACAAACCCAAGAGGAGATAGACGTACAGCGCGAGGCGAGGCGAGAAGCCGCCGCCGGAAACGTGCCGTCCTCGTAAAAATTAAAAATATCGCAACAAAATAATGGCAAAAGTAGTATAATAGCGAACGATTGATATTTTCAACAAATTCAACAACAATCATGGGACAGAAAGAACGACATCCACAAGACCCGCGCATGCAGGCAACAAACGTGATGTGGGGCATCGTTATTGCCATCACGGGCTGTTCAATTCCGCTTGTGGCTATGGTGGGGAGCGAGGCGCTCGCGCTACCGATATTTGCAATGCTCGGTGCGAGCGCTGTAACGGGCTTTGTCTGGGGGCGCAAGCCAAACCCACACAGCGTTGGCGCGATAAGTGGCGAGCAAGCCGAACAATTTGAGATGATGCGGCAGACGATTTATGATTTGCACGAACACATGGACGCGCTTGAACGCAAGGTGGAAGACCAGGCTCTCCAAAACCGTATCAATCAAGCATCCGTGAGTACGGGTGGTGGTGCGACAAACGCCGCAAAGCCTTCTGCGCCTTCTCCGAGCGCAAGCTCAACCATACCTACCGGCTCCAGCGAACTTCGGTTTGAAGCGCCGCCGATAGCGACATCGCGCAAAGGTCCGTCTAACAATTCATGAAATTTCTCATCTATTTTCAGTAACCACGATGGCACGATATGACAATGACGACAAAGACCCCCGCTCAAAAGCAACCGCCAGCGTTTGGGGCATAGCTGTTGGTATGATGGGTATATGTATTCCCTTAGTAGCAATAACGGATGCGGGCGGCAAAGGGCTAATTCTTCCAACATTCGTGCTGGCTGCCGCCGCGGTTAGCACAGTGGTTATTTGGTTTGCTCCTGCGCGTCGTAATGCGCTTTCCGGCGACCAAGCGCAAGAAATTGACATGATGAAACAAACAATCTTCGACTTGCATGAACACGTAGATACACTCGACCGCAAAGTGGAAGATTACGCGCTCCAAGCACGCATCAATCAAGCCTCCATATCCACAAACAGTTCTGGTGCTTCTGTGGCTGCTAATGCAGTCAATCCCGTTAGGTTTGAACCACCGCCGATTGTCACATCCCGCAAAGATAACCCCTCCACAAACTCTTAGGGTTGGTAAAAAAATACATTGTTTATGTCATGCCAATGAAGATTGGCATCCATGATGTTCTACAAGTCAGTAAATACCAGCTTTCGCTGGGATGGCGGTCGTTTATGATATGATAATTTTTAGACAATCTTTACATCGTACTATCCAAATCGTACTATCCAAATTCTCTCCAATTTTCTATGAACACACTTTTTCAGATTGAATTTCGTAAAATGCTCAAACGTAAAGCGTTTTGGGTTGCCTTGGCGCTCTTTGGCGGTTTTTTAACGCTGATTTATTGGAATATGTTTGCGCGTGGTGGCGGTGTTGCCATCGAGGTGAATAAGATGAAGTTGACGCTTAACTCCTCGCAATGGTGGGGGTTTATGTTCGGATTTCCGGGCATCAACGTAGTGGCAATCGCCGCTTTTTTTGTGCCTATAACAGTCGTGATGCTTGCTGCAAGCGAATTTACCTTCAAAACAGCCCGCCAAAACGTGATTGATGGCTTAACGCGCGGGCAGTTTTTGCTTGCAAAAGTTGTCAGTGTCCTATTTGTTGCGTTGGCATATTTTCTCGTGGTGATGGCTTTGGGTTTGTATTTTGGCTACGTGCGTGCGGACGCAACACAACTCGTTAATGGGTTTATTCGCACGCAGGAATTACAAATGTTGGGTGCGTATTTCCTCATGTTGGTTGGATATGGATTGCTGGCGCTGCTCTTCAGCCTAATGGCGCGAAGTTCTGGTGCTGCTATTGGGCTGTTTTTCTTTTACACGATTATGGTCGAACAGATGCTCTCGCAGCTTTTTCGCTTGAGCGAGGCCACCAAATGGCTTGCCGATGCGATTGTATATGCTCCGGGTCCAATTTTCAAAGACATTATCAAGCCTGACCGTTACGATAACGCTGGCATTATGTCCATGCTTGGGCAAATGGGGCGCTCAATGAATGGTGGCGCGGAGCCACTTGCAACAAACACGGTTTTGGCGTGTGCGCTGGGATATGTGGTATTGCTTTCGGCAGCATCCTATCTTCTTGTCAAACGGACTGATTTATAGCGATTTGTAAGCCTCAATGTC
>JANYIG010000354.1 GCA_025358765.1 Candidatus Kapaibacterium sp.
TTCCACCGAACCCAATTGCTCTTTCATGTCCAAAACTTCAGCGCCCGTCATCGTTGCGGACTTGATGGCTTCCATAGCGGGCATTCCCACTTCGGTCATGTATTCAAATTCCTTCGCATTTCTGCCATGAACATAGACACCAGCATCCGTGCCAAAAGCAATTTTCACACCCGCTTTGTATGCTTTGGCAAATGTTTCCTGAATCTGCCGCCCCGTTTCTATTGCTTTGGGAACAACGAGCGCATGATAATATCCGGGAACTTTGGCGGAATCTGCAACCGTTTTTCCGGCAATAATCGTCGGAACTAAATACGCCCCTTTTTGTTTGAACAGCGCAATCGCCTCGTCGTCCATAAACGTGCCGTGTTCTATCGTCGTTACGCCCGCTCGCAGAGCGCGTTTTATGCCTTCCGCGCCGTGTGCGTGTGCCGCGACGTGGAAGCCGTAATCTTTGGCAGTTTTTATGATAGCGTCCAATTCATCATCCATAAACTGCGGCGCTTTGCCGTTTTTTGCAATACTGAGTACACCGCCGGTTGCTGTAATCTTGATACAATCCACGCCGTCTTTGTAACGCTGGCGCACTGCCTGACGTGCTTCTTCGGGACTGTTCACCACACCATCGGTGAGCGCTGCTGGAAATTGAGCGTCCGTGCGGAATCCATTCGTCGGGTCGCCATGTCCGCCAGTGGTGGCAATGGATTTGCCGGAGGTGAAAATGCGCGGACCAACGGCAATACCTCTGTTAATCGCATTTCTCAGCGCAATATTTACGCCTGAACCACCTAAATCTCGAACCGTTGTGAAGCCCGCCATCAATGTTGTTTGAGCATGTTTTTGTGCTTCGTACGCAATGTCCGCCATGCTATAGCTCATGCGCTTCAAATATTGGTCGCGGCTTGTTTCGCCTTCCAAATGCACGTGCAAATCAATCAAGCCGGGCAATACAGTTTTGCTTTTCAGATCAATGACGTTATCCTTCGCATCGGCTTTCAGATAACCTTTGGCAACCTGCACGATTTTTTTTCCTTCCACAACGATAGTCATTTCTGTTTGCACGTCATTTTTCACACCGTCAATCACCGTCCCGCAATGCAAAAGCGTTCGTTGAGCAAGTAATGACGGGCATCCGGCGGCAATAATACTACAAGCGATGGCAAGCGTCTGGCGCTTCAGCAGATGGGTAAGAGTGTTCATCATGGTTTGTTGTTGATTGTGAAATATTGGGAAATACTGATGTGGACTACGTATCATGGTTGTTTTTCCGTTCGGCTATGCGGCTTCGGTTTTGACGTTGCGCTTTGAGCACTTGATGCGCTGGTATTCACGTGTTTGGTTTCATTGCGAACGCAGGCTTCGATGACGTAATTGGCAATACCTCCGTTATTGGCTTTGAGGTATGCAATATCGGGAATTTTGATATGCCGTATTTGTTTTAGCCCGCGTTGGTCGAAAAGTCCAAACGAATCCGAAAGCTCTGTCCCGGCTGTGAACCCTACATCCAAATGGTTTTTTGCAACGTTAATAAAGCAGACCGATCCTTGATAGAAGTAAAACGGCAATCCGTATTTGATTTCTTCCGTAAGTTCGGGCATAACCTCCAACAACACCGCCCGCACCGCACGGGCAAGCGGCTGAATGCTCGGCTGAAGGTCGTTGAAATATGCGTCGGCGGTTTGTAGAGTTTTGCTCATTATATACTTCGATTCATGGCGGCGGCAATATACAAAAAAAGCGGAGAACAGGAAGAATATACGCGGAGGTGTTCAGAAAAGTAATGTTACGCAAGCCTTATCCTACCTTGCTTGCGAGTCACGAAGTCCATGGTACATGATTGAATCTACGGGAATAGGTTCCGATGATTCTCAGTTCTAAAATTCGTTCAACTACTAAAAGACATGATTATTCATCTGTGTTGATTTTCAACGTTTATTTTGCCTCAAATTGCATCAATATGTCTCATGCCAATGGAACCAAATAATGCTTGTCGTTGTCTTCCGCCGTGAGCGCCTCTAATGCTTTCGACACATCTGCTACGCCGTACTTATTCACGAAGTACAAAATTGTAAGGGAACGTTCTTGCAGGGCATTCATCGGGTATAAGAGCGAATGTACCTTCCATGCGCGTACAAGCGTGATTTCTTCTCGTCGTTTTTCTGCTCTGCGAACACGTCGTGCGAGGTCATCTAAACTCTGCAATGTCCGCGTTTTTGTCTTATCTACGGTTGCTTCAAGTGTTTCGTCGAGTGCAGCAATCAATATACCCAAACGCTCATGAAGTTCCTCCTGTGCGGCTCGTGCCGAAACAAGTGCTTCGGCAACGCCTTTATCTGCTAATTGCGCCATAATTTCCTTCTCGACATCTTGAAACGGCTGCATAAAGCGCTCCGGCGACATTGTGAACGCTGAATCGCTGTTTTGTTGATGTTCAAAAAACTGCTCCACACGATATTCCAGAAACGTAGCCGAATGCCGTGCCACCACTGCTGCGGGTACTATCCCATATACGGCATACAGTTCTGTCATTTGCGCTAAATAACTCACCTCGCCCGGACCACCGATGTAACATGCGTTCGGGAATATCATATCCTGTGCCACAGGGCGCAAAAAAACGTTGGGCGTGAACGCTTCGGGATGCGAACGCACGTAATCAAGCAATTCCGCTTGCGAATACGTTATTTCGCCCGCTTGAAAGCGCCCTTCCTCTGTGCGATTGATTTTGAGCCGCTTTCCGTCGGTATGCAAAAAGATATTCACAGGCGTGGAGTGCGCTTGCACGTGATAGCCACGTTCGAGAAGCTTGCTTGATGCGGTTTGCAGCGCTTGTTCGGAGAGTTCGGGATGTTCTAATTCCTTGCAAGCAATGTCCGCAAACAAACCTTGACGTTGTAACGCCGATGCATTGACCAGTAGAATGCCACTTCCCGCCAAAAGCATCTGCAAAAGCTGGACAAATGCTTGTGTTGGCGACGCTCCTGCGACGTAGGTTTCTTCGAGCAACGACAGAATTTCGTCTGTGTGCGCGGTTTCGGGCAGCAGAGCCTTTATGTGTTCCAACACCGCCGTGATGCCCGCATCAAACCTCACATCCGACACGGCAACACGTTCCGGCATTGCATCCCAATTCAAACACACCTCGACGGCGTGACCTTCAACGTCGAGCAGAGAAACCACGGACGTTTCGGCAACATCATGGTCGTTATCGGCAATCCAAAATATAGGTACAAACTCCAAACCTGCATGGTTTGCTGTGAGTTTCCGTGCTGTTTGAATGGCAGTCCACGCCTTGAGCATTGTGTAATGATGCCCGCCTAATAATCCAACTTGTTGTCCGGTAATGGTAGTAAGTGTGGTTGGAAGCGCTAATTTGCGGAGATTTTCGCGTTGTTCGGGGCTAAACGTCAATCCGTTCATCGTGTCTTCGATGGCAGCGATGATGCGGTTCCGAGAGGGATTATCGGCAGCAATCGTTTTCCAGTGTGCGGTGTTCGTGTATAGAAGCGCGTTTGAAGGAAATCGTTCGAGAATGGCTTTGGTACTACAGCAGAAATCACGGAAGAGCTGGGAAAATCCCGGCATGACATCAAAAGACAAAGAGTTCATGCGATTGCAAAGACAATGAAGCAGAGAATGTTGTTGATTACATCACGATTGTACGCAAGCAATTGTACGCAAGTAATTGTACGCAAGGATAGTGCGCTTGTTACGGACGAGTATCGCTGCACGAAATTTTAGAGCGTTGGGTGCAAGGTTGGCGAAAAATTTAGCGCACAACCCGTAGCAAGCCCGTTGTTACGCCAGATCCAAAGCGCAATCTGTAGTTATAGATGCCGCTTTCCACAGCATTGAGGTCGAGTACTATCGAATATGCGCCAGCAGCAGGAATTGCCAAAGAACGCTCCGTGATGCTCTGCCCAAGTACTGTAAACACTTCCAACGTTGCCGTGCCTACCTCCGAGGCAGTAAATGTTAGTGTTGATTGATCGGAAGTTGGATTGGGGAACATCTGTACCGCCAAGGCTTGCGTGTGAGAAGCAGGGTCATTGCGAACGGCGGTGATGAGCTTCGAGGGCAGTTTCAGCGCAGGGTCGCCGAGCAACGTCGGACGACGAAACACATAATCTTCTGGTGCATTGATGGGATAATATTGGAGTTGTTTGGCTTGAAGTGAAGCCATGCCGATGGTCATGATGTCAGGATTTTGTAACATGAATACTGTTACGGATTTTAAGAGTCCGTTGCCTTCGGATAGATCAGAAAATCCCGCCGAAGCATATG
Source organism: Candidatus Kapaibacterium sp. (assembly GCA_025358765.1). Lineage (GTDB taxonomy): Bacteria > Bacteroidota > Ignavibacteria > Kapaibacteriales > UBA4661 > JANYIG01. The sequence goes on from JANYIG010000354.1 coordinate 4,279, forward strand.
TTGCCACAGCGCCACCCTTGAAGGTAATTAAGCGTTCGACGATGGAGCGCTTCCAACCAGCGTCAAAGTTCTGACTGCATCCGACGGACATCATAATAAACGGCTTGCCGTCGGGCTTGAACACAGTATCAATATCGCCCGTCGTCAGAATGCGCCCAACCGACCACAAATCTGTTGCTCCATGCCCATAGTACGTAAGGAACACTGTTCCGGCATTGACAGCATTGAACAAATCCGTACGGGTTCCGGCGTGGAGGGATTTTGGACGGTAATTGACTTCTTTCAAACGTAAATCGCGGTGCATCACTTTTGCTTGCCATGCGCCAGTGTATTCAAAAAAATCACTCATACTCGTCTCGAACATATCCGCGTCTGTGCTGTCCGTCACACCCACAAAATCAGTTTTATAGCCGAGCCACTGCCCGTAATCCTCGAAACGAATTGTTTTGTCAATAATATTTTGCAACCCTTCAGCATCGCGCACAGGGAACCGACCCAATGCTGCTTGAGGTCGCGTGTCCTGCCCTGCGAGGTATTTGTTCACGACGAACATTTCATCCATCGAAACGGAATCTTCATACCGCAGTAGTTCGGGAGTGGTAAAAAGCGGGTCAGTGACTTTTACGCGATAACTGGGAATGTGGTCGGCACTACCTACGAGCAAAAAATACGTCGGTGACGGTTTTTTCCAGTATTGCAGGGCATAACTCACAAACGAACGCAATGCGTCGCGCTGCAACGTGGCAGGTGTTTCGGAAAACTCTTTGGTAATATCTGTTGTCGTGATTACGCGAATTTGATAGCCCTTGCTCTGCCGCCACGCCACAAAACGCTGCAAATTACCATCGTGGGCAAATTGCGGATGAGCGATGATGATATATTGCCCTTGATTATTCGGGCTTTTGAGCGGCAACGACTGCGTACATGCAGCATTTAACGCTACGCCAAAGAAAATAATGAGAAGAAAAAATGTTCGGAGCATGAGAGAATTAAGAATTAAGAATTAAGAATTAAGAACAGCAAGTATGTATGGCATCTCACGGCGACAAGCGCTCTATACGCCAGCCTTGTGCGGTATGTGTGTAGGCTATGCGGTCGTGCAACCGCCCTGTTCGCCCTTGCCAAAACTCCATGCGCTCCGGCAGTACGCGGTAGCCACCCCAATACGGTGGTACGGGAACGTCTTTGCCCTCGTATTCGGTGAGAAGCTCTTGGAATCGAGTTTCTAATGCCGCGCGGCTTGGAAGTACGGTGCTTTGATGCGAAGCCCAAGCTCCAATGCGGCTTTCAAGCGGTCGCGTTTGAAAATACGCCTGTGTTTCTTCAGCACTAACTTTTTCGACCACGCCTTCTATCCGCACCTGTCGCTCCAATTCCGCCCAATGAAATAGCAAACACGCCTGCGGATGCGCCGCAAGGTCTTGCGCTTTCTGGCTTTCGTAGTTCGTGTAGAACACAAAACCTTGCTTATCGCTTTGTTCATCCACGCCTTTGAGCAACACGATTCGTGCCGATGGTTTCCCGTCTGGCGTAACAGTGGCGAGCGTCATGGCATTGGCTTCGGAAGCGAGGTTTGCGTCGAGCGCCTCCTGAAACCAGCGTTGGAATTGTTGCACAGGGTTGGCAAGAACATCAATTTCGCTCAAGCCCGCAAGCGTGTAGCTGCGGCGTAAATCAGCAATAGAGGTCATTGGGGTTTTCCTTGATTTTAGTATTTACTCCCTTTTGGGTGATACAACAGTAAGAATTTGACTTCCGGCTGTCCGCTTCCCGCTCTTGCGGGGCGGGCTGTCGGCTTATCATCAACGAGGAATCCGACAGCCGGCAATGTTCATGCTGGCTTCAGCCGACAGCCGGAAAGAGCAATCTATCGCCCGAAAGGGAATAACACGGTTCCT
>JANYIG010000084.1 GCA_025358765.1 Candidatus Kapaibacterium sp.
GCTTGCCTTTACCGAGGATAGCGCCACGAGCGGTTCGCTACTGTTTGCGGGATACGGAATTTCTGCTAAAGAACTGAAATACGACGATTACACGGGCATTGATGCCAAAGGCAAAATTGTGATTGTTCTGCGTGGCACGCCGGAAGTGAGCGCTCAGAATAGCCCCCACAGCACGTTTCAGCCATTTGCGTCGCTCCGCGCAAAGGCGCTCAATGCCCGCGAACATGGCGCTGCGGCGGTGATTTTTGTCAATTCCGCAAGTGAATCTGTGAGCGGCGATTCAACAGATGTTCTTCCTGCACTCAAACTTGACCGCACGGGCAATAGTGGCATTGTGGTGGTGCAAGCAAAAATCGCCGTTGTAAACAATCTTCTTCCTCCTACAAGTACACTCCAAGCGCTTGAACAGACGATTGTGAAATCCAAATTGCCCGCCAGCTTTGCGCTCAATGGCGTTACAATGACGCTTGCGACTGACCTTGAGCTAACGCAACGCCAAACCGCAAACGTCATAGGCGTTGTGCGTGGCACGGATACGACGCTTCGGAACCAATACATTATTGTCGGCGCACACTGCGACCACCTCGGTATGGGCGAAGAAAATTCGCTTTATGTTGATAAAACTGGTGGCAAAGAGCCGAAAATTCACTTCGGCGCGGACGACAACGCTTCAGGGACAGCCGGTGTGATTGCGCTTGTGGAAACGCTCGCCCGCAAACCGCTCAAACGCTCGGTCGTCGTTATGGCGTTCAATGGCGAAGAGTCTGGATTGCTGGGGTCGCAGTGGTATTGCAAATACCCAAAATTGCCGCTTGAGCAATGCGCGTTTATGCTGAATATGGATATGATTGGGCGCATGAAAAACAATGCCCTCTCTGTTCACGGTACGGGAACAAGCTCGCGCTGGGATGCGCTCGTTGATTCGCTCGGCAAACGGCATCAACTCACAATTTCCAAATCGGCAGACGGTTTTGGTCCATCCGACCATTCCTCGTTTTATGGCAAAAATATTCCAGTATTATTTTTGTTCACCGGTTTGCATGACGACTATCATCGCCCAAGCGATACGTGGGATAAAATCAATTACGCCGGACAAGAAACAGTGGTGGGCTTTGCAGAAGATATCCTCCGCACGGCAGATGCAAACCCACAAAAGCCGGATTTCGTGAAAGTACAAGCAAACCAAGTGCAACGGGCAACGGGTTTCCGTGTATATGTGGGGACCATTCCCGATTACAACGATCACCCCAAAGGCATGAGAATTAGCGGCGTTCGTGAGGGCAGCCCCGCACAGAAGGCGGGTTTGCAGGAGGGTGACGTGATTACAAAGCTTGGAACAAACGTCATCAAAAATGTATATGATTACACATACTCGCTTGCAAACTTCAAAGCCGGAGATAAGACGACGATTGTTGTGCTACGCGAAGGAAGCGTCGCTGCTGGTACACGGGAGGTAGCACTGGAACTGACATTTGAGGCACGGAAATAATGAACCAGAAAGATAGATTTTATCACACCACAAGGATATTGTCCGTGAATACATCGGAACATACGTTACAACGTTGGTTTACAGCTATGTTGTTTGCAGGAATGAGCTTCCTGCTTAGTAGTTGCGAACTCATTACGCTTGGTGGCGGCTCGTTGCGCCAGCGTTTACCCGACCTTGACCAAAATAGCGCTCAAGGCGTGGTGTATCTGTTCAAAACCGAACTCGACAGCAACAACGTCTATGCCGCTCTACACGTACTTTCCAGCGATGATCGTCCGCTTTTAGCCATCGAGAAATACGATATGCAGGAGGAAATTGCACGGATGGGGCGTATGATTGCAGGTAAAAAAATCACGTATATGAAAATTGATACGCTTTCGGAAGTGAAACACCGCATTAAGACAGAATTTAACTATACCAAAGAGCTGACATTTACCACGGTAAAGATTGAGGATGCGTGGTTTATTGCCGCGATTAAAGAATAGCCTCGGAGGAAGACATCTTTATGCTTCGACATTATTATACACTTTCCGTTGTTGCTCGTGAAATGGCGCGTTTGCGTGGTTGCTATTTGACCGAATGTTTCACCCAGGACAAAGATACGCTCATGTTCTGTTTTGAGGATGCTTCGCAGCGCAATCCCGAACCAATATTTTTAGAATGCTCGCTTGATATTCAGTATGGATGCTTGTTTCTGCGAAATACGTTTCACCGCGCCCGTAAAAATACGGTAGATGTATTCTCGGTGCTGATTGGACAGACGGTGCGCGAGGTACGTGTTGCCGCAAACGAGCGTATCGTCTCGCTTGTACTCGGTGAAGGTGTTCATCAGGTAACATTGCATTGTATCATGTTTGGCGGCAAACAAGCTGCGGGTTTTGAAAGTGGTGGCAATGTATTGTCCGTGTCAGCATCGGGCGTTATTACGAATGCCTTTAAATCACCGGAAACCCTTGTCAATACTACGTTTAACATTGCCGCTCCGAATGTTAAGCCGCTTGCGGCGTTTCCGCCCGAAACATCACTCTTGGCTACGTTGTCGCAGTGTGATATATTGCTTGGGAAATATTATGCCCGTGAAGTCATTCATCGGCTCCTTCAGGTTATAAATGGCTCTTTTACTGGTGATAAAGCGTCGCTTTCAGAATGGCTACAGCACTGTATTCTAAGCAACATTGAGCGTGAAGCGCAGAGCCTTCGTGCTGAGGCAATTCAATCGCTGCGATTTTTCATCTATCGCGATGAGCAGGGCAAACCGTTTCTTTCGCTACTTGCGCTCAAAACATTTGGTACGTCCGAGCAAGAGTTTACGTCGCTCAGTGAAGCAATCCGTGTTTGTGCGGGACTACGGCAAAAAGAGCAAACCTTTTTTGCTGCAAGTGCGTCTATACAAGGGCGGTTGGAGCAAATGCGGGATAAGGCGGTACGCGCTTTGCAGCATTTGGATATTGATAGCAAAAGCGGTGAACGGGCGCTCGAACGGCAGCTTTTCGCGGAACTACTGCTTTCGCAGCCAAATGTGAACACCAAAGGCTTGGCGGAAATTGCGCTTCAAACGTGGGACGGCGACAACGTTCGCATACCGCTTCAACCAGCGCTCTCGTTGCGCGAAAATGCCGAGCAATATTTCGCCAAAGCACGCACGGCTAAAGAGGCGAAACTCATGCGCGAAAAACGCTGCCGTCAATATCAAGAACAGCGTGACAAGGCGACACAAGGTTTGGAGCGGCTTCGCGAAGCCAATGATATTCATTCGCTTGAACGTATTACGAAAACAATCATGGTAGAAACTGGCTTAAAATTGTCGCCAAATGGACAATCTGGCGGCAACTCACATTCTCATACACAGAAGCAGCAACCAGCGAAAAAATTTCGTCAATTCGACTTAGGGGACGGCTATGTTCTGTACGTCGGCAAGGCGGCGGCTGACAACGACGAATTGACGGTGCATTTTGCGAAGCCGCAAGATTATTGGTTTCATGCACGTGGCGCTGCTGGCTCTCATGCAGTACTGAAGTCGCCTGTAAAGGACAAAAAGCCCCCAAAACACATCGTGGAAGGCGCGGCGGCAATTGCAGCATATTTCTCGAAATCGCGGAATGCTAAACTCACGCCAGTGGCATATACGCAGAAAAAACATATCCGTAAACCCAAGGGCAGCGCCCCCGGCGCGGTGGTTCTTGACCGTGAGGACGTAGTAATGGTGAAACCCTCTATTCCTAACGGTTCTGAAGAATAAGCGGCAATGCGACTATATTTTTACGCTGAATTTATGCGTTTTTACACAAACCACACATTGTTGAACCACCAGCCTTTGCAGATGCGCCGAATAATATACCGAATAATCCGCCGTGTTTGTCACGGTATCATTGTGGGAATCTTTTGGCTTTCTTGTGGTGCAGTACAACATCTGTACGCGCAAGGAACGCCGTTAGATAGTGCTAAATTGGCTGCTGAACAAGTATTTACCTCGCTAAACGATGCCGTCAAAACACCCGATAAAGTCTATAAACTCGACCTCAACGGCGCACAGTTGGGCGAAATCCCCCCCAACGTGTTCAAACTTATCAACCTACAAGTACTCAATTTGGACGGCAACGGCTTAACTTCTGTTCCCGC
>JANYIG010000092.1 GCA_025358765.1 Candidatus Kapaibacterium sp.
GATTGTTTTCGATGTGGGGTAATAACTAATACTAGCTATACTTCCACAACCATCAACCTCATCGCCAGCGAAGCCGTCGGTGTTGCACCCGTACTCATGCCAGACCCAATAAGCACAACCAATTACGTACCCGTGCCATCACAAATGTTCGTTGGGCAGACTGCACCAACCTTTCGTTTCAAAGCTGTTGACCAATTTGGTAATCAAGTTTCCGGCGACCCCGTTACGGGCGTGGGTGCGTATAATGGTGGCGTAGCCTCCATCTCATTCCCCGCGCCCGGTACGACCAGAATCACCAACACGGGAGCAGGTTCCCAAAGTACCAATGATTCTACGATTACTGCCGTGCGTTTAGGTGTGAATCCCGACAATCCTATTCCCACACGCCAATTTGCTGCAAAATCAGACTTCACAGCAGTGTCCGAGCGAGGGCTATACACATTTGACAAATTCGTGCCGGATTTACCCACAAGCCAGACCGGTAAAACCCTCGACGTGCTGATGTGTGTGAGCGACCCAAAGCTGCTTGGTGTTCCAAGCAGCTTGAATCCTGACCAACCGTATAATGGCGGTGCTTTTCCTCCAACATTTCAAGTGATTCCGCCCGTTACAACGGCAACCACAACGTTTGTGAGCAATCCTGTCATGACCGTATCAGCAGCGAGTACCCTGCAAATAAACGTGCAGCCGAACCCCGCAACGGATGCCGTGACAATCACCGGAAGGTCACGGAAAACAAGTGTAGTACGGATGAGCCTTGTAAATATGCTGGGCATTGAGGTTCTGTCTGGTGTGGTGAGTGCGACTGCGGGCGAGGCATGGCAGCATACGCTCAACCTCAACGCCCTTGCAAGCGGCGTGTACACAATCATCATCCACGACGGAGGACAAACAACCTCGCAACGGCTTGTGGTTGTGCGGTGAGATATTTGTTGATGGAGTATTTCAAAATTTTGTATTCATGACCAATAACATCAACCATGCGCGGACTCTATCTTCACATCCCCTTTTGCTCGAAAAAGTGCATCTATTGTGATTTTTATTCGTTAGAAACCACACACTTGATGAATGCGTTCGTGCAAACACTTTTGCAGGAAATCGAACTCCGTGCGCCCCTGCTGACGGATGCACAGCGCCATTTTGACACTGTTTTTTTCGGTGGTGGAACGCCCTCGCTGCTTTCGGTCGAGCAGATGGAGCAGATTCTAAGCACCTTGCAGCGTCATTTTTCGTTTGAAGGCGGCGCAGAATGGACGATGGAATGTAATCCCGGAACCGTTACCGTAGAATCGCTTGCGGGCTACCGTGCGGCGGGCATGAACCGTTTGAGTTTTGGGGTGCAGTCATTTTTCGAGAACGATTTGGCGTTTTTGAGCCGCATTCACTCAAAATCCGAAGCCGTCGAAGCCGTCGAAGCCGCACGGAAAGCTGGTTTCGACAATGTGAACATTGACCTCATGTTTGCGCTGCCTAATCAAACGTTTGAGCGCTGGCAAGCAAACTTGGAAACCGCAGTCCGCCTTGAAACCGAGCATATCTCCGCGTACAGCCTGATTTTTGAGGAGGGTACACCGCTCAACGCCATGAAGCTCCGTGGTGAAGTACGCCAAAGTGACGAAGATGACGATGCTCAAATGTACGAGTGGACGATGGAATTTCTTGCCAATAACAGCTACACGCAATACGAGGTCTCGAATTTCGCTCGCACGGGCAGGGAATGCCGCCATAACTGCATCTACTGGCAAGGCGATGAATATCTGGCGTTTGGACCGTCGGCGCACGGCTACGTTGGCGGCGAACGCTATTGGAATGCTCGCAGTTTGAAGCGCTACACGGATATGGTCGCCGCAAACATGCTTCCCATCACAAACAGTGAGGTTTTGTCAGAAAAAGAACGGATGTTTGAGCGGGCATTTTTGGAATTGCGGTCGAAAGGGATTCGTCTTGCAGAATTTCAACGCGACTTCGGCATTAGCCTTAAAACGGTTATGCAGCCGCTTTTTACGAAATATGAGGGCGAAAATTTACTGCACATTCAAAAAAATCGAATATCCTTAACACCGCGCGGATACGTACTTTGCGATGCGATTTCTGCCGACGTGATTACGGCGCTGGAGCATCACACGGGAGCAGCATGGGCAAAAGGTGTTGAGGTGGCTCTGGGAGAGGATTAACAATAATCCTCTCCGTGAAAAACGGCATAAATATTGTCGAACATTATTTGTACCGAACGGATTTGAGCGCAGAGGCTGACGGAAACCGTCAAGAGAGCGCAGAGAATCTACACGGTATAACAAGAGAAGGCTTCAATTTATTTTCAAACTCTCCCCACGGATACGTGACTCCCTGTCTCTGCGCTCATTGTACTGCAAAGCGTTCGGTACTGAAGTCGAACATTATTACCTAAAGTCTTCTCACGTCAAGAAGTTAAGCAAGACATGAAGCCGCTCGTGAGCTGTTCGCGGTTCAAATCTTTGCCGATAAAAACGAGTTTGTTTTTACGCTCTTCATCTTCGTTCCAGAGTCGGTCGGCAGTGGCATCGAAAATCATATGCATTCCCTGAAACACGATACGGCGTTTTTCGCCCGTAAAATGCAAAATACCTTTCATCCGATAAATATCGGGACCTTTGGTTTGAAGCAGCATCGAAAGCCACGCGTTGAATGCTGCCGGATTCAATCCGCGTGATTCCTCGATCCCTACCGATTGAACCTTTTCATCGTGATGATGGTGGTGATGATGCGAGGAATCAACATGCCCATGCTCATCTTTTTTGGGCAAAAATTCTGGCTCAACCTCTACTTTTGCATTCAAATCAAACGCACGAATGTTCAAAAGCTGCTCCAAATCTATCTCTGCGTTTGTTGTACGGTGAATTCTTGCCAATGCGTTCATTGAGCGGATGCGGTCTTCGAGCAATTCCACCTCATCTGGCGTGACCAAATCCGTTTTGTTGAGCAAAATTACATCCGCAAAACCAATCTGCTGGCGACATTCTTCGCTGTCGTCGAGGTGCAACAGAACATGTTTGGCATCTACAACCGTGATAATACCATCAATTGAATATTTATCCTGAATTTCGTCGTCCATAAAAAACGTTTGGGCGACGGGAATCGGCTCTGCAAGCCCCGTTGTTTCTATCAGCACGTAATCAAACTTGTCTTTGCGTTTGGTAAGGCTTGAAAGAATACGAATGAGGTCGCCGCGCACAGTGCAGCAAAGACAGCCGTTGTTCATTTCGAATACTTCCTCGTCTGACTGAATCACGAGGTCGTTGTCCACGCCGATTTCGCCAAATTCGTTCTCAATCACCACAATACGTTTGCCGTGTTGCGCCGTGAGAATGCGGTTGAGTAGTGTGGTTTTGCCAGCACCCAAAAAGCCCGTCAATACAGTGACAGGGATGCGATTATCTATAATCTCCATCAAATTTTCCATCGTTGAGTTGGTCAGTAGTTAGGGTTACGATTGTTGAATTTTCTGTTAAATACAACCATAATAGGAGAACGGTACAACACTCACTTTTATTGATAAATCTTACAACGCAGTTGTTTTCCCTCCGTCAACAGCTATGCTCGTACCAGTGATATATGCGGCAAGGGGTGAAGCAAGAAATGTGGCGAGGTGCGCTATTTCCTTCGGTTCCCCAAAACGTCCGGCAGGGACTGTTTGAATCATTGCTGTTTCCACGTCTTGGACGCTTTTATTTTGTCCTTTTGCCATATTGGTAGCAAGTGAATCCAAGCGACCTGTTTTGATATATCCCGGTAGAATATTATTCACCGTTATGCCATCGCTGGCAACCTCAAACGATAGTGTTTTTGCCCAACTCGCCATAGCCGCACGAGTGGTATTGGAAACGCCAAGATTAGGTATTGGTTGTTTGACCGATGTAGAAATGATGTTGATGATACGCCCGTACTGCTCCTGCCGCATACATGGAAGAAGTTGCCGCATAAGCATCTGACTTACGAGAAGATGTTGCGAAAGCGCGTCAAGGAAGCTTTCCACCGAAGCATCCGTAATTTGTCCGGGGGCTGGTCCACCTGTATTATTGACGACAATATGAATTGGTGTGTTGTTGTTTATATCCAAGAAAGAAGCAACGGCTTGCTCTACATCGTGCAAACGAGAAAAATCAGCACATAGATACGAGTGGTGAACGCCTGTTGTTTGAGGCAATTCACGAAGTATTTGCTGCAAAGTGTCTTCATTCCTCGCTGCAAGTACGACAGATGCACCAGCTTCGGCAAAAGCTATTGCAATAGCTTTGCCAATACCTTGTGTGCTTCCACACACTAAAGCGCGTTTGCCTGAAAGGTCAAGAGAAATCATAGTTTTGCCGGTTAGTTGTGATTACTACAATACGCAAATAAAAGTAACGTTTAGGACATCATTAGGACAACAAAAAACCCGCTTCATTGCTGGAGCGGGTTTTGAACTATATTCGTTGCGGTCCCGAGAGGACTCGAACCTCCGACACCAAGTTTAGGAAACTTGTGTTCTGTCCAGCTGAACTACGGGACCCAAAAAACGAGGGTTTCATCAACGAGAGGCTCGTTTAGTGAATAGTATCCGTGCCGTTCAGAAAAATACGCTGGCTCGGAACTTCGTACTGTCCGGCATTGAACAAAATAGAACCAACGGAAAATTTTGCTGTGTTCATATCCACCGGTTGCATCCCCGACATCAAGCAACGCTCAATAACTGTTTCAATTTGGTCGTGCGTAAGAACATCCAGCTGGAAGAGTTGGAGAAAATACCCATACACTTCCGGTGAAATATACATTTGCTCAAATTCATGGAGAATACGGAAGGAATGTTTTTGTGCATCAATACTTTCAATGAGCTGCTCTTGTATCTGCGACCTGTCTGCCAACCAACCAAACGCTGCGGAAATTTCAGTATCCGTATAGCCTTGGTTACTCAAGTCTTTGAAGGTCGTTTCACTAATACTGTGATTGCTATTAAGCTCCGACATCAAAAAGGCAATAATTTCTACGATTTTTTCGTACATAACTGTATCCTACCAAGTAATGTAGCGGTCTTCAAGTTGTTTCATAGTTGCGCGTTGTTCCACAGTCGCATCGTCATAACCCGCTAAATGTAGCGTCCCATGTGCAGCAAGTCGCATAAGCTCGTTTGTCAGGGAAACGCCATACTCTTGCGCTTGTTCACGCGCTGTCTCTACACTAATGTAGATTTCACCGTCAATCTCTCCGTTTTCATCGCTATCATCTGCCTCCGCAAGCGCAAATGTTATCACGTCAGTCGGGTAGTCGTGATTAAGATATTGCCTGTTCAAATTATGAATTTTTTCATCATCAACAATAACAATACTCACAGATGCAGCGGTAATATTTTCCCCATTCAACACATTTTCCGCCGCACGTTTTATCTTGGCAAGCGGAAGGCGCTTGTATGCTGTATCGTTGTGCGTTGCGATGTCAATCATTACTTGAGGCTCCAGATTCCATGATTATTCTTCCATTGACAACATCACTTCCGTCACCGAAAGCTGCATTGCGGACATGAGCAAACGCGGGTCGAGTTCAGCATAGTTTGCCGAAAGATTCTCACGGCAAACATCCACGAACATTGAACATGTGCATTGTTTGCCCACAACCATACCAGATATGCGTTCGCCGTCGGCACGGATAAAGATAATTTCGTCTGGCTCAAAGACCATAAACGCCGTACAGCCATGCAATTCAAAATAGCCGTGCTGCGTCTGTGCTATGACCAATGCTTCGCGCTCCGAGCCTTCACCACCCAATTCCACGTTGTTTGCCAACGTGAGTGTGAGTGATTGACGTGTTTGCTCGTTCGAGAGATTAAAAAAATATTCGTCGTGACCATCGCTCGTATGGTGCTGCGGGGCAGAGCCAAGCATCTGGACAATACCGGCTATGTCGTCTGAAGAGAATGTAAAAGCCATAGTAGTTGTGAAAATTCACGGTTATTCAGGAAAATTCGTAATTTCGTATCTTCTTTAACGAAAAATTTCGGAAAAAGTTTTATCCCCTCTTCATAGGTGAGTTCGATGGGATGACAAACTAAGAAATTCATTTCGCAAAACAACAAACAAAAATACCAAACTTTTCTCTCCCAACAATCGCCTTGTCGAGACTAAAGGTACGTACTCTGAATATTTATGACTGAAGCCATTACATTTGAATCTGCTGATGGGAAAACCCGTACTCGTATCCGCGAGGCTGTGCTTGCTGTTGAGCCGGACGCAGAACTCATATTGTTCGGCTCCCGTGCACGCGGCACGGCGTACGAGGATTCAGATTGGGACATTATAGTGCTTGTGTCGGGCAAAGTGACGGAAGAGCGAAAGCGAGTCATTCGCTACGCACTCTATGACGCAGAATTTGAGCTTGGCGAAGCACTCGTTTCCATTATCAAATCGAAGTCTTTATGGCATGATGACGCGCTGACGCATGCCACAGCGTTGTATCAGAATGTGCAAGAAGAAGGTATAAAACTGTGAGAAGCGATAAAACCAGAGAACTGATTAAGTACCGTTTAGAGCGTACTCAGAGTTCATTTTCTGCTGCTCAAGCCCTGTACGAACGCGGGCAATTGTTGGATTGCATTAACAGGCTGTACTATGCTTGTTTTTATGCGGTCTTGGCTGTATTGTTGCTGGACGAGCATACCGCAAAATCTCACAGCGGGGTACGCACAATGTTTTACAAATATTATGTCCTTACTGGCAAAGTCTCGAAAGAGTACAGCAAATTTTACAATGAGCTTTTTGACACGCGACACGAAGACGATTACGATGATTTTGCTACTATCAGCCCAGAGTTAACGGCTCAAATGCTCGCGCGGGCGGGCGAATTTCTTCAAACCCTTGAAACGCTCATCAATACCGAACTTGAACAACACTAATTTTTTTAATAACCATACCAATGATGATAACCATTACCATGACCGACGGCAATAAACGCGAATACGCAGCCGGAACCACAGGAATGCAAGTCGCAGAGTCTATTTCGCAAGGTCTTGCCCGCAATGCAATCGGCATTTTCGTAAACAACACGCCATACGATCTTGCACGACCGATAACGGAAAATGCTACTATTCGCCTTGTGACGTTTGACGACGACGACGGCAGGCAGATTTTTTGGCACTCGACGGCGCACGTAATGGCTGAAGCGCTTGAGGTGTTATATCCGGGCGTAAAATTCGGCATTGGTCCAGCGATTGAAGCCGGTTTTTACTACGACATTGACCTGCCGGGCGATAAAAAACTTTCGCTTGAGGATTTGCCAGCGATTGAGGCGAAGATGGCGGAACTTGTTAAGCGCGACGTGCCGTTTGAGCGCGTGGACGTTTCGTGGGACGATGCCGTGAAGTTTTTCCAAGAAAAAGGTGACGAATACAAACTTGAACTCTTGGAAGGTTTCAAGGGGCAAGGGATTACGCTCTACAAACAAGGTGCATTCACGGATTTGTGTCGCGGAACGCACGTTCCTTCTACGGGAGCGTTAAAATACCCCAAATTGCTTTCGGTTGCAGGCGCGTACTGGCGTGGTGACGAAAAACGCAAGATGTTAACACGCATCTACGGCATTGCTTTCCCAAAAAAGCAGATGCTCGAAGAATTCATCACCCAACGCGAAGAAGCTGAGCGCCGTGACCACCGCAAGATTGGGCGGGAATTGGAATTATTCATGATTTCGCAGAAAATCGGTGGTGGTTTGCCTGTGTGGTTGCCAAACGGAACGATTATGCGCCGATTGCTGGAAAATTTTCTGCGCCAAGAACTCATTAAACGTGGCTATCAAGAAGTAATCACGCCGCATATAGGCAGCTTGCAGTTGTACATCACATCGGGGCATCACCCGTATTACTCAGAGTCCAATTTTGCGCCAGTTCAGGTGGACGAGGAACAATATTTGCTGAAACCGATGAATTGCCCGCATCATCATCAGATTTATTCGTCGAAGCCGCGCAGCTACCGCGATTTGCCCGTACGTTTGGCGGAATTTGGCACGGTGTATCGGTACGAACAATCGGGTGAGTTAAGCGGTTTGAGCCGTGTACGCGGCTTTACGCAAGACGACGCGCATATTTATTGCACACAAGACCAGCTCAAAGACGAGCTTGTCAATGCAATCGAACTCACGCAATTGGTGTTCAAAACATTCGGTATGTCCGTAAAAACGCGCCTTTCCTTCCGTGACCCGAACAACAAAGAAAAATATGCTGGCACCGACGAAATGTGGAATCAAGCCGAGCGCGAGATAAAAGAAGTTGCCGACATGATGGAGCTTGATTATTTCGTTGCCGAAGGCGAAGCCGCATTTTACGGACCCAAATTCGACTTTATTGTGCGTGATGCCATTGGGCGCAAGTGGCAGCTTGGCACGGTGCAAGTGGATTACGTGATGCCGGAACGCTTCGAGCTTGAATACACAGGCAACGATAATGCCAAACACCGTCCGGTGATTATCCATCGTGCGCCGTTTGGCTCAATGGAGCGCTTTATGTCTATTCTGATTGAACATTATGCGGGCAATTTCCCGTTCTGGCTCGCACCCGTGCAAGTAAGCATTCTCCCCATCACCGATGACCAAGTAACCTACGCACAAGAATTGACGGCACGTTTGGAAAAACTCGGTTATCGTGTGAAGCTCGACGACCGTCCCGAAAAAGTGAATCGTAAAATCGCTGAATCGGAACAGAAAAAAGTGCCGTTTGCGCTCGTCATTGGTAAACGCGAAGCGGAAGCAGGGCAAGTAGCGGTACGCGAACATGGCGTGGGCGACAAAGGCGCGATGGGTGTGGAGGCGGTGTTGGAGATGTTTTCTTTATTACGACAAGTGTAAACAATAGAGTGTATTCCGAATACTTTTTTTGTCATTCCCGTCCCAGCCCCAGCCAGTTTACCCCAGCGAAGGCTGGGGCTGGGGTGAACTCCGGCTGGAGCGGGCGTGACAGACCTGTAGATAATTCGGAATACACTCTAATGTAAGACCAGTTACGATAATGTCAGGACAATTCACGTTAAATTCGTAGTTGATGGAATGCTCACATCTTCACTCAACGTTTGATTTTTATGCCACAATCATCCCTGTTTGGCGATACAGCTTCGCCGCAAGATACTATGCATGAGCAGATAGAAAATCTCCGCAATCGCATTCGCCGTTACGACCACGCCTACTACGTTGACGCAGAGCCGCTTGTGGAAGACCGTGAATACGACCGCGTGATGGAGGAATTGACCGATCTTGAAAAAGCGCATCCTGAGTTGATTTCGCCGGATTCGCCCACACAGCGCGTTGGCGGCGAACCGCTCAAAGAGTTTCGCAGCGTCCAGCACGACACGCCAATGCTCTCGCTTCAAAACACGTACAGCCGCGACGATATGCGCGAATTCGACCGTCGTGTGAGCGAATTATTGGAAGGCAAGCCATACCAATATTACTGCGACTTGAAATACGACGGCGTGGCGATGAGCTTGCGCTACACGAACGGCATTCTCACGCTTGCCACCACTCGCGGTGACGGCATCACGGGCGACGACGTAACGCAAAATATCCGCACTATTCCCTCCGTACCGCTCAACGTCAACGATGCAGCGCTTAAAGTCTTGAACATAACACCAACACCAGCAAAGCTGCCAGATTTCGAGGTACGTGGTGAAGTGTATATGCGCTCGGAGGATTTTCTCAGTATCAACGAAGAGCGCGAGGCGGCAGGCGAAAAGCTGTATGCCAATCCACGAAACCTCACAGCCGGAACGCTCAAACTCCAAGACCCACGCGAAGTAGTCCGCAGACCGCTTCAAATGGCGTGCTATTTTTTGGCATTTCGCGGTGAAGAGCGTGGCGAAGGCACCCAATTCCCAATTCCCAATTCCCAATGCAAAGCAATGAATTTTCTGCGTGAATTTGGGCTACCGACGACGTTTGGCTCTCGTGTGTGTCCGACGCT
This sequence comes from Candidatus Kapaibacterium sp., assembly GCA_025358765.1. Classification (GTDB taxonomy): domain Bacteria; phylum Bacteroidota; class Ignavibacteria; order Kapaibacteriales; family UBA4661; genus JANYIG01. Next base: position 9,953 of record JANYIG010000092.1, read on the forward strand.
CGACGACGTATTTGCGTTTATTGACGAATGGGAAACAAAACGTGAAGAATTGGGATTCGGGACGGACGGCGTGGTAGTAAAGGTGGATTCATTCGCGCAGCAGGCTGAACTTGGCGAAGTCGGGCGTTTCCCACGCTGGGCGTTTGCGTACAAATACGAAGCAAAAAAAGCACAAACACGACTAAAATCTATTGTGCTGCAAGTGGGAAGAACGGGCGTGATGACCCCTGTTGCCGAGCTTGAACCCGTGTTGCTTGCTGGTTCCACCATCAGCCGCGCGACGTTGCATAATGCGGATTTCATAACGCAAGTGGGTGTGCGTGAGGGCGACATGGTTATCGTGGAAAAAGGTGGCGACGTGATTCCGAAGGTGAGTGGTTTTGTGGAAGCAGAACGCGCTGTAGATTCGACCCCGTTTAGTTTTCCTGCCGCCTGTCCGTGCGAGCATCATCAACCTCTCAAGCGCTATGAAGGTGAAGCCGCGTACTACTGTGAGTTTGCGGGCTGTCCGTGGCAGCGTCGTGGGCGTTTAACACATTTTTGCTCGCGCACGGCAATGGATATTGAAGGTTTGGGCGAAAAGATTGTTGACCAACTTGTGGAACACGGCTTTTTGAGCAGCGTAGAGGGTATTTATCGTTTACACGAACGCCGCGACGAATTGCTTACCCTTGAACGCTGGGCAGAAAAAAAAGTGGACAATCTGCTTGCCGCCGTAGAAGCAAGCAAACAAAAGCCTTTCCAGCGTGTGTTGTTTGCGCTCGGCATTCGTTTTGTGGGCGCGGAAACTGCAAAACTCCTTTCCGACCAATTCGGTTCGATGGAACGCCTGCTTTCAGCGTCAAAAGAGGAATTTACTGCTGTGTATGGCATTGGAGAGCGCACGGCAACAGCGATTTACACGTATTTTCAAGATGAGCAAAGTCGTCGCATCATTGCTGCGCTTGCGGCGGCAGGATTGCAAATGCAAAGTGAGGGCAAGGCGTTGGCGGGCGTAATAACGCCGATTGCAGGCAAAACATTCGTCGTCACCGGAACCTTGCCCACGATGAAACGTGACGAGGCAAAAGAACTCATTCAACGCTACGGCGGCAAAGTATCGGGTTCCGTGAGCAAAAAAACGGATTTTGTGCTGGCGGGCGAAGAAGCAGGGAGCAAGTTAGAAAAGGCGTTGGAGCTTGGCGTGAAGGTGATTTCGGAAACAGAATTGCGGCAAATGATGGAATAAATCATCAGGCTGTTTGGTGAATTACGGCTTGATTAGTTTCAAACCAGCGCTTGCCGCTCCTTCAGTGCTATGGGATTCATCGTCGTGTGAGTGGCAGCCACAGCAGCCAGCGTTATCCGTCCTTCCTCCATAATATACGCACGGTCGGCACAGCCGTATCCGGCTATTTGTATGTTTTGTGTTCGGTGTGTCACCATAAGTATTGCAAGTTCATTTTTTAAGCGATGAAGGAGTTGAAGAATGTCAGCTTCTGTTTTTTTATCCATTGCCGACGTTGCTTCGTCCAGCAACAGCAGTTGTGGTTTGCGATAAAGCGCACGGGCGAGCGCGATAATTTGGCGCTGCCCACCCGACAAATTTACGCCTTCTTCGCCCACAAGTGTTGTGTAACCTTGAGGCAGTGCAGCTATATATTTCTCGAAACCGTATTCTTGGCAAAAATTTACAACCCGTTCAGCTTCTTCGGCGGGATGACCAAGACAGATATTATCCAAGACCGTTCCGTTAAAAATCTTGATGTGCTGCGGCACAACACCAATGATATTCCGCCACGACCGGACGGAAATATCGCGTAACGCAACAATGCTGGTGGTTTGGTCTGTTACAAGGATGCTGCCGCTTTCTGGTTCATAAAAACGTTGCAGCATCTGCATAATGGTCGTTTTGCCACAACCGCTTTCGCCGAGCAGCGCCACAAGTTCGCCGCGCCTGACCTCAAGCGTTCCGTCGTGGAGTAATGCTGGTCGTCCCGCAAAACGAAATGTGACCTGCTGCAACAAAAGCGCCTCAAATCGTTCTATCGGCACTGTTGCTCTTTCCGTTTCATCCGTAAATTCCGGCTTTATGGATGCAAACGCATACATCCGCTCGAACGCAATCCGCGCCTCTTGCAAACGGATATTCGTTACTGCCAAACGAAGTGAGACGCTGTTTAACTGGCTTGCCATCTGAACAATAGCAACGAGCGCTCCCACAAGCAACGTACCTTGCAAAACGAGCAGCGCCGCCCACGACAGTACACCAACAAGAATCACAACGCTGGCAACTTCCGCCGCCAGATTGAACCGCCTGCCAATGCTGCCCAAAAGGTATGCCTTCTCTTGCACCAAACCATAAATGCTCCGAGTGATTGCGGAAAAATGTTCTTCTTTGCCTGTTGCTTTGATGGTCGCAATACCTTGAATGGTGTCAATATAATTGCTTTCGTTCAGGGAATAGGCAGCCATCACGGAGTGCTGACCCTCCGCGATGGGTTTGTGGAAACGATACGCGAGCACGAAATAGACGGAGATGCTGCACAATACAAACACACCAATCGGCAGGGAATACAACACGATAAAGACCGACGAGACGATGAACAAGAGAGCATCAATCATAACATCGCTGGCAATATAGGTAAGTGCTTGTTGTAGGCGCTGGGCATCGTTCATGCGGGCAATAAGGTCGCCCGTTTTGCGGTTATCGAAAAATGCTTGCGGCAATCGTAAAAGAACGCCGTAGAATCGAGTAATGATGCGGTTGTTAAAATCGCGGCTTTGCCGAATAAGGAATTGTCCACGCAAAAAATTTAAGCCACTTCGTGCAGCCAGAAGTACTCCGAGCAGGGTCAACCCCGTGACGAGTCTCATGCTGTCGTGGTCGGGAAGGATTTTGTCCACAAGTTTTTGCGAAAAAATTGCTGTGGAGAGGCTGAGGATTGAGATAATCACGCCGAGTGCAAACGCTATAAACAACACCGTAAAATCTTGTTCTATAAGCTCCCGCATCCAACGTCGTTTTTCTTGCACAAGCGTTTCCGTGCGAATAAAATCTGCGTTCGGTGTGAGCGTGAGCAGCGTTTTGGATTGCCAGAGCGATTCCAATTCCTCTCCCGTAATCGTCGTAATGCCCGAAGCAGGATCGCCAACAAGAACATTATTTTCCTCGTAGCCATAACAGACGATGTAATGAGACAAACGCCCGTCTTTGAGAACATGGAGAATACAAGGGAACGTTACTGTTCGTAAATTTTCGATGCCATCCGCTTGCCACGCATTGACGGTAAAGCCGAGATGTTGTGCCGCTTGGTACAATCCCAAGAGCGTCGTCCCTTGTCGTGACGTACCGCTACGTTCGCGCAAACGCTCAAGATGTTCATCGCCACCATAAAAGCGGATAATGCCGAGCAGTGCGGCTACGCCACAATCAGCAAGGTCAAGCTGGCGGACGAAGGTTTTGTGGAGGTGTTTTTGCATTTTGTTGAAAGTATTCACAATGCGGCTTTGGACGGTTTGGATGATATTGTGTTGAGTATGCTCAGAATTGCCTTCGCGCTGGTTTCGCCCATAAATTGTTTCACGAGGTGGTGCTGCGCGTCGTAAATAAACGTGACGGGTGTGGCGGTCGTGCCAAACGTCGCACCAAATGTGTGTAAGCTGTCCGATACAACGCTTACCGCAGGTAAGCCCACCAAACCATACTCGTTGCAAAATGCCGCAAGCGTGGCGGCATCTTCCGCAGAAACCATCACGATATGCGCGGTCGCTAAAAGTGCAGCATTGGCAACAAGTTCTTTCGTTTCGCCTTGACAGAAATGGCAGCTTGTCAGAAAGTGCATCACGACGAGGGGTTTGCCTGCCGGAACATTGTTCGCGCTTACTGTTGCGCCACCCGGCGCAAAAAAACGGAACGCTGGCAGCGTCTGGATGCGGGCGGCAATCGCTTCTTTTTCTGCTGCTCCGCGAACAATCTTCACGCTCAAAACGCCGATGGCGGCAAGGACAAACCCAAGTGCGGTAAACATGAGAATACGTTTCATGGTACGTTTGCGGTAAAAATGCTATATTTGACAACACAGTTTTTTTGTTTGATAATCCTTCTTCCGCTATACAGACCACCTATTATTTGAACGCAAACGAACTTACGTCGGATTTTGTAGAAAGTGTGAAAGCACTTTTCGGCAAAAAACCGATTGAGATTATCGTGATGGATGCACCAGATGAAAACAACGAGTCAACAGAATATCTTTTTGGCAACGCTGCTAACCGCGAGCATTTACTCAAACTCATGGACGAAGTAGAACGCGGTGAGAACATCGTGCCCGTGTAAACCTCGCCTTCCTACGAAACTTGCAGCAGCAAAAACGCCAACGCCACCACCCACAAGAGCAGCCCCAAGCCGTAGGAAGCCGCCACGAGCCGAACAGTTTTTCCAAAGGAATATTTTCGCAACTGCGGCGCAAGAAAATACGTTAGCACGAAGCAGTACGCCACCTCGAAAAGATTTACCGTGCGGAGCGGATGCTTCATCCAAAGTTTGAGCGCTGCGGGGTCGAAGAATTGCAGCAGCGAAAGAGGTGCGAAATTGGCGTAGTCATCGGGAATGCGAACGTCTAACAGGAAGATGCCGCACAACACTTGCAGAGCCATCTGCGCTATAAACACACTTTCAGCGAGCAGGGCAATTTTGAATATGTTTTTGAATCCTATCTCCTGCTCTATGAGTATCGTGCCGATAGTGAGGCAGAGCGCGGTAAAGGTAACTTTAACGGGAAGGATAATGAATGGGCTTATCAGGGGAAGCCACCACCGCTCGCTTCGTAATTCCAGAAATTCTTCAATTCGTTGTGCTGTCCAACGGTCTTCTAAGCCACGGTATAGCACATCGGGCGTGATGACAAATGTGTTTCTGAGCAGAATAATTCCGATGTACGCTGCCACTAACCCCAAAAACCACCACCACGCATTGAGACCGAACAAAAAACCGGAAAAAGTCTGCTTATCGCCAGGAAAATACTCTGCGGGGTGTTCGAGCGTTAAAGAATGATTCATGCTTTTATTTTTGTGTTAATTGGAAGAGGTCACTTTTCTTTTTACCACACAAATATCTACCTCTCGCTCCACGTTTTTTACCATTTCTAACCCCAGCAATGCCAGACCTTCTTCAAGCCCTGTCTTTTTTAACAAGTCCCACGAAAAGGATAAATCATATTCGCCTTTAAGCCCAGTTTCATCAATGATTGGAACACTGAACATTGTATTGAGATACTTGATAATCGAAGCGATAGGTTGTTTGACGGCTGTGACGATAGTGCGGTCGTATTTGAATATTGGCACGAGCGCGTCGGAAAGTATTGGTTTGCTGGTGCCTTGTATACGCCTCAGAACTATGACGTTCTCTTTGCGTTTTTCAATGCGATTATCAATATGCAAATCCCGCGAAATAATATTTTTGAGCGTGTCACGCAGTGCCTGTTTATCGCCTTTGGGGAGAATAATATTTACAAAGTAGATATCCTGAGACAAACTTTCTTTATCCGATTTGTCGGACACTTCTATCTGCGCCCACTGCAAATGATATGCTTCCAGAAAAAGAGCAGATGGTCGAGCAAGAGCCGTTAGCATACGTCCATCATTGTCTATTGTTATCGAATCCCAGCCTCCATAATCATCATGAGATTTTACTATAACGCTTGGTAGTACAGACCTGTCTATAAGAAGAGATTCTTTTCGGAAAATCTCCTCCGCCGTTAATATACGCATTGGCTCAAAATCTACAGATTTTCCCGCCAATAGAGCATCTAAGCGCTCTTCGGTAATTTCCTTATCGGTTGTTACGGTAAGCAATTTACCGTCTTTATCAATAATGATGATAAGTGGAATGAGAACCGCTCGGTAAAGGCGGCCTGCTTCGTGATTGCCATCAATACCTATCCAGAGCTTATTGGGGCGTGATAGGAGGTATTTCTCTATCACTTCAGAGGGTTCACCAGAAATAGCAAGAAATCGAATGGGTTTATTCACAAATTTTTCTGCTATTACACTTAGATGCTTCATTGCAGTGCGACAGGGGCTACACCACGTCGCCCAAAACTCAAGCACCACAATATTACCACGGAGTGCTGAAAGAGTCGTAGGCGCATTTGAAGGGGCTTGGAGTAATTTTGTGAGCGTAAAATTAGGCGCGAGCATACCAATATCACAATCAGGTCCAAATTTAAGCATTTGGGCAAAGGTGAAACCACCGAAAGCAATAAACAATATGAAGCTGCTGATCAAAATTTTCATTACGGTCAAGCCAGTGGTTAGATGACAAAAAAATGCGAATTATAAATTGTATGTACGCTTGATATTTTGGAAATATCGGCAGTTTTTTTAACTAAAAGTCCTGCAAACACTCAATATAAGAGCAAGCATACAGAAACAGATATCTGTATGCTTGCGAAAAATGACTACGGCTTTTTAAGGAGTTTCACCATTGGCACAGATTCGCCAATCATACCAATACCAACTACCATTTCCTGCCTTTTCACATTCAAATAACATATATGCTTCCATGTATTTCGGATCAAGACACCACCCGCCTTCAACAGCGACCATTTGCTCGAAACTCAACTCTTTCATAACGATTCTCCTTAAAAAAGGATGCTATCTGCCCGTAATAATGTATTTTTATCCGTCAGGTTCGGCTTCTACACTTCGCCTGACGGGGCGGTTCGCTGACGGGCAAATATGGAAATAGGCAGCGAACCGTTTTTTGTTTTTTTTGTATGCGTCGTCAGTACTAACCCCGCGAGTATAAGCGCCATCAGCACGAGATTTCGCAGAAGAGCAACCTCCAATGTCATCTCCCCGCCAAATGCCCCGAAACAACCGCACGTCGGCACTTGTTCACCTCGCAAGTACAACGCTCCTAAGGCAATGGTGAATAAAACCACAATGCTCAACAGCGCCAGAAATGCTTGCCGTGCCTGTATGCCCACCACGAGTAAAGCAGCTATGACCAACTCCAGCACGGCAAACCCCTGTACTACACGCAGCAACGGAAGTGCTGTAAAAACTGACAAAACCTCAACCTCACGGGCAACTGTTTCCACAAAGTTCTGCGCCGTGCTTGGGTCAAGCAGTTTTCCCACGCCGGAGAACAGAAGAACACCGCCAAGCGCAAGGCGTACTGCCCAAAGCAGAAGCGGAATATGTCGTTGTAAAACTTTCATGCTACAAATGTACAACGGCACCTTCCGCTCGGCAAGCTCCATTGTGTGACCCGCCCTGTTTTTTATGCAAAACGCCCTGCTTTTTGTGGGAACCGCCCGCTATGGCTGTTGCGGGGGGGGGCAAACCCGCAAGCCCACGAAGCCGTTCCAACAGCGCCCGTTTGTACGTGTGCGAGACCGGAAGCATCTCGCCATTGGAAAGCGTGACAATGCCGTCTTTGCCATTATGCCGAAACGCCGCGCAGTGGCGAATGTTCAGCACAACGGACTTATGAATCCTGACAAAACCGCACGATTCAAAGCGTTTGTGCCATGCAGAGAGTCCTT
>JANYIG010000107.1 GCA_025358765.1 Candidatus Kapaibacterium sp.
CGCCTTCTCCCAAAGGGAGAAGGAGCGAAGACAAAGAAAATCAATGTCTTCTGAAGCCTTCTCCCTTTGGGAGAGGGTTGGGTGAGGGCAAACACAAGAGCCATGTTTTATGCGAGTTACGAGATTTTATCTAAACTTCAATGTCAATATTACCAAAACTTCTCATCATTCCCATCGTTTTGTGGTTGCTCTCATTCGTGTTTTTGTTATCGCCACTGTCGTGTGTACTGCCTCGCAAGCACTCTGCACAGCTCCCGCCGATTCCATCAAGCACGTTCGTTTGCCGAAGGTGGATATAACCAGCGAACGTTTACTGACAGGTGTTTCACGCGACTTGGCTCCAACCAGCATCATATCTCGCGCACAGCTTCAAACCCTTGGCGCACGGCAGATTGCGGATGCTTTGTCGTTTGTGCCGGGCGTATTCGTACGGAATTACGGTGGTTTGGGCGGGTTAAAGACGATTTCGCTACGGGGTGCAAATGCCGCACAAACACTCATTCTTGTGGATGGTGTTCGCCTAAACTCCACGCAAAATGGACAATTTGACCTCAGTACACTCCCCATTTCGATGATTGAGGAAATTGAAGTCGTGCGCGGCGGTGCGGCGGCTATGCTTGGCGCGGGCGCAATGGGTGGCGTGGTCAATATCCGCACAAAACGGTCTTCCAAAGCTACCTTCCTGCTCAAAAGCGACATCGCATCGTTTGGCGAAACGGGATTCTACGCGCAAGGTTCTGTGCCACTTTCAAGCAGCACAGGTTCAACGATGATACTCTCTGCAAACGTGGAATACCAGCATACTCAAGGAAATTTTCCATTTGCGTTCAACGAATTTGGCAATACGACAACGCAGGAACGCTCCAACGGCGATTTTTTAACGCTTTCAGGGCGTGTGCAAGCGGCAGGAAAACTGGAAGGCTGGCAGTTCAATGCACAAACACTCGTTCGCCGCACCGAGCGCGGCACTCCGGGCGCTGTAGTACAAGGAAGCGTGGAAATGGCACGGGCGCGGCTCGACGAGGGTGATGCTCTTGCCTCCATAACAGCTTCCAAAGCGCTTTCTGAGGCATCGGCATTAAGTTTGCTCGCCTCGTGGCGCGGAAATACGCTCCGTTATCGTGACCCTGATGCCCGGACGCATGGATTGCAAGGTATTGACGAGACATTTCACTCGAATGATGCCGCTGTCAAAGCAACAATGCGCTTTATGGGTAATATTGATTATGAATGGCAAGCCGAAACTGTGTTCTCGGATGTTCACGGGAATATGTTCCAACCAGAAATAGGAAATTACGTGCGGCGCGTTAATGCTTCGCTTGCAGGAAAAATGAGCTTCGCGGAAAATAGTTTGACCGAAAACGGCATGGCAAACAATAGCTGGAAGGCAGACATTGGTCTGCGTGGTGATTGGTTTTCGGATTTCGGGCTTGTCGTGTCGCCGCTTGTAAGTGCCGCATGGCTTCCGAACGAAGCATTGACGGTACGCGGGCAATGGAGTTACAATTTTCGCCCGCCATCGTTTAACGAACTGTATTATTTGAATTTTGGCAACGTGAATCTGCTGCCCGAACGGTCTCATGCTTGGAATGTGGGGTGTTCAGCGTTGATTATTCGTCATTCATCCTTGATGATTCGAGCGGAGGTAGATGGATTTCTGCATTTGACGCACAACCAAATCGTTGCCGTCCCGTCCAGCCCCGTAACATGGTCGGCACGAAATATCGGCGACGTGCGAACATTCGGCTTGGAAAGCAGCGTCACGGCTGGGTTGTGGGACAATACACTTTCTGCACAGCTTTCCGCTACGCTTCAACGCGCCACTGACGAAACAGACGGCTCGTTTTCGCGTGGCAAGCTGCTTGTTTACACGCCATCGCAGCTCGCAAGCGGCATCCTTACGTATTCGCCGGGCATCCTCAAAATGGGCATTACGGCGCAATATTCTGGTGTTCGTTATACTCTTCCCGCGAACACCGATGAATCCTTGCTACCAGCTTTTACGACGGTGAATATCTTTCTGGAAGCCTCGCCCGAAATCGGCTCGCTCAATCCGCGTTTTCGCCTTCATTGCGATAATCTTTTCGACGAACGGTATGCTGTTATTCGCAACTATCCTATGCCCGGACGCGCTCTGCGGCTGACGGTGGAGGTTCGTTCGCATGATTAACGATGAAACAGCTTATAGCCAAAAAGATGATAACCAATGTAGCCAATGCAAAAAATGTAGAACCACCCTTTGGCTTTCCATTCATCGGTGGCAACTAAGGGGCTGATAGCAGCAATAAGAATAGCAGAAATGCCAATGATAATGGCTGCGGCTATGATAGCTTGAGGGATATTTTTAGGGGATTCCATTATTCTTCCTTTGATAATTGTCCTGAAAAAGCACGGGAGAGAAACAAAGCACTTGCGCCAGTGAGTTCAACAAAACTGACCTACGGGAATGGCTGCCAAATGGCTTGTGCAACCGCTGCCACGGCAAAGACACCACCAGCAACCAAACATAGCTTCCGTAGCGATAGATACGTTGTTGTGCAATTTTTGTTCTGAGGGCTTCTCTATGAAGTACGTCTTCGGTGAATTTCTCAATGTCATTCATAATTTTCAAGATAAGAAATGATAATCCATTGTGCAAATCATAGCTACTTCTTTTCCGAAGTGGAAAATTAGTTCATACAGTGAAGGCTCAATGTGTTCCCCTTTCATCCAACCGGAACGCAATAAAATTCTACGATAATGCCATTATTCGGGATTTTTACACGGAATCGTAGCGTTTTGTCGGTAAGCTCCAAGAGGTCGAACGTCAGCGTTGTGGCTGATGACAACGTAACAAGAATGGCGGTTTCACCATTCGCTAAACCCCACTTCCCCAACGCCGCAATGGTTCCATCGGGGGAAATTTGTTGATACGAACCATCTTTTACAAACTGAAAAACGGTGTTTGTCACTTCGTCAACAAACGGAATGGTGGAGCGCACCGTCCACGACGTTTTCGTAAGCAAATCCGATTTTGAGGGTTCGGGATTGGTCGCTTTGCTGCAACCAAGCAGGAACAGAGCCGATACCGCTACTATCAAAGCACTTCGTAGCAACGTGAAAGAAGGAATTTGCATTGGGGACTCCAGTAAGGTAAATGTGTTGAGGACATATTCAGAACATTCGGTACCTAACGATTTTCACCGCAGAGGCTTGAGAGAGCGCTGAGAATCTGAACGCTGTAACGTTTCTTTTCCTCTCTTTTTGACGTGCCTCTGCGTCCTCAGCGCCTCTGCGGTCAATTCTCTTCAATGCGTTAGGAACTAAAATTTAGGACAAAAACAACTGTCACCCATTTGGTGCTTGGACTGCTGTTTGCAATGACTGAGCTGTTCGCTGAAATGGTTTGAGCGCCAACACGAGCAAGAATGCAGAACCTGCAACAGCACTTGCATTCACAATTGCCAGCGAATACCGCACGGCAAGCGGGTCGTGGAACACATAATCGTTCAAAAGCGCAACAGACGTGGGTCCGAGCGCCAAACCAATCATACTCAGAATGAACAAATACAGCGCCGAACCCAAACCCCGCATTTGATTGGGCAATACCTCTTGAATCGCTGCAGCAGCCGGTCCCCAAGGCATTCCAGCAAAAATATTTATTGGCAATAGCAACAACAAACAAAGCTCAGGCGTAGGCATAAGCGGATAGACTACCACGCACGGGAATAACCCAATTGCGGCGACAATAACGACGCGGAGTTTTGCATCGGTGTAGCCGCGACGTGAAAGTCTGTCCGCCAACCACCCGCCAAACAAGGAACCAAGCGTTCCGAGCGTCATAATAATTGTGCCATATATCACACCAAATTTTCCGGGAGACCACCCGTAATTCCGCATAAACAACGACGGAATCCACGCACTCGCGCTATAGCTGAACAATGCAAAAAAGCCGCAACCAGCGCACATCAACACAAACGTACGATTATGTTCACCTACATACCGCAAGACATCACGAATGGCGACACTTGTGCTTGTACCAACAACGTCAATCACGCCCTGACGTTTAGGTTCGCGTACGGTAACCATGAGTGCAGCGACAGCTAACCCGGGCAGACCAATCACAAAAAACACTGTTTGCCATGAATACACCTCGCCCAGCACGGGCAGCGTCCACGTGGCTTGGCTGCTGGCGAATTGCACGACTGCTCCACCCAATATTTGCGCCAATCCTGCACCAATGTAAATCCCAATGGAGTAAAAACTCAGCGCCGATGCAAGTTTGTCCTTCGGGAAATAATCGGCAATCATTGAGTACGCCGACGGCGCAAGGGTTGCTTCGCCCACCCCCACGCCAATGCGTGCCAGAAAAAGCTGCCAATACAAGCGTGCCATGCCGCAAAATGCCGTCATCATGCTCCAAAGTGCAATCCCCACGCCAATCACCGTGCGGCGGCTGCGATTATCTGCCATGCGCCCAAGCGGAATCCCCAACACCGCATAGAGCAACGCAAAACTGAACCCCATCAGTAAGCTCATCTGCGTGTCCGAAATGTGCAAATCCCGCTTCATCGGCTCCACAAGGAGGTGCATGATAATGCGATCTATGTTTGACGAAATATTTGCCACCGTGAGTACAACTACGACATACCACGCATACCGTGTGGAGCGCGTGGAATCAGGAGAATCTTGCGAAGTACCTTGAGTTGAAGATATTTTGTTCATGATTATCGTTTCAATGGAATATTGATGGAAACGGGAATAGAAGCCTTGACCGAAGCGGCTTTTGAGGCTTTACGGTTCAAAACATTTGCCGCGATGTTTAACGCCACCACGCCGCGTAACGAGTACAAATGAGTATCCGTGAGCTTTGGTAGGTCGCGGAGTTTGACGGTTATTGTAAATGCGCCATTGTCAAACGTTCCGTTTGCTTGCACGGTTTTTGCGCTAACCACAAACGGGGCTTTCGGATCGGGTTCTTCGCCTTTGAAGATTTGCAAATTAGTCTTGAACGTTACATCAGCGCTCATGTCGGTGATTTCCACATCGTTAATTTCTGCCAGAATCGGCACGGGCGGCTGTTTGCGCTCGTTCACGTCCACGGGAACCGCGTAGTTTAACTGAATGCCTTTCACAAGAAACTCAAGCGTTCCGGGTTTGACGGGTGATTTTTTTGATGCTGACTGACGCGATACGTCGAGCATTTCTACGATTGGTGTTCCCGTGCATTCGGGCGGTGTTTGTTCTGTATCTACAATCCGATTTAAAAGCACAACGCGCTCGCCAGTTTGCGGATGCTTCCATAGCACATCCAACGCTACTTTGCGGGCAATACCCGGAATAAGAGGACTAACAAAATTTTCGGTGTACGGCACTTCTTCTTTTTGGTCAAAACCCAATGAATAGGCAATAAAAAGGGAGTTTTTTAAGGCTTGTACGGTCGGTGATAACACGGTTTCGAGCGTAAATGATTTCCCAAACATCGGTTTGATAAAACTAAACGCTTGTGTGGTTTGTTCACTGAATGAGGTTTCTACAACATTCAACACACATTCTTTTCGCTCGGTCTTGCCGCCAGCTTGATACGTGAGGATAATCGTGGATAAACCGCGAGGAATTGGTTTGTCGAACACAAGATTGCATACACCTTTGCTGCCAAGTGGCTCCACGCGAACGCCTGCCGTCTGCGCTGCACCTGTAACCTGCACGGCTGGATTTGCGCCCACCGCACCCGATTTGAATTGTTCCGGCGGCAACACTGTAAAGCGTATAACCAAACGTTGTAGTTTGTCAGGGATGGCAAATTTGGATGGAAAATCAAGAATTTGTGGCTGCGGTATTGATGGTGACTGAGCGCTAACGGAGCCACCGCACAACCATAGAATGATGCCACATACAACGATGACACAAGGCGACAACGCCACATACGTCCCGCAGATAGAGTGCTGGCGATTTTTCATCTGGAAATTTTTCACAACAAAGCGGTATGACGGTGATACAAATACATTTGATCAGAAACCAAGATAGGGAATTTGAGACTTTTGCCCAATCACTTTACAAATCAATTGGCTCAAGAACGTCGAAGTGGAGATTATAACTGTTTTTGTGTACCTCGACAATATCAACAATGCCTTCGCGTGTGAAAAATGGGGACTCTATCACATCGTGTTGCAAACGGCGGTAGGTGTCCAGACCATGCGCTGTGGGCGATAGGTTGAGATTCACATTTAACCATGTAGCCAATCCAGCATACTGCGAAAGCGTTATCCCCGTTTCAAAAGCGCTGCTGACAACGGCGTAACAGCCCTGCTTACGTGCGGCTCGTGCAAAATCTATCGCCCGAAGGATTCCGCCAAGCACTGCGGGCTTGAGTATGACGGCAACAATACCGTCAGGAATACCAAGGTTCGCCGGAGAAACTGCCGCCAGTGATTCGTCGAGCGCAAGCGGCAGCCCCGTTTGGTGATGGAATTGCCCAAGTTCAAGCGCATTAGCAAGGGGTTCTTCGATGTATTCAATATCACAATTGGCTATGCCTTTCGCAAACTCTCTTGCCTCCAGCAACGACCACGAGCGGTTTGCGTCAAGCCGTAATGCTACACTCTCGCCAACCGTGCGGCGGATTTGCTGCACAATATTAACCTCTTCCAGTATTGGAAGCCGACCAACTTTGATTTTGAGGCACGTGTAGCCCTCGTCCATGAGTGAAGCCGCTTGGCGATTCAGAGTATCGGCAGAGCCAGCAACAAGACCGTTTATCGGGACTGTTTTGGAGGGTTTTATCCCATCAATTTCACGCGGAAACAGGTCAGCTAACGAATCAAGTCTGAACGCCAAACAATGGAGTAGAGCTGCTTCCACGCCACAGGCAACGGATGGCGGTAGTGATAATAGTGTTTGAAGGTCATTGATCAATACTGCAACATCGGCTATGCCTTCAAACGCCCTTCCTATCAAGCGTGGCACAAGTGCAGACGCGATACGAAGCGCTTGTTCTGTGGTTTCGTAGTGTATTCCGGCGAGTGGAGCAATCTCACCAATACCAAACGAGCCGTCGTCTGCCTCCAAACGCAGGAATAATCCCGTCCGTACAGCAATCGTTTGCTCGCTATTGATGCGAAAAGGCTCCGTAAAAGGAATTTCATAGCGGAATATCGCGGCGCGGTGAATGGTCATTATGCTTCTCCTTGAAAATATTCTCCTCATCAAAACAGCCAGAGCCAAAAGTCCTTATCTGCGAAAAAAATGGAAGGGTTGCTATCCTTTTGGGAAATAGGTAAATTGTAGGTATATTAAACCACACATCCTAAAGGAATAAAACCATGAACATAGTTCTTAAAAAGAAACCTTCTCCATTCCTGCTTGGGTTTGCTTCTATCATTGACGTTGACGATACGCTTACTCAATATACTGTGTACCCAAACCCTGAGGAAGAGGATAAAGCAGCCATAGCCTCTGATTGGGAAGCTGTTGGTAGAGATTTACGAATGGCTATTCACAAATATTCTATAGAAGATGGCAAAACAAGATAATCCTATTGCCCGACTTGAATATTCTGGTCCCATCCCTCCTGCATCAGAGCTTGAACAATACAATAAAGCATTTCCTAAAGCTGCAGAAATCATTCTTTCAATGGCAGTGGAACAATCAGCACATCGGCGTGAAATAGAAAAGTCAATGATGAAATATAACTTTGAACGTTCAAGGTTGGGACTTGCTGCTGCATTTACTCTTTCGTTATCAGCACTAGGGCTTTCTGGCTACCTTATTGTTAGCGGACATGATATAGCAGGAGCAGCAATTTTTGGGAGCACGTTAGTTTCTATAGTCACAGGATTTCTAAAAGCAGTTTCAAATAATAAAACCCAATCCTAAAAAACATAATAGCTCATTACCCCACACAATCCACACGCTAAACGTCCATCTCATTAGAATCTGTACTCTCATAGACAAGGGAGGCAAACAAATATTCATAGACTCAGCCCACGTAATAGCGCTACAAACCCCTCAGTGTCTTCTTCATATACCACGTGTCCAACCCGTCGCATAACGGTTACGCGAGCTGCAGGGCAACACGTTTGCATTTCTTGTGCTATCTGCGTAAATTTTTCGTCGTATTCTCCCGCAATAAACATCATTGACACAGAAAGCTGACGCAGTTCTTCCCAAAG
>JANYIG010000123.1 GCA_025358765.1 Candidatus Kapaibacterium sp.
TGGCGAAGCCAGACGGGGTGTTGTCTCACGTGCTATTCCCACTACCTCGCCCGAGTCAGACGGCTGCCGTCTCCGGCTGCCACCCCTTCGCCTGCCGTCTCCGCTGACGCAATGCGTCAGGCGAAGGGGAATCTGAAGAACTTAGCAGCCCTGCTGTTCTTACGGGGTCGGGCTGTCGAATACAACGCCGCGTCAATCCGACAGCCCGCTAAGAAGCGGACAGCCGGAAATAAAAAATAGCATTCTATCACCCAAAAGGGAATAGAAGCAAATCTCAAGCAATTCACCCTTTAATGCAAGGAGTAAAGCCATGATAATGAATGCCATTGACAAAATAAATCTCGCCGAAAAATTCACCTTGTTCGCCGACCACTGGTCACCCAAAATTGTGGGTGAACTCAATGGGCAATACGTCAAACTTGCAAAACTCCAGGGCGAGTTTGTGTGGCATCAGCACGAACATGAGGATGAGCTTTTTCTGGTTATCAAAGGGCAATTGACCATACAATTCCGCGATAAAACTGTTATTATCAATCCGGGCGAGTTTTGTATTGTACCGCGTGGCGTAGAACACAACCCCGTTGCCAACGAGGAAACCCATATCCTCCTTTTTGAACCTAAAGAAATACTGCATACGGGCAATATCGTCCATGAACGGACAGTTCATGTTTTGGAAACTATCTAACCAACGTAAACTATGATGGACAATCAGAGACGCGCCCAGCACATCGCACATATCAAATCGCTTCCAAACGACCTCAGAAACGCTGTGCAGGGATTAAACGATGAACAATTGAACACTCCATATCGTGAGGGAGGCTGGACGGTACGTCAAGTAGTGCATCACGTGGCGGATTCCCATTTGAACGCCATTACGCGGATGCGCCTTGTGCTTACGGAAGATCATCCAACCGTCAAACCCTACGACCAAGATGCGTGGGCACGGCAGCCGGATTACAACCTACCAATTGAACCGTCGTTGCAAATTCTGGACGGCTTGCATCTGCGTTGGAGCGTCTTGTTGGAACACGTGCTTGCCCACGAACCAGAATCCATCTGGTCGCGCACGGCGCTTCATCCTGACAACGGCATGATGACGCTTGACGATTTTCTCGTAGTGTATTCCAACCACGGCACAAACCACGTAGCGCAGATTACAGGGTTACGGCAGCAGAAAGGCTGGTCATAATGGTAACATGCTATTTGCGATACACCATAGACCCTCATAAAATCAAGGAGTTCGAGACCTACGGCAAAATGTGGATTCCACTCGTCGAGAAGTTCGGCGGCACACATCACGGCTATTTTATGCCGCACGAAGGTACAAACAACGTTGCGCTGGCATTATTCAGCTTTCCAAGCCTTGCGGCGTATGAAGAGTACCGCTTGAAAGCCGCTTCGGATGCCGCGTGTCAAGCAGCAATGGCATACTATGAGCAAACAGGCTGTTTTCTGAGCTACGAACGAAGTTTTATGCGGCCTGTTTTTGAATGAATACAACAACTTTGAGGTAAAATATCATGTATATCCCAAAAGACTTCCAGGTCAAGGAACAAACTCTCTTGCTGACATTCATGCAAGCACATAACTTTGCGACTATCGTGAACATTATTGATGGAAAGCCTTTTGCGGCACATATCCCCTTTGCCGTGAGTACGCACAACGACCGCATTGTGCTGGCATCACACGTCTCCCGCGCCAATCCACTGTGGAAGGCGTTCGACGGCACAAGCGAAGTATTGGTTATCTTTCAAGGACCTCATGCGTATATCTCGCCGTCGCTTTACGACGCACGCCAAAGCGTTCCAACGTGGAATTATGCTGCTGTTCACGCATATGGTGTTCCGCGTATTGTCGAAAACCCCGATGAAATCTTGGCTGCCATGATTACTACGTTCGAGGGCGAATATCAAGCACAGTGGAACGAACTTCCTGAACGTTACAAACAAGGTATGAAAGCTGGCATTGTGGGCTTTGAGATTGAGGCGACGCGCCTTGAGGGCAAGCTCAAACTCAGCCAAAATAAAACTATTGACGAGCAAGCTCGCATTGCCGACCATCTGCTCCAAAGCGACCGCACAGAAATTCGGGAAACGGGCGTTTTGATGCACAGTGTTCAGAATATTCAACGTGTTCAGCAACATTCTCCAAAACCCTCTTGAACTATGGTTTCCGTTGTCCATGTCTCTTCGCCTGAACATATCACGAACTCTCGTGCACTCTTTCTCGAATATGCTCACTCGCTCCCATTTTCGTTGGAATTTCAGGGCTTCGACCAAGAAGTAGCAACACTTCCGGGCGAATATGCTCCACCAAACGGACGTTTACTGCTTGCTATCTGCAACAGCCAAGCGGCAGGCTGCATCGCGCTCCGCAAGTTGGACGAAGGGATATGCGAGATGAAACGCCTTTACGTTGCTCCTGCTTTTCGTGGTCAAAAATTCGATGGTAAAACTATTGGTATTTCACTTATCATCGGGCTGCTGCAAGAAGCACAAAAGCTCGGCTACAAGAAAATGCGGCTGGATACTGTGCCTTCGATGGAACGCGCCATCACACTTTACAAAGCACTTGGATTCAAAGAAATTGAACCGTATTACTTCAATCCGCAGCCGGGCGCAATCTTTTTGGAACTTAACCTTACCAACGAATAAAACTTTCCTTCAGTACCTAACACTTTGCGATAACATGAGCGCAAAGTCAGAGAGTACGCAGAGTTTGCCAATAAAATTCAACCTTTTCTTTTTACATGCTGTAGGTTCTCTGAACTCTCTCAAGCCTCTGCGCTCAAATCCGTTTGGTACGAAAAACTCTCTCCAACAATTTTCTATGATGAACCTCTCGCAACTCCGCGCCGACACGCCAGGCTGTGAACATCGTATCCATCTGAACAACGCAGGGGCTGCACTCATGCCGCAAAGCGTTGTGAACGCTATCACCGAACACCTTCAGCTTGAAACGCAGATAGGTGGCTACGAAGCTGCTGCACTCCGCAATGACCGATTTGAAGCGGCACACACGGCATTAGCGGAACTTTTTGGCTGTAAGCCGCACAATATCGCCCTTCGTAACAATGCCACCGAGGCCTATTCCGTCGCGCTTTCGGCAATTCCATTTGAACGCGGCGATGTGCTGCTCACCACGAACAATGACTATATCTCGAATCAGATTGCTTTTCTTGCACTCCAAAAACGACTTGGTATCAAGGTTCTCCGTGCGCCGGATGTGCCGGAAGGCGGCGTGGATGTGGACGCAATGTAGCGTTTGATGCTTGAACACCACCCGAGACTCGTTGCCGTCACTCATATTCCCACAAGCTCGGGGTTGGTGCAACCTGTGGCGCAAATTGGTGCGTTTTGCCGTACAATGAATATTCTCTACCTTGTAGATGGCTGTCAAAGTGCCGGACAACTCGCAGTGAACATACCAGAGATTCAGTGCGATTTTTACAGCGCCACAGGACGAAAATTCATGCGTGCACCGCGTGGAACAGGATTTTTATACGTTTCCGATCGAGTTTTGGAGCGAGGTTTAGAGCCGCTCTTTATTGACTCCTACGGCGCAGAGTGGCTTGCGGCAGACGAATATCGTCCATTCAGCACGGCACGGCGCTTTGAGGATTGGGAGTTCTCCCATGCGTTAGTACATGGATTAGGAGAGGCGGTGCGGTATGCAAATAATGTCGGCATTCACGCCATCGAAGAACGTGCTGTCGGACTTGCACGACTGCTCCGTGAACAATTGCGCGGCATAAACGGCGTTCGAGTATTAGACAACGGGGCAAATCTTTGTGCCATTGTTACCGCGCAAATTCAGGGCTGGGAAGCACAGCCATTCAAAGTAGAACTGCAAAAACGGCGTATCAACTGCTCTCTAAGCACTCTTGACTTTGCACGAATTGATTTTGGGCAAAAAGGTATTGAATGGGCTCTGCGACTCTCACCGCACTACTATAACACGGAAGATGAGATTACAAGCACCGTTGAGGCAGTGCGAGAAATTATCCACTGTTAATAAAAACAAATTGTACTGGTATTTTTCGCAAAAACTGTATCTGTTATGGTTTTTAAGTTTTTTGTAAGTTTGAACCGATAATTCATTCTTCAAAAACATACATCGTGCGCTTCTATGAAACTCCCCATTTATCAAATTGACGCTTTTGCCAGCGCTGTTTTTCGCGGCAATCCTGCCGCTGTTTGCCCTCTTGAACACTGGCTTTCAGATGACGTAATGCAATCTATCGCAGCCGAAAACAACCTTGCTGAAACCGCTTTTTTCGTCGCAAATGACGACGGAACGTATCAACTGCGTTGGTTTACGCCAGAAATTGAAATCCCTCTCTGTGGTCACGCTACACTTGCCAGTGCGTACGTGCTGTTCATGTATTTAGGCTACAGCAAGGACGTACTTCGCTTTCAAAGCAAAAGCGGCGAACTGCGTGTCCAAAAAGCTGGCGATAAACTCGTGCTTGATTTTCCCGCCAGACCCCTTCACGCATTGTCTCCAGAGGCAGAAGTACCGCTTATGGCGTTTTTGACACCTGTGCTTGGTAAGCAACCCGCACAGATATTGCACAGCGTGAACAATTACCTCGCCATCTATGAGACTGAGGAGGATGTGCGTACAATGAACCCAAATTTTTTCAAGCTCAATGAACTCCCGGACGTTATTGGTGTTATTGTTACCGCGCAAAGCACCAATTATGATTTTGTTTCGCGCTATTTTTGCCCCAACGCAGGTATTCCCGAAGACCCTGTGACTGGCTCGGCGCACTGCACCTTGATCCCATATTGGGCTGAAAAGCTTAGTAAAACTTCACTTCATGCCTATCAAGCCTCAAAACGTGGTGGTGAGTTATGGTGCGAGTTGCAAGCGAATACTTCTGGAAACCGTGTACTCATGTCTGGCGAGGCAAAGCCATATCTCCAAGGGTTTATCGAAATTCCATGATCCTACCGACCTATAAAGTCCGCCATTCCACGCCGTTGGGTGATATCGAACTTATCGGCACCGACATCGCCGTAACGGCGATGTATTGTTTGGAAGGTAGTGACATCAAACCGAATGTCGCCGAAGCAAGAGTGAATGCTGCCCTCACGGAAACACCACCAATGATACTTCAGCAGTGCATCGCGGAACTTGATGAATATTTTCGTGGCGATCGGCGAGAGTTTACTATACCACTTGCGCCGGAGGGCAGCGAGTTTGAACGTCGTGTGTGGAGTGCTTTGCAGGAAGTTCCGTTTGGCATAACGGCTTCGTATTCAGATTTGACGGCGCGTATGGGTGACATGAACGCCATTCGCGCCGTTGCTGCCGCGAACGGACGTAATCCGATATGGATTTTGATTCCCTGCCACCGCATTATCGGGAAAAATGGTGATTTAACGGGCTATGCTGGCGGCTTGTGGCGGAAAGAGTGGCTTTTGAAACACGAAGATGCGTTGCCACAACACAGCCTTTTTTAGAATTGAGAATTAAGAACTGGGAATTAAGAACGAATGATCAAGAACCAAATGAACATTGCCTTTGCAACCTACGCCGAACGCCCCGCAATCCTGCCGGACGACGAACTCACAGCCTCGTGTTTACGCGCTCACGGCGTGAACATTGTTGGCGCTGTGTGGGATAATCCTGACGTTCGTTGGAGTGAGTTTGATGCGGTGATTATCCGCTCCACGTGGGATTATTACACAAAAGCGCCGTCCTTCCTTGCGTGGTTGGATGCGCTCGAACGCGCAAATGTTCGCGTGTGGAATCCTTTGCCGCTTATGCGCTGGAATGCCGATAAAATCTATCTTCGCAGCTTGGAGTACGAAGGCGTACCGATTGTGCCAACGGTGTGGCTTGAACGCGGCTCCGAAAACGCTTCGCAAGCATCGCTTCTGGATATAATGCGCGACAACGGTTTTGATGAAATTATCCTCAAGCCCACGATTTCTGCGGGCGCATACCGCACAGCTCGCGTCACACAGGCAACGGCAGAGGCTCATCAAGCCTTGCTTACGGAGATTTTGACCGATTCCCACGTGATGATTCAGCCATATTTGCGCGAGATTGAAACGCTCGGCGAAGTGTCGCTTATGTTCTTCAACACAGGTGATGGCGGGGTATTCAGCCATGCAGCCCGCAAAACCCCACAAGCAGGTGATTTCCGCATTCAGGAGGAATATGGCGGCTTGACGCAAGGTTTTGTGCCATCAGCAGAATTGCTGGAACAAGCCCACGCGGTGTTGGATGCCACCGAAGAATGCATTAGCGTTGCAAACTGGCTCTATGCACGGGTGGACGGCGTGGAAGTAGCAGGGAAACTGCTTTTAATGGAACTTGAAATGATTGAACCGTCGCTCTTTTTTGAGACCCACGCTGACGCGCCGGAGCGCTTTGCCCGTGCGGTGTTGCAAGTTATTCGTTGACATTGTTATTACGATAGGGCAACGCATTTATTTTTATTGGGATTTGTTGTTATTTTTTTCTAACTTTCTAAAGTGTTGCGAGTGAGGAGGGAAGTTTTTTTAACCCTTTTTCACGAGGTTTGTATGAATAAAGTCTTTTTGCCCCCCCCCACCCCGCATTTTGTGCCGCTCGGATAGCAGCCGTCTTTCGGCATCGTTCCGTCCACCTTTTTGCTACAGCGCTTGCTGCGGTCATAGTTTGCGTTGGTTGTACTGTATCTCCTGAAAATAGCCCACAGTCTAACCTATTGACCGAACAGAGTTCACAAGTTGGCACAGCAGCAGCCAAAAAATATTCGTCAGGAATATCCTCAACAACAGACCAAATCAATAGTGTAACAAGTGACCCTGAGGCTCTTGCTCGTAGAGCCGTTGAAGATGCATTCGTTGCTATCACACGCCAATACTTACAGCTCAAAAAGCGTACGATGATTGATGAATCCAATGTGCAAGATTTCAAGATATTTCTGAATGCCTTGATGAAGACACGCGGCTTGCTTGAAAAAGATAGCCACGGACAAGACATTGCCATTGAGATTCTTTTACCGACCCGCAGTAACCCGCGAACAAATAACACTCACTCCAAAACCACGGGTAATCCCACAATCCAAGCATTCGTTGGCAATAATACCGGTTCTCCTGTTTCCGGTCCGTCAGAGGTGAGGCTTTTTGATGACGAAATTACCGATGGTGCCTCCGTATCAGTTGGATTTCAATGGTTAGGTTCGCTATCATGTTCCTGGGACAACTACATATTTTTACATGCATCTTCACGACATACAACTTACGGTGGCTATTGGGGAAGTAATCTTACCGGGTGGTCTTACATCAACGCTCTTGTCTTTCCAGGAGATGAGTTTAATGGTAAGGTTTATTATAATCGCTGCGTTGAATCATCTGGAACAGACTTATATTATCACCTCACTCCTGTAAAGGCTGGCTCGGCTTCGGGCGGGCAGTAAGAGGCATTTGCTTTTTGTTAGCCACCTTGTTGCATCGCCATTTGAAGCCTGTTCAATATTCTCATCAATCAACTATTTTGACATTTTATATTCTGATAGTACGGCCATGAATCCAAAAAATCACTTCCGAGGCATTCCTTCAATGCCCTATAAAGACATAACCGGATTATTTTTTATCACCCTGATTGCCATCATGGTATTTGTCAGCGCTTGCGACCATGCCCCAACAGACCCTGTACCCTTTAGCACAAATACCCTTTCCACTTCGTCCGACACGCTGATAATAGGGAATGACACGTTAGTAAAGCAACATTATTACGACTTCTTAACCCCTTCATCAACTTCATTATCGCTGATTTTTCAGATGCACGATCGCACAATGTCTTTACGAAATGCCGACATTATAGAAATAGAAACTCCCGGCAAACGGAAAGATGGGTATCCTAATACGATGTTTTTTGACCCCAAAGGAGAGAAGCTAACATACTCTGTGGAATCTACCAACCCATCCAGTGCCTCGGTGAAACTTAATGCTGCTGATGGGCGTTTTGGTGGGCGACCGTCGGTAGCAGTCTCAACTTCTACGCTCAGTTCTGCCATAGGCACTCAAACTTCTATCGTCATTACCGCCCGCAACCAGAGCGGTCAGCAGGCGAAAAGTTTCTACAGAGTAACGATAGTAGCACAGTAAGACCCACATTTCACGGAACAATTTTCAAACGGCAGGAATGCAATACGTGCATTTCTGCCGTTTCTGCATATACAAACCAAGACTGCTTACAAAATCGTTATTTCTTGCGGGCAAGAGCCTTCAAGGGTTTTTTAATGCTCTTTTGGGGTTCGTAGAGCGGATAGTCCGTAGGCACGTGTCCAAGCTGGATACGCTTGAGTTTCGAGTGTGCCATTGCGCGGCGAATGGGATTTAGGTACTCGAAAAAATATTTGCCGTTCAGATGATCAATCTCGTGCTGCATCACGCGAGCGAGCAATCCCTCTGCTTCCATAGTATGTTCATGCATGTTCACGTCGTAAAACCGTACTTGAATTTTTTCGGGGCGCGTCACTGTGTCGCGGAATTTCGGCAAGCTCAAACAGCCCTCCTCAAGCTCAATTGTTTCGTCAGAAAAAGCAAGCACAACGGGGTTGATAAGAATGAGCGGCGGGATTTTGTATGGACTTTTCGTTTTTTCTTCTTCAATATCGCTGATATCAATCGTTGCAATGGCACGGCTGTCACCCACTTGATTTGCAGCGAGACCGATACCATCGGCGTTGTGCATCGTTGCCATCATATTCTCGACAAATTTCTCTATTTCGGTAGTAATATTTTCAACGGGCGTAGCTTTCTGTTTAAGAATTGGATGATCGAAGGTATAAACGGGAAGAATTTTCATCGTCGGTCGAATGTTGAAATATGAACGGAAAATATTGAATCATAGACGCGGGACACTGCACAAAATTACGACTTCCACACGATGATTCATAACTCAGCCCTCAATATCCTGCCTTATATTTCATTCTGTTGTTCGGTTTTGTTGTTCGATGATGCTCAACAAGTCAGTAATATCTTCCAACACATAATCTGCCGTCACGCTCTGGTTGCCAAACGCATCGCCGTACTTGGCAAAAGCGGTTTGCATTCCTACATTTTTCGCGCCCACCATATCGCGCTCCGCCCAATCACCCACCATCATCGCATGATGCGGCTCCACTCCCACTTTTGCCAATGCCGCCAGAAACGGCTTTGGGCTTGGTTTACGCTCTTTCGTGTCATCGAAGGTTACGACGGCATCAAAGAAGTGATGAAAATTGATATAGCACAGACGCAGCCATGCTTCTTGTGTTGGAGCATCTGACACAACGGCGAGTTTGATATTCCGCCGCATGAGTTCGGTCACGGTTGCTGTTACGTGTGGATACGGCTTCAATGCTGCCTCACGGGCACGGCGATACGCAATGATGCCCGACGAAAGGATTTTGTAATCCACGCGCCCCAATGTTTCTTGCAATAACTGGTCGAAGACGCGCTGATACTCAATCCCCTGCTCGTTGTAGATACGGTCAATATGCGAACGCACTTGCCCGAACGTCAGGTCGAACCCCGCATCAATCATAGCAGTGACAGCAGCATCCACTGCCGTACGCTTCATTGCCATAAAATCTACAAGCGTATTATCGAGGTCAAAAACAACAGCTTTAATCATAATTCAGTATGAAATAATAGATAATGATTCGGTTCTGCTCCTAATTCCTCCATTCTTATTGCACTCGAAAGGTAAACGTAATAAACCCCACCATTTCTTTATTGTCGTTTGTAGGATTAAACTGCCAACGTCGCAACGCCTCAAGTGCAGCGCGTTCGAGTATGGGTTCACCTTTTTGCATCGGCATCGCAATCCCAACGCTGCCATTGGGAAGCACCGTAAAACGGACTTTAATTTGTGCAGAGGTGTTCACGCCGTTTGGATACTTCGGCAGTTCCTTATGCAACACTACGCGATTACCACCACCACCCCATTCCAAACCGTATCCAGCACCACGCCCCGAACCCGCTCCGAATCTGCCTAAGCCGCCGCCATCGCCACCGTCATATACGCCCACGCCGCCACTTGCATCTGCCAAAAGTTTACCCTTTGCTGAACCATTTTCCTCCGTTTTTGCAGCTGTCGGTTGAGCAGCTGACAGTTGCTTGCTTTGCGAAGCGGTAAGCGCTGGCGAAGTAGGCGAGGTCATCACCTCTTTGGCAGGTTTCGGAAAGGCGTTATTCGTGAATTCGCGGACGATTTGAGTAGGCGCTGGCTGGCGCTTTGCAAGTGGCTCCGGCTTTACAATGGCTTTTTCAACGGGTTTACTTTTTAAGCGCTCTACTCGTGCATCGGCAAGTGGCTCCGGTGATGGTACGGCTTTTGCGGTAGCACCTTCTTCGGTAAGATTGCCAGAACTACCTGTCGTTGCACCATTGCCGAGCTGAAGCAATTGAATCGGAATCGTCTGCCGCTCCGGTTGACGAATGTACGGACTTATGTCAAGTAAACTCAACAAAAAAAGCAGTAACGCTAGCATTGCAAGCGCACCCGCAAAGCCATATATCGTGCCGCGTTTACGGTTTTGATACGCAAACTCCACGCTCTCGGCGTGTTGTGCCGCAAATGGTAGTTCTATGCTACGGTTATACTGAGACATTTGATTTCAGGTTTCAGGTTTTGAAATTTCAAGATTTTGGCTGACTCATTGCGTCTTTTAACGCAAACGGATAATCCACGCATCACGATAGCCTATTTTGGCTACCATGCGCTCTGCGTCTTGTTGTGTTGGGTACGAACCGAAGCGAACACGGTGCATAAAACGCCCGTTTACATCGCCGGAAAGAATTGCGACACTCGGCAGACGCTCTACTTTCAGGCGATTCCGCACACGTTCTGCATCCAGAATCGAAGGCGTAGAATACACCTGCACGGTGAATACACTTTTGCTTAGAGCTGCTATCGGCTTCGATGCTGCTTTTCCGGCAACATTACCGCTTCCTTTTTCGCCGCTTCCTTGTTTTAGTAATTGTTTAGTGTCAGACTTTTCATCGGGCTTTGCAACCTGCTTTGTATTTTGCGAAGCTTCATTATTTAGTATTCCAGTATTCGGCGGCGGCACAGACTGCTTGTGAGGGTTTTGTGATAAGGCTTGCGTAGATACTGTACTGGTCGAGACTTGTGTCGTCGTAAGATTTTTCGCACTGTTTTTTGTCAGCTCCGCCGACGAATCCGTCGGCTTCTCGGTTGGCAATGCTTTGGCAGTAGAATCTAAGGCACTTACCAAGGCTTTTGCAGAAGAATTTGCTGTCGCCTCTTTGTCCAAACCAATGACCTTGTCGGATAATGCGCGTCCTGAATCAACCGTGCGGATGCGAAGCGGTATTGAATCCGCTACTACTACCAGAGCAGGCTTACCCATTAGACGCTGAATCCATATCGTCGGGCTGCCATTCTGCGAAAGCAGCATATACGCCGCACCAGAGCCAAGCACCGACACAAGCGACGTTACACCAAGCGCCACGGCATTGCGCCCAAACCACGAGCGTTTGTGCGGGATTGGTTTTGTGGACGTTGATTGCTGCGAGGTGCGTTCCTTATTTTTGTCTTGTTTATCCTGATTGTTTTGTTGATTATATGTTTGCTTGTGATGGTCATTTTCATTGTTTGCATCACCACCAAAAACCATTTTTGCCGCACCAACACCTGCGCTCGCTATACCGACGGCTGCTGCTGTACCAGCAATTACGCCAAGAGCATTATCAGAATTTTCGTGTGTGTCTTTCGGCGTATTTGTTATCTCTGTACCTTGTTCTTCGTCGTTGTGTGTACTGTCCGAACTGCTGTGCAATGCCCACTGCTCACCGCCCAAATCCTCCGAAAGATCGCTCAGTGCTTCCGATGAGGAGGTTACAAGTGGAGCATGATCAATAAAAGCGTCTTCATCCAATAAAATTTTTGGTTGCGAAAGTCCTGTATTTTCCAGCGATAGAGGTACGTCTGAGTTTGCAACGGGTAACGATATATCACGAGCATGTTCGGGTGCGACTGCCATTGCTGGTGTATCTGTGTTTGGAACAATCTCTATCGGTTCCGGCACGAGCGTTTCAAGGCGAAAGGAATCCTCATCGCCATCCAAAAAACCGCCGCGCTTTTCTTCGTCACGCAATCTATTAAATTCAAATTCAGGCATGATGCTTCAATAATCGGTAACCAACAATATGTACGTTCTTCAAAACTTAACAGTAACGCCCAACGCTCCAAATCGCCCTCGCTCAATATATCCTTGCCAAGCATATACTTTCTGGTCAAGCAAATTCGTAAAGCGTACAAAAGCACTCAAACGATCCGAGAATACGTATTCAGCAGCAAAACGCAGGTCAGCATACCCACTCAACTTCTGCTCGGATTCATTTACTACTTTTCGCTCGCCAATGTATATCACATCCAATGTCGTAGAAAAAGCACTCGTCCAGAACCGTTGGTACGACACAGACACTTGAATTTTCGGGATGTACGGCACACTTGGTTGTTCTGTTACACCGACCAAATTTCGCAACGAAGCGCTGGAATATTGCCCTTGCATTGTTATAGCATCCGATTCACTCAATCGCCATACCATTTCCGCTTGGAATTGGCTCACGGTAGCATCCACGTACCACGCATAAAAACTACCCGATGGAATAAACACTGGTGGATTTGTTTTTATCAATGAACCCTCAGCACGAAACACGGGCAAAGCATTCACAACCTTTACTTGTCCGCCCACTGAGATTTGTATTGCCGTCGTTGGATGAACAATCACTTGTAAACCTGTATTCACGAGCATATTGCTATATTGAACACGAACAGAATCACTCAAATATGGGTTCTCCCGTAGCATCGTTTGAAAGGCATTCGGCTGCAATCCCGTTGCAAAGCTGCCTTTAAGCGTGAGTGCGGAACTGGCACGATATTCCAAACGAGCATTTGCCATAAATCCCGTTTGGCTCTCGCCGACAGAGTTTTGGGTGAACTGTCCGCCCACTTCTAATGTAGCAAGCACCGTGCCAGAATTGAGGTCGAGAGTTGCCATCGGCTGCACAAAATACATATTATTATTGCGATAGCTCTGAACATCAGCATTAACGCGCCCGCCAAGTTTGAACGATTCCGAACCAGCCTTCAATCCCAAATGTGCGCTAATGAGGTTGTTCGAGGTGTTTGTATTGCCGGATACGGCAGGATTCGGGGACGTGCCATTTTGCGACAAATTCATAGTTTCTATGCTGATACCCATGTCGTAGCCTACGTTCTCAAACCCACCCACTGTGCGAACGCCGCCCTCAATCTCCACTGTAGAGCGCTCCGGCACAGACTCCGCGCTGCCGTCCACACCATAAAGTTTGTAGCCACGGCGACGAAAGCTAACGTATGAATCGGTCTTACTACCACCAAAAAAGAAGAATTTTTCGGGAGCGATATAGCTCGCATCCAAGCCTGCACGAAAGTCTGTAAAACCAGCATTCGTCACGTGTCCACTGCTGAACACACCACCCCCACGAGCGTAGAGGTCGAAATCGCCCGCCGTAAGGTGATATCCGACATCCACCGCAGGCGACGTAAACAACCCAAATTCCCCACGCACAAAACCGTTTGATTGTTGGCTTGGCAACGTAAGCAATGGCATTCGCGGCGCGGGAAGCATTCGCGGGGTTTGTTTTTCCAGCGAATTAAAGCGATCAAGATCGTTCTGTGTGAGCCTTGCTGCGGTGCGCGGCGTTTGTTTGGCTCCACCCGGCACGTCAATAGCCTCCACGCCTGTAATAACGAACTCTGGCAATTCAAGCGGTTGCTCGTTCTTCGTTTTATCGTCTTTTTTGGTTTGGGCACAAAGTTGCGTTGTACACATAACTATTGCACAGACGGCAATCACACCAATGTTTACTATTTTCATAACGTTTTTGGTTATTACAACTTCGCAAGCCTGTCAAGTGCTTGCTGGGCGGTTTTACCGAAATCATCGTTCTTACGGATAACCACTACCAATTTGTACATTTCTTTTGCAGCTTCGGTGTTCTTCGTTTGTTCGTAGCAGATGCCCAAATTCAGCAGCGCCAGCGAGTACCAATCCTCAATATCCACAAAATTTGTCTTACATTTCAAAAACGCCTCAATCGCTGGTTGGAATTTCTTTTCAC
The DNA here is from genome assembly GCA_025358765.1 of Candidatus Kapaibacterium sp. Lineage (GTDB taxonomy): Bacteria > Bacteroidota > Ignavibacteria > Kapaibacteriales > UBA4661 > JANYIG01. The sequence continues at coordinate 14,121 of JANYIG010000123.1, forward strand.
GCAAATACAATTCGCCGATGCGGAATTGCGCTTCCGCGCCCAGTTCATCTTTGCGGCTCGTGAGTGCCTCGAATTGCGTACGGGCGCTGTCGAATTGCTGTTTCGAGCGGAACCACGATGCCACACGGTAACGACAACGGTCACCATAGTCAGAACCTTTGAAGCGCTCGGACACGTTGCGGTAAAGCGTGATTGCGCCCACAGTATCGCCCTTTGCTTCACGCAAATTTGCCCGCTCGAACGAGGCGCGAATTGCCGATTCATCCGTCGGATATTTCCGCTCGACCGCCGCAAAAAGCGTATCTGCTTCGTTGTAGCGCTTTTGTTCAAGACGTGTCAACCCCATTTCCAACGCAGATGCCGCAGCAATTGGGCTTTGGGGGTATAATTCCTCCACCCGCTTGAACGTCATAAACGCCTTCGTAGTATCGTTCATGCCCACGTAGCTTTTTGCCAGCATCAGCATTGCTTCAGCATTACGTTCACTTTTCGGATTTTTCTTGATAAAATCTTCATACTCGGTGATAGCATTCTCGTATTTGCGTCCGTTGAAAAACAATTCCGCTTTTTTGAATTTCACATCCTGCGCCAATGCGCTGTTAGGGTTGATATTGATGTATTTATCGGCAATATCATTCGCCTCTTTTTCGCGCCCAAGAAGCGTCAGGCAATATTGCATTGCGTTCACGGCATCGGCGGCAAAAGGGCTGCTGGGAAAGCGGTCGGCAACAAGTTTGTAGGACGCAATAGCATCGTCATATTTGCCAAGATTGTAAAGCGCATCACCCATAGCGTAGTATCCACGCGCTGTTGCTGAACCGTCGGGATATTGATCTGCAAGGATTTTGAACTGCGTCACGGCTTCGTCGTAGCGTTTTTGCTGGAAGGCAATCCATCCCGCCAAATACGCCGCATCGTCCGCAAGCGAGGACGTGGAATAGCGCTTTGTAAAATTCTCTGCCTCCGTGGTTGCTTGCTCAAACTCCTGCAAACGATATAAACACTGGGCTAACTGAAACGCTGCATACTCGCCTTGTTGCGACTTAGGTTGCAATCGCGAGGCTTGGCGGTACGCATCGGCAGCAGGGCGATATTGCTTTGTAAGGTAGTGTCCGTCACCTTTGCGGGTAAGAACATCCAACGCATATGGCGACTGTGGGAACTCACGCAGCATTCGCGTGAATGTTCCGGCACTTTCGGTGAACTGCCGTGTGCGAAACTGTGTCCAGCCCAGACCATACCACGCTTCTTCAGCACGTTTACCGTCAGGATATTTTTTCACAAAATCCTGAAACGCCTGCTCCGCATTCTTCATCAATTCGGATTGATAATATGCCTCTGCAAGCCAGAATGCGGCTTCGTCGCGTCCGTCAGCCTCAGGGTTTTGGTTCAAATACTTCGTGAGCGCCGTAATCCCATCGCGGCTTTGTTTTGCACCAACAAGAGCAATGCCACGTTTTAACGAGGATTCAAGAATGTAATCGCCTTTGTTTGGTAGAATGCGGCTCGGAGTCTGTTCTGCGAGCTGTTGTGCCTTCTCGAAGGCGCGAATCGCCACTGAATAATAGCCAGCATCAAGGCTTGTTTCGCCAAGCAGGAGTTGAACACGGGTTTGCGTGATGGGGTCGGGTGCTTCGCGGGCGGCACGCTCCAGCGTTTTGCGAGCATCATCCATTTTGCCATCTTCGTACTGCATCTGCCCAAGTTCCATGAGCGCCTGCGCTGAATACGCAAAATCGGAACGAATGGAAAGCGAATTAAGCTCTTTGCGAGCATTGTCGCGGTCGCCTTTGCGCTTGAGGGCAAGCGGTCGGTAAAGTCTCGCCGTTGCTACAAGCCGCACGTCGTCCACGCCCGTTGCATTATCTGCGTCAATTACGGCATCGTATTGTTTGAGTGCTTCGTCGTAGCGTTGTTGATTCATCAGAGCGTAACCCGCCCCTAATCTGGCTCTGAGCAGCATCGGTGATTTCGGGTATTGTTCAATCAGCGTCGCAAATGCCTTCAATCCCTCGTCAAATCTGCCATTCTGGTTATATGCCTCGCCCCGCAAATACAACACTTGTTCGGCGGGATGGTCAACGTAGCTGTCGGATTGATAATTAACGACGGATATTGGATAATTCTTATCCGCCTTGCCGATGCTAACATTATCGACATTTAGGCTATTCTTCGCGTTGCCTATTGTCAATTGTGCATTATCAATCGAAACAAGTGCTTCCGCCGAACGACGCATCACAAGCTGGTTTTGAGCCAGACGGATTTGCGATGCAAGTCGCGTATTGCGGTTCGGATAGGTTTTGATGAGGCGGGCATACAAACCGATTGCTTGTTCATAATCACCATCGGTTTCGGCGCGGCGGGCGCGAAAAAAGAGTGCATCATCGGCATAATCACCTTGTGGATATTCGCGGGTACAAAACAAAAATTGACTCTGAGCCTCGCTTTCCTTGCCGTGCAATGTCAGTGCTATGCCATCCCAAAAAAGCGCATCTGCTGCCAGTATTGCGTAGGCAGAATCACCGCGCTCGGAAGCATCCTTTTGCGCTTGCAACACGGTTTTTGCGTAGTATTCATGGGCTTGCTGAAACTTTTTTTGCTCAAAAAGCCGCTCTGCAAAAGCGTTGTACGCGAAAACAACAAAAGGAGAGTTTGGGCGGCTCAGAATCAAGGAATCAAGTGTTTGGTATCCTGCTCCAGTCTCGCCTGCTCGGAATTGCGCTTCGGCAAGTTGCATCGTTGCTCTGTCTCGTGCAGGTGACGACGGAAAACGTGCATTCACGGCGTTCAGTCGGCGCTTTGCTTCTTGAAGGAGGTCATTGTGAAATTCGCGGTCGGCGCTCAAAACAAACGACGAGCCATAGTCGTACTGAAGCGGAACAATTTGTGCTTGCGCTGATGTGTAAGTCGCTATAACGGATACAAAAGCCGCACCAATACAGCACAGTCTAAAGGTGAGACATAGCTGTTGAGTAGTCCTCCGAGTTGTCATCCAAATTGTCATCAGCGAGTGGGTGGATGGAGATGATTCACGTTCAGGATGTTTTTTGCTGCACTCGTAAAATACGAAAAACCAGAAGATTAGCCGATAAAAAAGCTACCTCAATGGTTTGGCATCATATTTCACTTCAGTACCGTACACATATTTAGAAAAAAAGTTCTTTGAAAGTTGAAGACCATACGCACGTGGCGTAGGTTTGTAGTGGAATCATCACAAACCACCTACAACCCAGCCACGAGCATATGACCAATACGCAATATAGACAA
>JANYIG010000142.1 GCA_025358765.1 Candidatus Kapaibacterium sp.
AAAGACCGAATTTTGGCTGACGTAGTGTGGGCTATTCGCAAATTCCGTCCCGACGTGATGATTACACGCTTCCCCAAAACGGGCGAGGGTGGACATGGGCATCATACCGCATCGGCGATTTTGGGCGAAGAAGCATTTGCCGCTGCTGCTGACCCGAAGCGCTTTCCAGAACAATTGAAGTATGTGCAAACGTGGCAGGCAAAACGCATCGTCTGGAACGCATGGCTGCCGCTTCTTGAAGCCCGTAAAGCAGATTTAGCAACGTATTCCGGACTTGACCTGGGCGCGTACAGCACGCTGTTGGGCAAATCGTTCACGGAGATTGCCGCCGAAAGCCGCTCGATGCACAAAAGTCAAGGATTCGGTTCAAGCGGTGGTCGTGGCGAAAATCTAAATTATTTCGATCCGATAGCGGGAGAGCCGTTCACGAAGGATGTTTTTGAAGGAGTAGATGCGACGTGGAACCGCGTGAAAGGTGGCGCAGCGGTTGGTAAAATTTTGGATGATGCTCGCAAACAGTTTAATGCTGAAAACCCTGCGGCAATCCTGCCTCTGTTGATTCAGGCGTATCGTGAAATGGCAAAAGTGAATGATGATTATTGGATTCCGCAGAAACGGAAAGAGCTGTTAGAAGTCATTCGGTCTTGCGCCGGGATGTGGATTGAAGCCATCGCACAAAATCCGCAAGGGCAAGGCGAAATTGGCTATTCCGGCGTTCCGGGTGGCACGGTGAAGATTGCAGCCGCCATTGTCAATCGCTCGAATGCACAAATCATGCTCAAACGAGTGCTGTTCCCGTTTAACGGCGATTCGCTTGTGAATAAAGAACTCGTGAAGGGAAAATATATCACAACCACCGTTACAAAGACGATTCCCGCCACAACGCCGCTCACGCAACCGTATTGGCTTGCCGCGCCAATGGAAAAAGGCGTGTTCAGCATCGGCGAACAAACACTCGTCGGGCTGCCGGAGAACCCACCGGCACTTATGGCTTCGTTTGTTGTGACTATTGCAGGCGAGGATTTGACGTTTGCTGTTCCTGTGTTGCACCGCCGCACCGACCCCGTGTTGGGCGAGACGTATCGCCCGTTTGAAGTTGTGCCGCCTGTAGCACTGAATTTATCCGATAAGTCGCTTATTTTTGCCGAATCCACAGCCCGCGAGGTATCGGTGACCGTCAAAAGCAATACGCAAAATGCTTCCGGCATTGTAAAATTGCGCCTTCCGAATGGCTGGAAAGCAGAACCTGTGGCACAACCATTTGCGCTGACCAATAAATTCGATGAGATGAAAGCTGTCTTCAAAATTCAACCTCCCGCTATGCCGTCTTCGGCAATGCCCTCGAATGCGGATGAATACGTGATTGCAGAGGCTTCGCTGAAGGACGGCTCCACAAGCACGAAGGGTATGATGACGATTGGGTACAACCACATTCCAGCGCAAACACTTTTCCCGGAAGCCAAGGCAAAGCTCGTGTATCTGGACGTAAAAAAAACGGTAAAAACCGTTGGCTACATTGCCAGCGCGAGTGACGACGTGCCGGATTACCTCGTGCAGCTTGGTTTTGACGTTAAACTCCTTACCGATGACGATGTAGATAACCAGAATCTTTCGCGCTTCGATGCCATCGTAGCGGGTATTCGTGCATACAATACCCATCCACGGCTGAAACAGCAGTACCGACGTTTGATGGATTACGTGTCCAATGGCGGAACGTTTGTTGTGCAATACAACACGAGCAATGCCCTTGTGACTGACAGCATCGGACCATATCCGTTCACAATTTCGCGTGACCGTGTGACCGAAGAAGATGCAACGGTCAAGTTTGTGAGCGAAAATCATCCGCTTTTGACTACGCCAAATAAAATCACGCAAAAGGATTTTGAGGGTTGGGTGCAAGAGCGCGGTTTGTATTTTGCAAGTAAATGGGATCCGCGCTACCAAACCGTTCTTGCTTGCAACGACGCAGGCGAACCTGAGCGTCAAGGCGGAATGCTCGTGGCGCAATACGGCAAAGGCGCGTTTGTCTATACTGGTTATTCATGGTTCCGCGAGCTTCCGGCGGGTGTGCCGGGTGCGTACAGGCTATTTGTGAATATGCTCCACGCTTCGCAAACATTGGGAAAAGCGAAGTAGAAGTATGGAAGTTGCTTAATTCACGACACATTAAAAAAGCCGCAGTCACTTGATTGCGGCTTTCTTACTATCACAGCTATCACATACGTATCTGAATGAATATTTTTTTTCGCGTCCTCCGTTTTGTACTACCGTTTAAAGGCTTGTTGGCATTATCAATGCTGTTCGGGGCGCTATTTTCCATTCTTACAACCGTTTCTATTGCGTTCGTTGAGCCAATTTTCCAAGTATTGTTTAATCAGCCATCTACGCAAATTGTCTCGCAAAATCCATCCATCCTCGAACAAGCAAAACATGCGTTTTATGACACAATCACCGATTACGTGATTGGCGGCGCAAGCAAGGAAGAAGCGTTGCTTAGACTTGGCGGGATGATTGTATTGGTATTCCTTGCAAAAAACATCGTCAAATACATCGGCATTACCGTCAACACATTGTTAAACGAGCAACTCGTAAAATCCATTCGTGATGCGGTGTTTGGGAAAATGTTGGCGCTTTCGACGGACTTTTTTGTTAGCAATAAAACGGGCGGGCTTGTGTCGCTTATCACCAACGACGTTGCAACGATGAACGCTACTATCACGCCTGCTACCACGACCATCGTCCGCGAACCGCTTCAAATAGTATTATTTTTGTGTATGTTACTTGCCATCTCGCCATTTTTGACCTTGACTGCTTTCAGCACCAGTATTGTTGCGCTTTTGTTGATTCGCGTTGCCACAAAATATCTCCGCAAATATGCCGAACGGATGCAACACGCCATGTCGAATTACACGTCCATTTTGCAAGAGGCGATTAGTGGCATCCGCATCGTGAAGGCGTTTAGCATGGAGGCTCGCGTCCACGAACTTTTCACGGAGCAAACCCGTACTTACGCCCGTACTGCCGGCAAATACCAACGTGCCTACGACATTGTGCCGGGTGTGAGCGAGGTGTTTGCGATTGTGGCGCTTGCGGTGGTGTTGTTTGTGGGCGGGCAGCAAGTTTTTTCGGGCAAATTAGCGAGCCACGAATTGATGACGTTCTTGTTCGCACTTTTTAGCATTATGTCGCCGATTACAAACGTAGCAAGCCTTCCAGCACAGATGCAGCGCGGCTTTGTGTCGGCAGAAACTATTTTTGCCGTGTTAGACAGCCAACCAAGCGTGAAAGAAGGAAACCAGACCGTAAGCCAGACGATGGGCGGTTTCCAGACGGCGTTAGTGGTGAATAATGTCACTTTTGCATACAAAGAAAAAGACGTACTTCGGGATGTGTCGTTCACTGTCCAGAAAGGGCGTAAAATTGCACTTGTGGGCGCAAGCGGCAGTGGGAAATCCACGATGTGTGACCTTGTGATTCGTCTCTACGACCCGCAGCACGGGGAAATTACACTAGATGGCGTGAATATCCGCACCTTCACATTCGCCTCGTACAGAGGCTTGTTTGGCGTGGTATCGCAGGAATCAGTTTTGTTTAACGACACAGTGGCGAACAATATTCGTTTTGGTTTTCCGGCTGCTACGGATGCACATATCCGAGAAGCTGCACGGATAGCCAATGCGGAGGAATTTATTACAAAACTGCCGCAAGGTTTCGACACGTATATTGGTGACAGGGGCGTGATGCTTTCTGGCGGGCAAAAACAACGGCTGGCAATTGCGCGGGCGCTTGTGGGCAATCCCGATATGTTAATTTTCGACGAAGCCACGTCTGCTCTGGACTCCGAGTCGGAACGGCTTGTGCAAGATGCCATCAATCAGGTGTTGGAAAACCGAACGGCGATCATAATAGCACACCGCCTTTCAACGATTCTCACCGCCGATGAAATCTTGGTATTCGAGGACGGACGTATCGTCGAGCGTGGCAATCACGCTACACTTATTGAGCAAAATGGCGTGTATAGGAAGTTGTACGACATTCAGTTTGCCACGCAAGGTTCATAACAAGATTTCATAAAATCTATAGCATCGTTACTTCCCTCTTGCCGCCTTCTGAATGCGGTTCATCAAACCCTCATTGTTTCTCACGTGGGGGCAGACAAGAATAAGCGACAGTGTCGAAGCACCATCGCTTGTAATTTCACACGAACGGCTGATTTTTCAAAGTCTTTTTTGAGCGCCCGCTTCTTTGTCAGCATTCATAGTCATTCGCCACGGAAACTACCCGGCTTTACGCTTTCTTCCGATTGTCGTGAACAATTATTGCTTGTTGCCTTCAAAAACAGTACTTTGCTACATGCAACTTACTGCTCAAATACGCCTCAATGCCGCGCCGGAACGGGCTACGAAACAATGATGGTGCGCGTATGTGGTGGGATAAAAATAAGTGTCGGGCGGGGAAAGCCAACAACATGCTGGCTTTTCTCTCTGGCGATTATCGAACCACCATAAGATTGCCCGTGGTGAACCCGTCTCCCGCCTGAACACTATACCAATACATGCCTTGCGGGGCATCCTTGCTTTTCCAGTGTATCTCGTGCGTTCCGGCTGTTGTCCATTCGTTATGCAGTGTTGCTACCTCCTCGCCAAGCATTGTGTAGATTCTCATCACAACATAGTGCGGCGTTTGGAGCGTCAGGCGAAGCATTGTTTGTTCATAAAAGGGGTTCGGCGAGACCGTGACGAATATTGCGGATTGCTCCTGTTCGCGCTCTGGCTGCCGTACCGACACGAGCGTTAGTGGCACAGTTGTTCTGTACACGCCTTGCGAGGCGGTCTGTGCGTACAGATAGCCGTTGTGCATCAGCAAAGAGTTCACATCCTTCACGCCCTCAAGCCCAGGATTCATGCTCTTCCACGTCGCCCCTCGATTTTTGGAAAGAACCACCGTCCCGCCCGTTGCCACAGCGATGCTGGTTCCGTCGAACGCCAACGCAGAAATGTCGCCGTTCAATGTGCCTGCAAGCTGCTCACCGATGTTCTTCCACGTCGTGCCGTTGTCGCCGGAGTAGGATAGTGTACGTCCGGAGCCGCATAGAACCTCGCTATTGCGAACAACAAGCGACGGCTGGTAGTAATAATATTGTTTTGCTTGCTGCACGTCAAGTATCTTCTGCCATTTGCCGCCGCTTGTGTTGATGCGGTACAGCGCAGTATCATTGGCGACAAACACAAAACTGTCATTAACAGCAAAAGCGTTGAACAGAGCGTTGCTGTACACCAGAGTGTTTAAAGCAGGCAGCCCAGAACTAATGTCATTCCACGTTTTGCCTTCATCGTCAGAACGAAGAACAGTATTTGTCGTCTCGCGATACCAAGGGCGGCTTGCTCGCAAGGCGAAAAGTGTTGTTTTATTGGCGACAATCCTGCTGATGTACGGTGTTTGCGAGGCAGTCGTGGTTTGTTGCATACCCGCATTAGCCCATGATTGCCCCTTATCGGTCGAACGTTGAATGCCTTTGAAGGCTGTTGCAATGAAAACGTTACTCGTATTGGAAACCGCTGTCCCACCAATAGCATCCGTTCGCCCAAGCTGCACCCATGAATCGCCATTGTCGTCGGATCGCAGCATGGTTGCCGTTGGTGTCTCACCGACGGGGCAAAAAGTATAATATTGAGTATTGCTTAAAGCGTAGATAGGTGATGAAGCTGCTCCTTCGCTTGCCATACTCGGCACCATGTAATAAAACTCTGGAATCGGCTTAATAGTCGTCCATGTTTTGCCGCCATCGTCAGAACTCATACGACTCCCCCCGACCCTGATAAACAGCCCGCCCGTCGAGGTTTCCTGCACTTCATCGGCAAAACCCAACTCAGACAACAATGTCCATGTAGCGCCGCTGTCCTCCGAAGCAAACAATCCCGTGCCAGAAGCCGCAAACACGCGCTGCGTTGCTGGGCTACCCGCGTAGAATGCGGTTGCTGAGGCTTTGTTGGCAATGGGAGAAGATATTTTCGCCCACGTATTACCATCGTCGTCCGAGCGCCAACAATTATCACCAGTTGCATACAAAGAACCATGAACAAAGAAGAGCCGTAACAAGCCGCTTCGGAGCGCAAACGGCTTCCACGAAGTGCCGCTGTCCTGCGAACGCAACATCCCCTGCGTGGTGAACGCAAAAAAACTCCGTTTGCCAGCAGCGAACGACTGAACATTGTCCGGCAGCCCCACCGTTGCTACGGTTGACCACGTGGAGCCGTTATCGAAGGAACGAAAGAGGAATTGTTTGGCGGGGTTATTGTTTATCGGGCTTGCATTATTAGATTTTATTGCGCGAACCAGAGCCAGGGTATCTATAAACACAGGGTCATTTTGTGGCATCCATCCACTGAATTCCCATTGGCTCCAGGTATGATAACCCAATACGTTTTGAATATATACCCCCCCCAAAGAACTTTCTTCGGTCGCTCGTGCAAAAAGACGATTGTTATTACTTGTAAGCGATGTAGGATAGGCTTCATTAACACCATATCCGCCAAACCAGTATTCAAACCAATACACGGCAGCGTCCCAAGTCGTCCATGTTTGCCCATTATTGAATGAGGTTGAAAGTTTGGTGCTGCCGAAGAGGATGTTGATACGGTCGCCCTGTGCAACCATTTGTGTGGGCAGATATATTTGCTTATAGGGTCCAATCGCCTGCCAGAGCGGTTGTGCATCTGTTCTTGTATGCGAACCGAGGGCAAACGCACACAAAAGCAACAAGAGTATTGGAAAGTGGGCGATGTTGAACATGGTGGGAGTCCTTGCAAATCGGTGGTTACAAAAAGCAATAGAGCGGGAACAGCATTGCTTGTAATTTCGCACGAACAGCTCATTTTTCAAAGTATTTTTTGAGCGCCCGCTTCTTTGTCAGCATTCATCGGATTATCTATCCACAATTGCCGCCATCAGCTCTGCCTCTGCTACAAGTTCGCCGCCCACAAGCGCCTTTGCCGCCATAGTGAACGTATTCATGCGCTGGCGGAGCATGGTCACATCAAAAAACACTTGGTCGCCGGGCGTAACGGGTTTGCGGAATTTTACGTTGTTCATGCCTATAAACATCACGAGTTTGTTGCTGTTGAACCCTTCGCCCGTTTCGTCTTTGAAGGAAGGTGTATTCAAAAGCAGCATCCCGCCTGTTTGCCCCATCGCTTCCAAAATCATCACGCCCGGCATCACAGGTCGGTCGGGGAAATGTCCGGTGAAATACGGCTCGTTGAAGGTCACGTTTTTGTAGCCAATGATGCGCTTGTTTTCAGCATCGTACTCTGTTATGCGGTCAATCATCAGGAACGGGTAACGGTGCGGCATCACCTTCAAAATGCCCTGAATATCCATCACCGCGTCATTTGCTTTCCGGGCTTGATATTTTTTGATGAACTGCTTTTGTTCATAGAGTTTGCGGACTTTGCGGGCAAACTCGATATTGCTGGCATGTCCCGGACGGGCGGCGAGGATTTGAGCCTTCATCGGAGCACCCACCAATGCCAAATCGCCCAACATATCAAGAAGTTTGTGGCGAGCAGGTTCGTTTTTGTAACGAAGCGTTTTGTTATTCAAAAAACCACTCGTACCAAGCACTGCACTTCCATCTAACCCTAAATGCCGCATCAAATCTTGCAATTCGGCATCACGCATTTCTTTATCTACAATCACAACGGCGTTATCAAGCGTACCACCTTTGATGAGACCTTGTTTGTGGAGCATTTCCACTTCCGTCAAAAAGCAAAACGTCCGCGCCGAAGCAAACTCACCCACAAACTCCTTCTCAAGGTCGAACAAGCCTGTATGCTGGCTTCCGAGCGCCGGATTAAAATAATCCACCATCACTGTAATGCGGAAATCATCGGTTGGCAACGCCACAATATCAACACCTTTTGCCTCGTTGTGATAATGCACGGTTTTGTCGATCACGAGATAATCTTTTGGCGCTTTCTGGTCTTGGAACCCAACTTTTTGCAAAACTTCTACAAACGGCATGGCGCTTCCGTCGCCCACAGGCGGCTCGTTTGCGTTGATTTCGATTTTGCAATTATCTATCTGCAAGCCGACAAGTGCCGCCAACACGTGCTCTACAGTATGAGCTTTTGCTTCGCCGTCTACTGTTGGCACGGCAAGCGTCGTACCACGCGAGATGTCAATCACATTATCCACAAGAGCAGGAATTTCGGGTGCTGTCGCCATATCCGAGCGCACAAACTTGTAGCCGTAATCTTCCGGCGCTGGATGAAACGTGACGGTTGAGATGTTCCCCGTGTGCAGCCCCACGCCGCTAAACGAGACGGATTCTTTGATAGTACGTTGATTAACGAGCATGATGTTGTTGAAAATAATTTTATAAGGTAAATAAATAATAGGCTTATTCTTTTCGTAACGCCTGTATTTCCTGAACGCTCAGCCCTGTTTTAGCGCTGATGGTTGCATCATCTAAGACATCTAAAAGATTGCTGGCAATTTGCCGTGCTGCTTTTTTTTCACCCTCCTTCATTCCCTCCTTCATTCCCTCTTGCAGCCCCTGTTTCAGCCCTTTCGCCAATCCCATCTTTTCTGCTTTTGTACGGGCGTTGTGTTGGTCATGCAAAAACATCTCCCGTCGTTGAATATCTTCCAAATCGTCTTTGCTCAGATTCACGCGGTTTGCGGTCGAGAAGGCTTTGTTTAGCTCGCTCACAGACTGCATGGAGTCTGGCACGGCATCAAGTGTTTTTGCATATTTCAAAAAATAAAGCCACTTGTCGGCAAGCGTTTGCAATTCCTCAAGGCTACGAGTGAATTTCGGCAGTTCGACGAACACCAATTCCACATCGTACATCGGGTAATCCATGAAGAGTTCTTTCTCCTTCAGAATGTACCGCGAAATATGCTGTTCGTACGTGTCGAACATCACAAAATCCGTGATAGTAAGCGCGATAACGGGATTCAGAAGTGTATAGTTTTCGCCTTCCGGCAGTTGCGACGAATACGCTTTTGCCGCATTGTACAAAATCCGCTTTTCAAATCCTTCCACGTTAAGAACCTGCATCTCAATAATCACCGTCGTGCCATCCGCGAGTACTGCCCGCACGTCAACATACGTTTCCTTCATGCCGCGTATTTGCGGCGCAAGATACGGGTCGAGTATTTCCAACGACGAAATAATCGGCTGTTCGTTATAGACTATCGCATTCAAAAAACTTTTGAGTACATCGGTGCTTTCCTTGGAGCCAAAAATTTTTTTGAACGCAAAATCTGTTTTTGGGTTGATGAATTGCATGATAATCCTTTTTATTCCTGCGTTTTTGATATTTCCATCTTCAGTATTTCCAGTTCTTGCTTCAAGCGCCGCACTTCCGCTAACAGCTCAGGCAATTGCTTGAGTGCCGCTTGTTGCTTGAGTTCGTCCACGACAGCTATGGCAGGGGAACCGAAATATACGCCCTTGTGAGCAATGGATTTAGCAACGCCGGATTGAGCATAGACAATCACGTCGTCGCTCGTAGAAATGTGCCCCACAAAGCCTACTTGCCCTGCCACGCGGTTCCGTTTGCCAATCTTCGTGCTGCCCGAAATGCCCGCCTGTGCTGCAATAGCCGTATGTTCGCCGATAACGACATTGTGCGCCACGTGAATAAGATTATCAAGTTTCACGCCATTTTCTACTCGCGTTGTACCCATCGCAGCGCGGTCAATAGTGCAGTTTGCGCCGATTTCAACGTCGTCGCCAATTGTTACCGTGCCAATTTGCGGGATTTTCAAAAATGAACCATCTTTCTGTTCTGCCAATCCAAATCCATCCGCGCCAATCACGCAGCCCCCGTGAATGATGCACCGCTCGCCAATACTCACGCTCTGATAACATACGGTGTTTGCATGAAGCGTCGTACCCGCACCAATGCTCACGCCGTCGTACAGCACCACGCCCGCATGAAGCACCACGTTTGCACTAATCACACAACCCTTGCCAATGCTTACGTGTGCGGCAACATGTGCCGAAGCGTGAATCTGTGCGGTTTCGTGTACAGCCGACGACGGATGCCGAAAACTTGGCTCTATACCTTGCTCCGGCGTGAAGAGCTTCACGACCTGCAAAAATGCTGAATACGGGTCGCTCACGCGCAAAAGCGTTGCAGAAACTATCTCCGAAGGAGAATAGTCCGTAGAGACCAGAATACAAGCGGCGTTTGTGGTAGCAACAAATTTTGCATATTTCGGATTCGACAAAAAGGTGATTTCGCCCGTTCCGGCTTCTTCAATTTTGTTTACACCCGAAATCGCAGTCTCCGAAGAACCATCAATACTTGCTTCCAAGAGCCGCGCTATATCGTGAATTGTTGGTTGTTGCATTCTGCTTGCCTATGATAGTGATGATTGATACACATCGGGGTTATGGCGGTGCATAAAGCGTTCAGGATTGCCAAGCGGTGCAAAGCCAAATTGGGCGTATAACGAATGTGCGTCGCGTGTACCAAGCATCCAGCGCCGCAAGCCTTGCAGTTCCGGCAATCCCACGATGCACTCCATCAGCCATTTTGACAGCCCGCGCCCGCGATACGATGGCAGCACAAACACATCTGCCAGATAGGCAAATGTGGCGCGGTCGGTGACGAGCCGTGCGAAGCCGATTTGCTGCGGATGCTCCTCGTTTGTTTCGTCGTACAACCCAAAACACAAGGAGTGCTCGATAGATTTCTCCACCACTTCGCGTGGAATACCCTTCGACCAGTATGATTCCTCGCTCAGAAAGCGGTGAATAACGTCAAGCTGTAGCTTTGTTTTGTCGGTGCTGACGGAAAAATCCCCGCGATAAAATTCTGCCATAAACGTATTGCTCTGTGGGTTGTTATGTGAGAAAAAAATATTAACCATAATGCCCTTTGCAACCAGCAATAAAGACATCTTCATCGGTTACACGGTAGATTAAACGGTGATTCTCCGTTATCCTCCGCGACCAATATCCACGATATGCACCGTGTTTAAGCGGCTCCGGCTTGCCTGTGCCTTGAAACGGTGTACGGCGGCACTCCTCCAAGAGCGTAGCAATTTTTTGGAACACTCGCTTATCGTCGTGCGACCAAGCCGTGAACTCCACAAAGGCAGTACCTTCAAACGAAACGCGCCTCATACTGTCTGTTCGGTTGGCAGTGGCGCTTTCAGTAACTGCTCCACAAAATTCTGGAACTCGTCGCCCTCGAAACCCACCAAATTTTCACCGCGTTCGATATTGTGAATACGGCGCAAAAGCTCTGCATTGGCGGGCTTTGAGTTAAGATGCAACGTGAGTTCGACGGTCTCGGTTTCGCCGCGAAATGTTGTTTTTAACGCCTCAATAAATTCGGGCGTAAGCTCTTCTAAATGTAGATGATACAGTGCATCCATAACGATAACAATACGTGATGAAATATGATTTATTGCAACAACTGACTTATCAAACTAACACTAAAAATCGAAAGCAAAAACCAGCCAATCGCGCCTTCCAAGACCGCCAGATACCGTGCTATTCCTTGCGCCTGTATCTCGCCATAGCCTAAGGTGACAAACGCATTGATGCTGAGAGCAAACGCATTCACAACACGCATCACCGCTCCCCATGCAAGGAAACCTATCATGTATGCGCCCACCGCCGCGCTCGTCCAGAGCTTGCGCCTGCCGGAAAGCTCGTTCCACCGTCCGGGAACAATGTCAAACCGACTAATAAGCCACGCGCTCACGCTAATGTATCCTTTGTTCAATCCATAAAGCGGCGCACCGAGCCACGCTATAAATGCCGGAACCTCTGTGCGTGATAGTTCCAGCGTTGTGCGAAAGTTGTGTAAGTCGTCCAATGCGCGGCGGCGCTTGTGATTACTCAGGGTAACGAGGCTTGTGCTGGTCGAAAAATAGCCAACTACAACGTGAAAAAATGCGAAGGATGTTTGACGGCTCAGATTATCCGGTTCGCTTGGAAACACAAGGTATAATGCGGTAAAGCCGAGAATAACGGTGAAAATATAGACCAAACCTTTTGCGGGGTTTGTGCCGTAGTCCGAGAAGGTGGCAAGCAGTTCGTTCAAACGCCAATCGAACCACGTTTCGAGCGTCGGCGTTGTGCGGTGCAGATACGTCGCACGGCGGGTTTCAATCGTTTTGATGGCAATGTAGCAGCCATTCGCGGACTCTCGGTCGCCGCGTGTTTTGTAGATGGTGTATAAATCATTGTACGAAGCAAGCAGGCGGTGATAGGCGTATATATCCGCCAGTTCGCTATCAGACTTTGCTTCGTAGCGCTGTTCAGGTCTGCCAACGCTGCCTACTAATTTACCCGCAACCTCTGACCACTCACAGATAGTATTTGTCCCAGGATGTTTGAGCAGCGTCAGGTCAAGTGTGCCGTTAAAGTGATTGTTTTGTATTCTCAAGGTGTTGTTGATGGTACTGCCTTTGAGGATAACATCGGTATCGAAAGTATTGTCCTTCATATGCAGGGAGCGAAACTCACTATCAGCAATCAACGTCTTACCTTGTTTGCTTGGATTCAAAAAAGAACATCTGCTAATTCGTACCGTTGTTTTTTCCATAGCGGAACGATCAATACGTAGAGACAGAAATTCAGTTTCTGTCGGTGTTGCTACCCACCGCGCTCGTTGCGGAAATTCTCCCGTAAAGGTGCAATCGGCAAAACCCAGTATTCCAACAAGATGGTTACTGGTGTTTACTATGGTAACACCGTTGCGAAACGTACAGTCTTCAAAATCAATCATGTTGGGCGCAGTAACGTAGGATATGATGACAAGCCCATCAAATGTGGAGTTGATAGTTTGAAGAGACTCTGGAAAAGAACAGTTCAGCAAAAAAAATTCTTTCTTGAAATGTATCTTGTCCCAATGCACCCATTTTATCCCGGTAAATTCTATATCGTCAAGCCGAACAGCAGGTCTGACAATAATGGTGTCCGGCGGATCGTAGCCGTCAAACCGTTGGTCTGTATTCGGGTTAAATTTCACCTCGGCGTGTTCCAATGTGTACACAGTATCCTTACACGCTTGAATCTCGGCAAACAACTCCGCGTAGGACAACACACGCCTCGCCGTGCTGTCTTTTTTAGCAGCAGGGGCAGCAGCGAGTGGTGCGACTGCAAGCGCGAGAATGATGAGGGAAACGAGATAGCACATAGTGTTCAAGGTGTTTTTGTTCAAAATGTGCTTCCTGAATTCAAGGGTATATTTCGGCAACTGTTTCTTGCCGAATGTTCTTCAAAGCAGCTTTGTTACTCATGCTTGCTCGCTGCTGTTTTGCTCATTCAGATAAATGCGTATTTGGGTAACAAAGTCTGTGCTCATCTGACAGAGTCTTTCTGCTTCTTCCCGAGAAATAAGAAATTCGCTTTCATAATCACCAATCTGACGCTTCCCAAATGCTCGTGCAAGATTTCTTCCCATTTCTACGGGAAAAATACCCGGAACAATGAAATGTTCTCCAAAAAGCCGATGAATGCCGGAATGTGTGCTTTGCGTCATCCCTTTCGTCAATAATGCTGCTTCTGCTGCAAAGAACATTGCGTAGTAAGAGCGCGAAACACTAGACTCATAGTCACCTGCATCAAGCAGTAATTCTGCGCTCTTGCAGTATTTATCTGCTCTTTCCAAGTAAGCGAAACTTTGACCATGGAGAGAACTCACAATACCAATCCTTCGCTACGAATGTTGATAAGAAGCGGGCTTAATTCATGGTAATAGCGCTCGACAGCCACAGGATAGACTGCAAGTAGTACGCCGTATTCCAAGTTAATACTGTAGGTCGCATCCACCATCACATCAATCTCTTCCATTGGCTGCACTGCACCGCGCAGAACAACGGCGACATCTACATCTGAGTCCTCATGCGCCGTGCCGCGTGCGTAAGAACCAAACAACACCACACGCTCCAAACGCTCGCCATACAGATTCCGCACGGTTCGCGTGAATGCCTTCAATGGTGCTTGAATGCTTGCTTGTGTGATCATGGTCTTCATGCTGTTTCCTCAAAAATATCATTCATTCATGTATGCGCCCACCGCCAAAGTATCCTTGCACACCTGCATCTCGGCAAACAACTCCGCGTAGGACAACACACGCCGCACTGTACTGTCTTTTTTCTGCGGTGCTGAGGACGCAGCATAAAGGAGCAGCGTGGGCGCGGCTGCGAGGCTGAGAAGGAGTGTGATAAGACGTAATATCATGGTTTGAACAAGAATGATATTTGTTGTACATTTCGGAATACCAATCACTCATTTACCGACTAACGTTAAACGTTATGAGTACCATTCAACTGCGCGACGAAATCAGGCAATTGCCGCGTACCGAACAAATCTTGTTAGCAGAGTGGATTGTGAAACAATCTACAAAGCCACATCAAATCTCGCTCTCAGAAGCAGCAGAGCAAATGTTGCATGATTACCAGACCGACACAGAACTTACCGCATTTACGGCTCTTGACAGCGAGGATTTCCATGAAGCGCACTGAAATCTGGTTTGTGAACCTCGACCCAACGCTTGGTGCGGAAATCCGAAAAACACGCCCTGCGCTTGTCGTCAGCGATGACGAGTTGGGGATTCTGCCTTTGCGTGTTGTTGTACCGATGACCGATTGGAAGCCGCATTACGCCAACACGCCTTGGCTTGTAGAACTTGTACCCGACACTGACAATAGGCTTTCTAAAGCGTCTGCCGCTGATTGTTTTCAAGTACGTTCTCTTTCTACGACCCGTTTTGTGCGAAAACTCGGCGAGGTGGATATAGACACGGTGAGCGCGTTAGAAATAGCTTTGGCAAGGGTTCTTGCCATTCCTATCAAATAACGTCCTTCCCCACACCCTTCACAATCTCTTATGTTTCCTGTACAAACCCCATCAACGAGAGTAGAAGTCACGCTATCCTTCGTGGTAATCGCAACCATAGCAAAAAGAATTTTTATAGCACTGATACCGCAAGCAGCGACAACACTTCTTCTAACTTGATGCCCCGCGAACCCTTAATGAGCAACACATCACCACTTGCGAGCAGCTTCATCAGCAGTTCAGCGCATTGCGGTTTTGTTTCGCAGTAGGTGAACTTGCTCGTAAGCGCAGTTTGAAGCGATTGATATGCTTTTGCCATTTCGCCGCCCGTTAGAACGACTGCTGCCAACGATGCATCGCTCCGTAGTTTTTGCAGCAACGCGCAGTGTTCCTCGAACGACGCATCGCCAAGTTCGCGCATATCGCCAAGCATTGCCACGCGCTTGTTCGTTGCTTGAGCGGGCTGCATAGAACGTAAGGCTTCCAAAGCAGCCCTCATCGAGATGGGATTCGCGTTGTAGCAATCGTTCACAATAGTGATGCCGCGCCACTCTTGTGTAACCATTCGCCCGTAACCCGCTTCGGAAGCTGTTGGGCGAAAGCTCGTCAGCGCTGCCGAAATCGCCGCAATACTCATGCTAAGCGAACACCCCACAGCCGCAGCAGCAAGCGCATTTTGCGCCATCGCCGTTCCGACCGCGTGAAGCTGAACGCCCGCCGATGCCCATTTTGCGTTGCGGTTCGTACCAAGCCTATACGTGAATGCCAAAAACGGCTCTGCTGTGGGCGACATTTCTACCGTTGCAGTTAAATCTGCTTTGCGTTCCAGGCTGTAGGTCAGATGTGAAGCCAGATAGGAGGTCTGTTTTCGCAATCGGTCGTCGTCCACGTTAATCAGCGCCGTGCCGCCCGTTTGCTCCAAAAAGCGGAAGAGTGCTGTTTCTTCGCGTTCCACGCCGTCGAGGTCGAGCAGTTTTTCCAAATGTTCTTTGCCGATGTTTGTGATAACGCCATGCGTAGGCTGAACGATATTGCTCAAAATCTCAATTTCGCCCGGCTCGTTTGTGCCAATTTCCACAACCGCTACCGTATGGTTTTCTGTCAAACGCAAAAGTGTGAGCGGCACTCCAATTTGATTGTTCAGGTTTCCTTCCGTCTTGAGAACCGCCTCCGCACCAAATTCCCGTGCCAACACGTGTGCAGTCATGTCTTTGGTGGTAGTCTTGCCCGCAGCGCCTGCTACGGCAATAATGGGAATCTCGAAGCGGCAACGATGCTCGTGCGCAAGCGCACCAAGCGCGTGGAGCGTGTTTTCCACGCGGATAAGCGGAAAGCCTGATGGAATCTCGCCTTCAAAATGGTCGCCTTGCGAAGATTTTTCAATAATTGCCGCCAAAGCGCCTTTTTGTGCTGCTTGCACAACAAGTGTGTGAGCATCGAAATTTTCTCCTCGCAGCGCCACAAAAAGGTTTCCCGCTTGCAACGTCCGCGTGTCCGTCGAAACGCCCACGCATACCCAATCGCTCGACAGGCTTGCTGTTGCTTGTTCTCCGAAAAGCCCGCGTAATTCTTCGACGGTAAATGCTGCTGTGTTCACAAATAAACCTTCACAAATAAACCAATGATACATGACCAAATATTCAACAATTAATCAGGACAAAAGTACGGATTTTCCAACACTTTCAGGGACAGCAAATTCTGCCAGCGGTGATGGGTGTTCCGATAATTGCACAAGCGGCAAGCGGATAAAAAATGTGGTTCCGCGCCCGACGTGGCTTTGCACGTGGATTGTACCCTCGTGCGCCTCTACAATCCATTTCACAATCGAAAGCCCAAGTCCGTGCCCACCCGCTTCCTTCGACCGCGCCTTATCCACACGGTAGAATCGGTCAAAAATGCGCGGCATGTCTTCTGCTGGAATTCCAACACCGGTATCGCTCACCGATACAAGCGCTCGTGCGTAGTTGTGGTTTTCGTCTGCTTCTTCTTGCTCAAGCGTGATGACCACGCGCCCACCGCTTGGCGTATATTTAATAGCATTGTCAATCACGTTCAGCAATGCCTGATGCAAGCGGACTTTGTCTCCTTGTAGAACAACGTTTTCCAACGAAGGAGGAATCGTGCGGTATTGCACCGTGATGTCGCGTTCTTCGGCAAGAATCATAGCGTCTTCGGTGATGTCATCCAGCATCCGGCTGATGTTCACGGGTTCGCAGAGGATAGTCACCTGCCCCGAATCAGCTTGTGAAAGCTCAAGTAGGTTTTGAACAACTTGCGACAAACGATTTACTTCCTCCAGCGCACTCCCAATGATTTCCTGATATTCCTGCGGAGATTTTTGCGAACGCAGTGCGATTTCAAGTTCGCCCATCAAGATGGCAAGCGGTGTGCGGAGTTCGTGCGATGCGTCGCCCGTGAACTGACGTATTTGCTTGAATGAATCTTCTAGACGCGAAATCATCGCGTTTAATGTAAGCGCAAGGCGTGTAAGTTCGTCGTTGACGGGGCGCACGACGAGGCGTTGGCTCAGGTTGTGTGCCGTGATTTCATGTGCTGTGCGGGTGATGTCTTCCACCGGTTGCACAAAATACCGTGCAAGCAGCCATCCACCGATGATTGCCGCCGCCAGCACGAATGGAATCGTCACCGTAAGCGTCGAGAATAGATCACCAAGTGTACTTTCTACCTCGTCCACCGGATAGCCGACGGAAATCTGCACGTTGCCCGCGTGATAGACCACAAGCCGCAATCGTTGTCGTCCTGTAGAGTTTTTTAATTCATAGCGTGGTGCAACGTAGTGGAACGGCAACGTATCACCTGCAACCATGGCAGCGGAAGGCAGAGGAAGTGTATTGCGCTGTAGGTTTTCAGAGCGCCAAACCACAACGCTGCTTGTATCGGCAACCTGAATAAAATAATTTTTGGGGTTTAGTAAAATGCGCTCATAGACCGCAGACCAAACGGCATCTGCCTTGTCAGGTGCTTGTGTGGTGTCTTTGGGCGGCAAGATGGGTCCAACAAATTTCCGGCGCGTTTGCTCACGCAAAAATGCTAAATAGTCATCACTATGAGCTTTGACGCGCTTTAGCGAACGTTCGGCGCGGTCAGCATCAAAAGGTTTTAATGGTTGTTGCGTTTCGCGCTGTTTGTCCTTGATGATGCTCCCTAACGAGAACGCTACTTGCAGCAACGAACCGTCCAGATTACTATTGAGTTCCTGGGAAACAGTCACAAAATTCACCACACCGAAGACAGCAAGCGGAATCGCCACAATCGCCGTGTAACCAATCATGAGTTTGGAGCGGAACGAAAGCTGAAGCATAATGCTCAAGAAACAGTTTCTGAAAGAAAACCTGTCAAAAAAACGAAACGATATGTAATTTAGTGATTCTGCGTTATCTTTGAACAGACAAAATCTTGTACATTCAATCTTGTACATCCGCCCGTGCGACGATTTCCAAACCTCGAACTTTGAAGACGACATGATTGTTTTTTCTGATTCACGCTATTCCAACGTTCAAACGATTGACAAAAACGACGGCTCACAGCTTGTGCGCTGCTTCGATAAGGAGCGCACGCACGTGGTGCTGATGCGTGTGTTTTTTACGAGCGATGATGCTGAAAAATCGTTTCTCTTGACGGAAGCTGCCGCATTACGAAAACTTGCACATCCCGCGCTGGCAGCCGTCTATGACGTTGGCACAACCAGCGATGAATATCCGTTCGTGACCTTTGAAGACGTGGAGGGAACACCTCTTGCCGACGTGCCGCTTGCATCGCTGCGAATGACGGGTGTTATCACGGCGGTGATTGTGGATGTATGCAGTGCGTTAGCCGCCGTTCATGGGTTGCGGCGGGTATTGCGGTGTCTATCGCCGCAGAGTATTCTTGTGGATGTGACGACGAATCGTACCCGTATTGCCCTTGCTCACTGGATGCCGAGCATTACGAGTGCCTCGCCCTTGGAACGTGGTCGCTATGACGCACCGGAACTCACGAGTAGTCGCCCTATTGATGCACGTGCGGATATGTATTCGTTCGGTGTGCTACTCTATGAAACCCTCACGGGCAAGGTGTTTGCTGATATTGCGGCAGTGGAGGCATCTGGAATGCTTTCGCATCTTGTGGTTCAAGCACTCACCGAAACCGCACCGCTTTTGCCGGATGCAGTCGGGCAGTGGCTTTGTGGTCTCGTAGAACATGAGCGTTCTATGCGTTTTTTTTCCATCCGCGAAGCGCTTGATTTCCTCGTCGCACGGCAGGTTGTCGTACCCGATGCCGTTGGAACCGTTGCAGAAACACCCTGTATCTTATCGCCCGTGCATCCAGTTGGCGTAGATGCCGCTCTGGGGGCAATCGCAAATATCCGCATTGACACAGAAGAAGCGCCAGTATTAGAAATTTCTGGTGAACCGGGCTTGGGAAAAACGATGATTCTTCACTCACTCCAACACACGGCGAACGCCCGTGTGATTTACGTTGACGGCGCACAAGAAACTAATATCGGTGTTCAACTTCAGCAAGTGATTGTGCAAGAAGCGCAGGCAGCTCTTGAACGTAGGCACAAGCCAGAACACGGTGAATCCGATAGTCTAATATTATTTGTGATTGACGACAGTGAATTTTTGAATGAGGCTCTGCGTGATGCTATTAAACGCTTACTCTTCTCTGAACGTGCCGCACGAAGCAGCATTCGGGTGATTGCCGCACATCGTTCGCAATTGGCAGTATTCGGCGGGAAAGCACAATCTCTCACGCTCTCGAACCTAATGCCACCACACCTGCCCTTGTTTTGTAGCGAGATGTTGGGGCGTTGCGCCTTCAGCCCCGAATTTTACAAAGAACTCTACAGCCTTACTAAAGGACACCCGCTCTTTCTTGAAGAGACCTTGCGGTTCCTGATTCGCAACAACGTTCTTGTTCGTATGAACCGCGTCTGGGCAACAGATATTGAACGTTTTGATGACATACAGCCCTCATTACCACTGTCTCTCACGACACTGATTGTCACAAATATCCGTGCCATGAGCGAGGAAATGCAGCAAATGTTGATATTGCTTGTTGTGCTGGAAACGCCTTCGGTTCACGGAATCGCACTACATCTTATAGCGGAAATTTTGGACATCTCCACGCAAGCAGTCATGCGACTTCTGCTACCACTTATGTATGATGGCTACGTACGCCTTAACCACTCTCACGCAACGCTTTCGCACGACCTCTACAAAGAAGCCTTGAACACAGGCATTGGCGAGGAAGCCCTCACACAAATGCGCGAAATGGTGCATCGTTACTGGGCTGCCATTAGCGAACAAACAGCAAATGGCAAGGAACATCTGCCTGCACTGAGCCAGCAAATCTCTGCGCTCGGCTCCTCCGAAACGCCACAGAATGGCATGACAACTGCCCCGACAACACCCGAAACGCGGAGCGAAGTAGTTCCCGGTCCAGTGGTGATGCCCGCGATAAAAGAATCTGCACAACAACCGCAACCAATTCCCGTCGTAGAAATTCCGGCAACAGCTGTTCCGTCGGTACGTTTTGACAATGATCGGAAATCGCAAACGCCGCTCCAAACGGGCATCCTGTCGGGAACATCTGGTGCAGTACAGCGATTGCGTCGTCAAATTGAACTTGCGGCGCAATACGAAGTGCCAGTCTTGCTTGAAGGCGGTTTTGGTTCAGCCAAAGAGGAGATTGCAAGTATCATTCACGGCATGAGTAACCGTGCAGCACAACCGTTTCATGCGGTAGTATGTTCAGACTTTTCGGAAGCGGAGCTTGACCAATATCTATTTGGTAGCAATTCCCAACAAAACTCGCAACAGAACCCTCAAAAGAGTGTCATTGCTCAAACACAAGGCGGCATATTATTTATAGATGATATTGCGGCAGCAGCAATGCCTCTGCAAGCAAAACTCGCCCGTCTTACGCAGATAGCACAGATGCGGCTTCGCGGACAGAATCAACCGACCATGCCGTCAACACTTCACAATACTCTGCACAATACGAATGCTCGTTTGATTATCGGCTGTGGGCGCGACGGTGACACATCTGCCGAACAAGCGCTGCAAGCGGGAACGTTCCATCCCGAACTATTTTTTGCGGTAAGCAGCTTGCGTGTGACGATTCCCTCGCTGAATGAACGCCGCGAAGACATCCCCGTACTCGTGGGATATTACCGTGAGATGGTGGCGGCAGAATTTGGTCGCAGTGATACATTGGGAGAATTACCCTCAACGATGCTTCAATCCTTGATGCAACAGCAGTGGACGGGGAATGTGATGGAATTAGAAAGCCTTGTACGACGCTTGGTGCTTACGCAAGACCTCGTGCCAGAGGTGACAAACGATGAAAGGCAGCCCATACTAGCACCGCCAATTTCATCTAATCTACCTTCGCGGCTTTTTGCTAACGAAGATGACCCCATTCTTTCTATTGACGACGCTCAGAAAGAACACATCCTTCGTGCGTTAGAAATGACGAGTGGCAACAAAACAAAAGCCGCCGAAATGCTCCGCATCAAGCGCACAACCTTGATTGCACGAATGAAGAAATTCGGAATGATGCCATAAATAAAAAGCATGGTTAAAAAAGATGGTCACACTTCAACGAAGCGTGACCATCTTTTCATCCTCAAACAAATGAAATGTCTGCCACCCGTTAGTGACTACCGTTCGGCTGCCACGTGCGGTCAAAACCCGATTTTAAGCCTTGCCAGCACGTATAATAATCCTCTTGTAGCGTTCCACTTTCTGCCGCAAACTTCGTAATCTTTGTTACAAAGCGCGTCTCGAACATGAACGCCAACGTTGCATCAATGTAATGCGGCTTCAAATCGGCATTCACGGCTTTTTCGTACGTTGCCGAATCCGGTCCGTGACCACTCATACAGTTGTGAAGGCTGCATCCACCTGGCACAAAGCCCTCTTCTTTGGCATCATAGACACCGTAAATCAAACCCATGAATTCATTCATAAAATTGCGGTGGAACCACGGTGGACGGAACGTGTGTTCAGCCACCATCCAGCGCGGCGGGAATATCACAAAATCAATATTCGCCGTGCCATGAATCTCGCTTGGGGAGGTCAGCACCGTAAAAATCGAAGGATCGGGGTGGTCAAAACTGACGGTATTGATGGTGTTAAAGAGCTTTAGGTCGTATTTGTACGGCGCATAATTACCGTGCCAAGCCACGACGTTGAGCGGCGAATGGTCAATGCTTGCTGACCAAAGCTGTCCCTGAAACTTCGCCACGACCTGAAAATCACCTTCTTGCTCCTCGAATGCTGCTTCGGGCGACACAAAATCACGCGGGTTTGCAAGCCCATTTGCGCCGATCGGTCCCAAATCCGGCAACCGGAACGGCGAACCATAATTCTCACAAATGTAGCCACGCAAAACGCCTTCTGGCGCTTCCACAAGAAATTTAATACCGCGCGGAATCACGCAAATCTCACCAGCATTAACTTCCAATACGCCAAGCTCGGTACGCACGATATGAAGCCCTTTCTGCGGTACAATCAGCAATTCGCCATCGGCATTGTAGAAATACCGACCTTGCATCGAAGCATTCGCGGCATACAGATGAATTGCATGCCCTGAATGCGTGTTAAAATCGCCGTTGCCGCCTATTGTCACCATACCACTCACGAAATCTGTTCCTGCAGGTGGCTCTGGGAGCGGATTCCAGCGCAGTTGATTGGGCGGCGTGTATACCTCGTCAAACGGTGTGGCGCGAACCAAGCCGCTTTCCATCGCCTTAAACGGCGTATGCACGACCGACGGACGAATACGGTAAAGCCACGTGCGTTTGTTCTGTCCGCGTGGCGCAGTAAATGCTGTTCCGCTCACTTGTTCGGCGTAAAGACCGTAGGGAACCTTTTGTGGGGAATTTTTTCCGTGTGGCAAAGCACCTGGAAGAGCTTCGGTAGCAAATTCATTGCCAAAGCCGGATTGATAGCGATATGTTGTTTTGGGTTGTGTTGCTGTTGCGGTCATAGCAGCGACTCCGAAAGAATGAAACCAAAGGATGACGTGAAAAACGTCGTATCCACGAGCAAAAATAGGAAAGTCCGCTTAATTTTCGCCATAAATTTCGCTTAGAGCATAATCTTCACCTACCATTCATAAAAAAGCCCATTCTGCAACATACAGAACGGGCATCAAAAGAAAGCTTCTACACATCACAATGTTAATTCAACGATAATACAGGAAAATTTGCGAGCATTTTGTTGTGAAACATAAGCTCTTGCACGTCCGGCTCCATGAACTTCCGAAGCGGAAACGAGCCAATAAGGTCGTAAATTTCTGATTCCGATTCCGCCTGCATCACCGCCCACAAACGTCCCCTGTCCGACGACAAGGCGTAATCCGTCAGTGCGCCACTTTGCATAAGTTTGTTTACCTGTATTCGCTGTTCGGGAATAAGCGAGACAAATTCGGCAGTGACTTTTTCTGCTGACGGTAGATTGATAGTGACCATGAATGTTTTCATTGGGTAATTCCTCTCAAGTACGATAAAATAATAAGCCTTGTGATAACCAATAACTGTTGTACCGATTAAAAACGTTCATGAAACCAAGCTATTGCATTTGTTACGTCGGTTTGTGTAAGATTATGTCCGGCATCTACAATATATGTCGTCACGTCTGCACCAGCCATCGTTAGGATATGTGACCAGTGCTGCCGTTCTTCGGGACTGACGGTGAAGTCGGTTGCGCCGGACGAAATACATACGGGCGTTCCGAGAATCGTGAATTCTGGCGAAGGCTCGAACGGAATCATTGGTCGAAACTGCATCATGCCCGCCAAAACATCAGGGTACATCAAAAGCATACTGCCGGCAATATTCGCACCGTTCGAGTAGCCAAGCGCCACAACCCGCTTCCCATCAAAATTGTGGGTTGCTGCGGCTTCTACGATAAAATCGCGCAATTCCGTCGTGCGAAATTTCAAATCTTCCACGTCGAATACGCCCTCTGCCAAGCGTCGAAAATACCGTGCTGAATCAAACTCCGAAACTTTTCCCTTCGGGCTAAGTAGATTCACGCCTTTGCCGAACATTGCGCCAATAGGTATCATATCATGCTCGTCACCGCCCGTACCGTGCAGAAGCAATAGCGTGATTGCGGTGCGCGGGTCGCCCTCGGTGGCTGCAACAAAGCGGTGTTGGAAATCTGATGTCATAGAGAGTTTTATAGCGTTTTGCGGATCGCAAGGACATAGAACAGCACACAATGAAGCACCGTCGCCACAATCAAAACAACCGTAAATACAGGCTTTTGTGTCTTATGGCGAAACACCAACCGCCCAAGCCATCCACCCAGAAAGCCACCCGCAAGCGATGCACCATGTAATACTATCTCCGGCACACGACCAGCACCGCCGCCCGCCTGCCGTTTGTCGAAGCCGTAGAATACAAATGTAGTAAGGGTGATTGCCAGCATCCACAGCAAATACAAGCTCCAATGTGTTAGCCAGTACGCCACAGCACAGAGCGCAAGCGTTAGAACAAGCACAATCAACGAAAATGTTTGTTTGGGCGCTGAGAGATGGTTTGAAGCCATAGTAAATGTGTTACGGTATTCGGAAAAACATGAATGTTGCGATATTTTGTTTCGTCAATCCAACGTAGCCAAACGCGCTTCAATCTCAGCCCGTGATTGCTCGTACTGCGGTGGCAGTTTCAGCGATTGCCCAAGCGACTCAAATGGCTCATCTACCGTAAAACCAGGATTGTCTGTTGCAATCTCGAACAAAATGCCGCCCGGCTCGCGGAAGTAGAGCGAATGAAAATATTGACGGTCTATCTGTGGCGTTATAGTAAAACCCAAATTGGCGATTTTTTCACGAAAACGCAATTCCACATCATCGTTTTCTACGCGGAACGCCACATGATGAACTGTGCCGCCTCCATTTAAACCACGATGCTCGCCCGGAACGCTGACCAAATCTACAACGGCGGCGTTTGCGCTCGCATCAGTCGTAAAACGGTGGGCATTTATTTCTGTCTGCTCAAGTGTGTAGCCAAACACGTCTGTCAACAACGAAGCCGTGCGTTCGTAGTGCTCAAGCGTCAGCGTCACACCATGAAAACCACGAATCGCCTTGTCGTCGGGGATGTCACCGTTGTGTGATGGCTCGCGCTTGTCTGACGAATTTCCCACGAGCTGTAATTTCAAACCATCAGGGTCGAGAAACGTCAAATATTCTTCGTTGAAGCGCCTTGCGGGGTTGTTGTACGTGACGTTGTGTTGTTTGAAACGCTCCACCCAAAAGCCAAATGCGTCCGCCGAAACGGAAAATTGCGTTTCGGTCGCTTGCCCTGTGCCGCGCCGCCCTTGCTGGATGCCCGCCCACGGGAAAAACGTAAGAATCGTTCCCGGCTCGGCTCCGTGATTGCCGTAGTAAAAATGGTATGTGTGCGGGTCGTCGAAATTGACCGTTTTTTTGACAAGGCGCAACCCCAAAACCTTCGTGTAAAAATCCAGATTTCGCTTTGCGTCGCCAGCAATCGCTGTGATGTGATGAATGCCGTTGATTCTGTCTGCCATGAGAATATTCCTTTGTGATGGTTTTATAAAACTGCTTGAATTCAAGCTGTGCAGCTTTGAGCGGGATAAAAATTATGAAAAAGCGTTAGAGGTGCTGCCAAACCTTGATTCGGGGATGCCCCTACCGCTGTCCGGCATGGAAGGTTTCAGCCAAACTCAAACCAAGCATTGTGTAAAAGTTGAAATTTCTGTACTTTAGCATGTTTGGCTGGTGTTGTGAACACCGTAATATATTCCAAAATCCACTGTTTTTTTATAGACGAATTTGTTTTCTACCGATTATGTCCCCTTTCAATGCTTGTCTCGCCCTTGAGAATGGCATGGTCTTTCATGGTAATGGTTTTGGTGACTTGAACGCAGAAGCTACTGGCGAAGTTGTTTTTAATACCGCGATGTCTGGCTATCAAGAGGTGCTGACCGATCCCAGCTACAAAGGGCAAATGATTACCTTTACGTATCCGCACATTGGCAACTACGGCGTGAACATTCACGATGTGGAATCCGACCGTGTGCAGGCAGAGGGGCTTATTGTACGGGAATACTCACAGACATACTCCAACTGGCGTGCTACGCATTCACTTGGCGAATACATGCAGCAGTCCAATATCATTGGCATTGAGGGCATTGACACGCGAGCGTTAGTGCGGGTTTTGCGGAGCGAAGGAGCTATGCGAGGCATTATCTCAGCGAAGCAGACAGACGACGACTTGCTTGTGGAACGCGCCCGCACTGTGCCAAGCATGGAAGGACTTGATTTAACGGGTTTAGTGACAACTGCACAGCCATTCGTCTGGAAACATGATGCGGCTGAACCACTTATTCTGTCCGTCAATGGCTACCGTTCGCCAAAAAACTTGCGTGTGGCAGCATTGGATTTCGGCATTAAACGCAATATTTTACGTCGGTTGTCAAGTTATGGTTGTGAGGTGACTGTTTTTCCGGGAACGACTTCCGCAGAAGACCTTCGAGCCTTCGATCCCGATGGCATCTTCCTTTCTAACGGTCCGGGTGACCCCGCCGCCGTTGGATACGCGATTGAGACGATTAGCCAGCTCCTCACAGAAAAGCCTATTTTTGGCATTTGCTTGGGACACCAGCTTTTGGGGCTTGCCTACGGCGCGACAACGTACAAGATGAAATTTGGGCATCGCGGGTTAAATCACCCAATTAAAAATTTAATGACTGGTAAAATCGAGATAACCTCACAAAACCACGGGTTTGCCGTAGATATTGCCACGATGCCTCCAGAGCTTGAGCTTACGCACATCAACCTCAACGATCAGACGTGTGCAGGCTTCCGGCACAAGCAATATCCGGTCTTCTGTGTTCAATACCACCCTGAAGCTGCGCCCGGCACACATGATTCCGACTATCTTTTCCGGCAGTTTATAGAAGATATGACCGCCCACAAAGCCGCACAAATACAGGTTGCGGTGTGAAATCGAGCAAGTTACTTGGCGTATCAACTGGCTTGTACGATGTTTGTATGGTAACAATTGCTAAAAATTTCGCTTGGGACGGAAATTTTTGCGTATAATTGTCAGAAGATTATTATCTTGTACCTAATGAATAATCCCATTTCGGTTTGCTCCTCTGAAATTGTTAACTCTGTCAAACTCTTAAATCTTCGGATACGATATGAAGCCATTAGCGCTTGTTGTGGACGACAATAAGATTACAACCAAACTTCTCAACCGTTATTTGACCCCTGCAGGATACATTGTTAAAGAGGCATACGACGGCATTGAGTGCTTGGAAAAGGTGCAGGAAGAAATCCCTGATGCCATTGTTCTGGACGTAATGATGCCGCGTTTAGATGGCTACGAAACCGTAAAACGCTTGAAGGCTGACCCAAGAACTGCTCGGATCCCGGTGGTGATCGTCACTGCTCTCAACGATGTGTCGAATCAAGTTAAGGCGATTGAGTCCGGAGCTGATGACTTTCTGAGCAAGCCTATTGAAGACAAGTTGTTGATTGCAAAGGTGAAGCTGCTCTCATCCCTTAGTGTGGAACAGAAGCGCGTGAGCCTAATGACGGACTTGCTGAATAAAGCTCTGAGCGGTGAACTTACCAGAGAAGTTGCACAAGAAAAATTGAGCCAGCTTGACATCACATTGTAAAAAAGCATCAAAAATGAGAGAGCGCTTTTGGGGACGATAAACCTCATAAAGCGCTTTTTTATTTAGTCGTGCCGAACTTGCTGTGGCTGCTGACGTTTTCTATGGTTGAACTTGTTATTATATCACTTTGTACGGTTGCTGTCACGGGAATGTGTTCGTTCCTGTCAGCAGCATTGTCGGCGATTTCCCACAATCGCCTCTCAGAGCTTGCCGAACAAGGGCATTCACACGCTCAAACGCTGCTTGACTACAAACGCGATATCCACACACCCAAAACTGCACTGTTTATTACCGACGTGCTTATCTACACGCTTGGCTGTATAAGCATTGGATGGTACGCGACGCTGCATTTTTCCAGCATGGAAGTTGGTTTTTTTGCGTTGCCAACAACAACAGTGTTGCTGTTTTTCGGACACTTGTTGCCGAGGGCGCTTGGGGAACGCTTTGCAAGCCGTTCTATACGCTTTACCGTGCAAGGAATTTCTTTCATTCTGCTCATTACCAAACCGCTCGTGCAAGTAGTACAACGCTTCTATAAAGCCGTTGTGCCGCCAGCGTATGAAGAATCTACCCGCGAAGAACTCGACGAGATTCTCGAAACCGCTCACGAAGAAGGTTCGCTTGATGCTGGTGAATACCGCATTCTCAAGAATATCATCCGTTTTAGCGATGTCCAGGTTTCGGATGTCATGACACCTCGTACGGTCGTGTTTAGTTGCGATGCGGATACGAAGATTCACGAAGCCATTACGTTGCCAGAACTCCGCCAGTACTCGCGTTTCCCCGTCTGCGAAAATGACTCTCTTGATTCCGTCACGGGTTACGTGCTGGCAAAAGATGTTCTCTGGGCAATGGTGAACGACAAAGCAAATTGCACCTTACGCGACATTGCCCGCGAGGTATATTTTATCCCCGAAAACATCCAACTCGACCAAGCACTCGAAAACTTTCTCGAACGCCGCGAACACTTGTTTGTGGTCGTGGATGAGTACGGTGGTGTTGAGGGATTGCTCACGATGGAAGACGTAATGGAAACACTGCTCGGCGTGGAAATCATGGATGAAGCCGATAAAGTAACGGATTTACGACATCTCGCCAAACAACGCCGCGACCAGCGCATCGCGCTCTTACGCTTGCAAAACGCGCATTTGGACGTAACCACAACCGAGATGAACACGGAAGAAGCAACCGAACAACCTCTTACTCACATTCAAGAATCGGAGACTATTGTTGAAGAAGATACGCATGTCTAATCGTCATAGACAAACAACAATTTTCTGTGCTGCACTCATGGTAATATTTCATGCCGTGAATGTGTTAGCACAGCCAGACACAACAACAATAAATAAATCATACAACCTGAACCGCGATGTAGTTGTGACGGGAAGCCGTCTTCCCAATGACGGGACGAATCCACGTCATACGGTTATCGTCATCAACAGGGCAGACATAGAGCGCTCTGCGGCACGGAGCATCGAAGAACTTCTTCAAACCATTGCTGGAGTGGACGTGCGGCAGCGTGGAGCGATGGGCGTACAATCAGATGTTAGTATTCGTGGTGGGACATTCGAGCAAACACTTGTGCTGGTGGACGGTATCAAAATGATGGATGCTCAGACGGGGCATCACAACTTTAATGTGCCATTGGTGTTAGACGATATTGAGCGGATCGAAGTCTTGAAAGGACCTGCCTCGCGGCAATACGGACCGAATGCGTTTAGCGGTGCTATCAACATTCTCACCCGCAAACACAAAGAAACATTTGCGCGGTTGCAAGCGATGGGCGGGCAATACGGGCTGTGGGAACTATCGCTTTCGGCATCTGCGCCCGTTCAGCTCGGTGAAACCCGCATTGGCAACCGTTTTTCTGTTTCGCGCCGCAAAGCCGATGGCTCTCCTTCGTTAGATAGCCTTAATAATGCTGGGAGCCGTACAAACACGGACTTTGACATTTTGACTGTTTCAGGCAATGCCGATGTATCAAACGGCGAGGCGTTCTCGCTCGAAGCGGGCGCAAGTTATATTGAGAAAAAGTTTGGCGCGAACAGTTTTTATTCCGTACGATTTCCAACGCAGTATGAGGAAACGAAAACGCTTCTGACACACCTTACGGCAAAAATTAACGGCGCAGTACCATTAACAGCGCGTGTTTACTGGCGACGCAACACAGATTATTTTATCCTTCGCCGCGAAAACCCGTCATTTTACCGCAATAACCACGAAAGCAACACCTACGGCGCAGAAGCGCAGGCAATTGTGCATTCTGTGCTTGGCGCAACGGTTATCGGTGGTGAAGCAGCGCTTGATACGCTCCAAAGCTCGAACCTCGGCGCACGGCAGCGCACCCGATTGAGTTTGTTCGCGGAACACCAGTGGAAGCCGCTTGAGAACTTCACTGTAGAATTTGGCGCAACAGCGCTCTGGAATAGAACTACGCTTCCGACTGTTTCACGCATTGATAATCGTACTGATAGCACCGCATGGATATTTAATCTTTCCCCAAGCGTTGATATTGGCTGGCAGGTGAACGAAACAATAGCGCTGCGAGCGTCGGTTGGTCAATCGTTCCGCGTACCGACTTACACCGATTTGTATTACCGTGACCCGTCCAACATTGGCAATTCAAGCCTTGTTCCCGAAACAGCATGGACGTACGAACTTGGTGCTTCCTTGCATCTGCCGTTTGATTGGGTAACATTCCAGACTACGGCGGCATTTTTCCAGAGGAACGCATCGCAGCTTATAGATTTCGTGCGCCTCTCGGCAAATGCTCCCTGGACTGCACAAAATATTTCTTCGGCTGTAACAAATGGTGTAGATTTGCATTCGTCATTGTTGTTTACCCCACATTCAAACACTCTATCATTGGAGCGTGTGCAGGCAAGCTATACGTTTATAGATGCTCGTTTCAGCACGGAAACGGGTTTGCAATCAAAATACGTTCTGGACAATCTTCACCATCACGGCGTGATAGCGGTTGACTTACTCTGGTTGAATACGGTGCGGAACCAGTGGCGTATTCGCTACGAAGAGCGATTGGGTTTTACGGGTAATACGTTTGTGGATGCACGGGCTGGCGCTACAATTGGTGCGTTTGAGGTGTATGCTGAGGTTTCAAATCTTTTTAATAATACGCCGAATGATTTGAGTATCGTCGGATTGCCGATAGTTGGACGCTGGATGCGGTTGGGAGCCGCATGTAATCTGGCATCGCTTATTCGGCGATGAAAAAGAGACAAAGAGGTATGGGTACGGAGGAAGGTAATACATGCACTATGATGTACGCAGATAAGAAGGATTGCATACAGAAGTGATTTTATCGTTTCGTTCACCGTTTTCACGAAGTCTATGTCGCCGGAAACAATGTTACAAGAATATCGTCAGGCGCAAGATAAGTCTATCGTCATGGCATTCAAAGGTGCTTTGTCACAAACCATGCTCGTGGACTTAGGTAATATTCTACGGAATAAAGTAGGCTTTGATGGTAAAGCGAAAAAGATGTTTAGCGTTTTTATCGAACTTACGCAAAACATTAAAAATTATTCTGCCGAAACAGAACTTGAATTGCCTGCTGGCAAACAAATCGGCGTGGGCATCGTCGTTGTAAGCGATGCAGCAGAACAATATACCGTCACTGCGGGAAACCTAATGCCAAGCGCAAATGTGGAGCGGGTACGCTCACGCTGTGAGTACATCAAAACTATGTCCTACGAGCAGCTTCGAGCATTCCATAAAGAAAAAATGCGGGAGGGACCGCCGCCGGACAGCAAAGGAGCGGGATTGGGGTTGATAGATATTGCAATGAAAGCCAACACCCATGTAGATTTCGATTTTCAGTCGGTCAACAGCAACTATACTTTTTTCACAATTAACGCATGTATCAAGAAAGGGTAACCCGATATGAACACCGTCACTATCGAACGAACCTCTGACACACCTGCTGTGACGATGGACGCAGAGCAAGGCATTCTGGAATTGAGCGGGAATTCCTACCCGGAAAATGCCATCGAATTTTATCAGGATGTATATGACTGGTTGCATGAATATTTTAGTGACAATAAATATTCATTGTCGGTGGTGTTTAAGCTCAATTATTTTAATACCAGTTCCGCAAAGTGTGTCTTGAATTTAATGACAATCTTGCAACATTATTATCTGCAAAACAAACTCATCAATGTTGCTTGGTATTACGACGATGACGATGAAGATATGCTCGAAACTGGCAAAGCATTTTCCGTTGATTTCAGTATGCCGTTCGACTTACGAGCATTCTAAGCAGCCATATCCGGCTGGAAACACATAATGGCACTCGTGCCATCCTAATTTTCTCCCATCATATTTCTTCATTGTTTTGATGCTGTACCGAACATTTCACCATTGCTTTTTCACCGTTGCTGGCGCAATTGTCATTTGCGGAGCGCTTGCATGCTCGCTTGCAGGATGTAGCCCCAAAACATACACTCAACCACGAACCGTTGATGGGCTGTTTAAAGTGTCCGTAGAAGCCTTTGAAAACGGTGATTACCCGCAAGCACAACGTATGTTTGATGTTATCAAACTGCAATATCCAGCAAGCAAATATGCCGATGATGCACAATATTATCTTGCCGAAATCAACTTCAAGAAGAACGAGTTTATTCTTGCCGCGTACAACTACAACACATTACGGCGCACGTTCCCAAACAGCGAATACGCGAAAATTTCCGCCTACAAAGCGGCTTTGGCTAATGCCAGAATGTCACCGAAATCCGACCGTGACCAAGATTATACCAAACAAGCCATTAAAGCATTTGCAGAATTTCAAGCATCATACCCGAAAGATTCACTTGCAAGCGAGGCAGGCATTCGTATCCGTGAACTCCGCAACAAACTTGCCGAGCATGATTTTATCACAGCAGAACTCTATGTAAAGCTCGGAGCGCCCCGTGCAGCGCTTACGTATTATGACCTTGTGATGACGAATTACACTGATTGCGACTACTTCGAGCCTTCGTTTGCAGGAAAAATCAGGATGCTCGTGCGACTGAAACGCGGTGCTGAAGCAAAAGAAGCTATTCGCCTCTACCGTCAGAAATTCCCACAAGGCGGCACGTACAAAGACGAAATTGACGGCATTGCAACAACGCTATAGCTCCTGTATCAATGCGTTCCTGAACAATTATTACTTTTATGGCTGAACACAACAACAAAACCCCATCGGACTCTGCGGTGATGATGACAGAACTCGTACTGCCAAATGATACAAACCAGCTCGGAAACTTGCTTGGTGGGCGGCTGATGCACTGGATTGACATTGCGGCTGCGCTTGCGGCAATGAAGCACGCAGGGCGCGTCTGCGTGACGGCATCGGTGGACGAAATCAATTTCTCAGAGCCGATTCGCTTGGGACATATTGTCACGCTTCATGCGTCGGTGAATCGCGTGTTCAAAACCTCGTTAGAAGTGGGCGTTCGCACGATACGTATGGATGTAACGGGTTCCATTGCCGATGCGGGCAATGCTTATTTAACGTTTGTGGCAATTGACCCCGATGGTAAGCCCATCCCCGTACCACCGATTGAACCTGTAACCGATGACGAAAAGCGGCATTATGAAGAAGCAGGTTTACGCCGCGCACAACGCCTGAAAAACCGCGAGCAGCTCAAGGAATTGCAGCAACAGCATCGGCATAATCCGAATATAAGTGTTTAATCGTAACAACGCTTTGAGAACAAAAGCATTGAGAGATTATTTCCCAAATTTGTAATTTATATTTTACCACGGTATTATTTCTATCACCTTCGAAGGCATTCTATGTCAAAGAGAAAAACAACAAGCACCGCAAAGCGCCAGTCGGCTAAATTCGGCATTCTATGGTCGTTCCCACTTGGCAAAATGAATTTTATCTATTTTGCCGTTGCCATTGGCGTTCTTATTTTGGGTTATGTATTAATGGCAACGGGAATCACTTCTGACCCACAAAAACATTTGGAAACCTGGGCGAATCCGGTGGCAATTGTCGTTGCGCCGACAGTCCTCGTGATTGCCTATTGTGTTATTATCCCACTTGCTATTATGAAGCGCACGGTGAACAGCAGCGCCGAATAAATCTGTGAGACCGCACACGGTCTTATGTTGAATGCTTGTTTTGAATATTATTATCCTGCCGTTGTTCCCCTCAAAAGGAGTGCCGTGCAGGATTTTGTTTTTTATCCTTTGCAATCGCACAGAATATCGTACAGAGCGCTATGATTTTCAATTTGAATGATTCATCCGTTGGGCGATTAGTGGAAATTGCCTTGCAAGAAGACATTGGAACGGGCGATGTCACATCCGAGGCGGTGATAAGCCATAACGCATACACGAATGCATCATTTCTGGCAAAACAGGATGGTATAATCTGTGGTCTGCCGATAGCAGAGCTGGTCTTTAAGCGTCTTCAAGATGGTGAAGTAGGCAGCTATGAAGACGAACTGTCAAACATCACGTGGACACCGCTTGTAGCAGAAGGCTCGTTTGTGACGGCGGGAACAGTGATTGCAAGCGTGGAAGGCACCACACAGTTGTTGTTGCAAGGTGAACGCACGGCGCTCAATTTCCTGCAACGGATGAGCGGCGTTGCAAGCCTAACTCAACGATACACGCAGGCACTCGAAGGCACGAATACTCATGTCTGTGACACACGCAAGACAATTCCTGCGTGGCGATTATTGGACAAATATGCCGTCAAAACGGGCGGCGGAGTGAATCACCGCATCGGGCTTTACGATATGGTAATGATAAAAGATAATCACCGCGATGCCGCTGGCAGCATTACCGAGGCGCTTCGGTGCTGTAATGAAGCACTCGCCAACCGACCATCTGTTCCAATTGAGGTAGAAACCCGTACACTCGAAGACGTAAAAGAAGTGCTTGACTGTTTGGAAAGCGGTTTACGGGTAGAACGAATCATGTTCGATAATTTTACGCCGTTCAACGTCCGCAAAGGCGTAGCAGCCGTCGAAAGGCGCTTGGAAACAGAAGCGTCCGGCGGCATCACCTTAGCAAGCATCCGCCAGTATGCCGAAACGGGTGTAGATTTTATTTCCATTGGCGCTCTCACGCATTCCGCACCAGCATTAGACATTTCTATGAAGTTTCTTTTGTGAAATTTTGCTTGCGACGCAAGCACAACAATTTCCCTACACAGTATTTTCATTCGGCACATCAAATGGATTACCTAAAACTTTTTCCGATTGAAGCCGGTCCCGTGGCAACGTTTGGCTATTTGATTATGGATACGCACCATAACGTTGCTGCCGTGATTGACGTACCGCTTGAAAGCGCTGATTTCTTTCTGGAAACCGCCGAACAACATGGAACACCAATTCAAGCAATTTGGCTCACGCATTCACATTTTGACCATATTGGCGATGCTGCAAAACTCAAACATGCGACCAATGCTCCCGTGTACATTCATCCTGCGGACGAATACCGATTGGACGAACCCAGCAAACACGTTTCTTTTCCACTCCCGTTTGCGCTTGAAGGCGTAAAAGCAGATAAATATTTTCAGCATGGAGACAACATTTTCTGCGGCGATTGGC
>JANYIG010000146.1 GCA_025358765.1 Candidatus Kapaibacterium sp.
GATTTAATGCCCCTTCCAACAGAATAAGGATTGAAACCTAAATTCGATGCGCCCGTCACAACGTTCGCAATAGATTTAATGCCCCTTCCAGTAGTGTGTGTTATTATTCTGTATCAGGAGGTGTGGCTGGCTTCATGTATCCGTAGGGGCAATGGCGGCAGCCAGACTTACAACAGTACCCACGTTGTACATGCTTGATTTTCGTGAAAACAATATACCCCGTTTCTGGGTCACGGTAATAATAGTCTCCCTTATCACAGCTCGTTTGATGAAGGCGTTCGTATAATATTCTATATTCTTGTGATTCCATTGAGGGTTTGATGAGGATAAAATTTCACCACGATAACTTGTATTACGTTTAAGTAAAGTACGAATAGCGCTTGCCGATAGTGTTTTTCCCCTTTGTGGACAATTTTCTTGTACTAATTTTGCAAGATTACGTATATTGCGAACGAATTTGTTATGACAAAGATTTTCAGCCAAAGTGTTTCGTGTTGATTAGGCTTGTAATCGCCTGTCATTTCAACGTTTCAACTGAACGCAGCATAACTTCCTTTCCCTCATTTTTGTATGCAATTTACTACTCGGTTTTATACATTTGCCAGCATGATTGTGTTAGCTGCACTTTCCCGTGTGCTGCCTCATCCGCCCAATTTCGCGCCAACATATGCAATCGCTCTGTTTGCAGGCGCTTACGTTGCTGATAAGCGATTTGCTTTTCTTATCCCCATCCTTGCCATGCTCTTGAGTGATGCAATTCTTGAAATCACAACCGGTTGGGGTTTTTATTCAGGTATGTGGGTTGTGTATGTAGCTTTTTCATTCATTACCATACTTGGCTTCAAGTTACGTGAGCATATTTCCGGACTGCGTGTTCTTTCCTATACACTGGCAGGTTCCACGTTGTTTTTTGTGCTGACGAATTTTGCCGTTTGGTTTTCTGGCAGCATGTACCCGCACACAGTAAGTGGTTTGGTAGCTTGTTATGTCGCTGCACTGCCATTTTTTGGTAATACACTTTTGAGCGGACTGTTTTATTCTGCGCTGCTTTTTGGTGGTTTTGCATTTGCAGAGCGGGCATTTCCTGCTTTGCGCGAAGAACCCCTTGTCTCTTAATAAGTATGAGATTTACGGTATTAATATCAAATTTTTTTTAACGATTGCGGAGTAGTTTCTATGGCGACAATCAGATTTGGTAGCAGAGAGTTTGAAAGCTCACAAGTAACGCATTTGAGAGAGATGGATTTATCCAATTGCTCACTTTCTGCGCTTCCCTCAGAAATCGGCTATATGTCGAATTTGCAAGGTTTAGACTTGAGTGGCAATGCCATCTCGTTTCTTCCTGCTGAAATCGGTCAATTAACTGGCTTGCAAGAGCTTTTGTTAGGTGGCAATGAACTTACGTCCCTTCCACCGGAAATTGCCTTGCTTACGGGCATTCAGCAGCTTGACTTGCACAGCAACAAATTACGCTATTTGCCATCGGAAATAGCCCTGTTGACGAATCTTCAGGAATTGGACTTGCACGATAATCGTTTGCGGACGCTTCCGCCCGAAACCGGCTTTTTGAGCAATGTGCGTAAACTGGATTTATCAGGGAACAACCTCACAACGCTTCCTGCTGAAATCGGTCAACTCAAGAACTTACGTGCACTTTCGTTAGCAAACAATCCTGATTTGGATTTTGTTGATGCACTTGGGAAATTGGCGAAACTGCCGAGCCTAAAAACATTGATTCTCAACGAGAATCAATTGATTACCGTACCGAAAGAAATCGGTCAATTGACGGGATTGACGCATCTTTCCTTTAAGCGCAACAATATCAATCACCTCCCTGCTGAACTTGGTCAATTGACAAGTTTAAATATGCTGGACGTGAGTGAAAATAATCTGCTGGATGTTCCGCAAGAACTTGGTCAGCTTGTGAACCTTAACTTCTTATATTTGAGCCATAACAAGCTCACATCGCTTCCGGAAGAAGTTGGTCGCCTTAATGATTTGCAAGTGCTTCAATTGCATTCTAATCGCCTTACGAAATTGCCGGCAGAACTTGGCAAACTTGCAAACTTGCATACATTGGAACTTCTTGAGAATAAGCCGCTCAAAAAGAACAAAGAAGAAAAGCAGAAGATTAAACGCCTGCTTCCAAACGCTGATATTACATGGTTTGGCTTGCAATAGGCTTATAGAATTAATGACAATGAAAAAGGCGAGAAGAAATTTCTTCTCGCCTTTTTCTATTTTTATACGCCCACCTTCCGATCATTTCTTTTGCATCGTTTGCAGAAATGCCGTTACACCTTTGATAGCAGCGTTTATGGTTGTGGCAATCTGCCGAGCCGGAGTGACAATACCCGTCTCAATGAGTTCTCGAACACGTTGAATTTGCGCTCGTAATGCCTCAATTTCTGCAAAAATCCCCTGAGATTGCTCCAAATCAGCATGGATTTTCCCCGTTATCAAGGCGCTGTTCTTCGCTGTTTCCTCAAAATACGTAAGAGTGCCAAGGAGGCGTAGGCGAATTTCTTTGAACTCATTTTTGAATTCATTGCGTATATAACCCATTGTTGTCGATAGAAGCTCTAATTGCAAACGGAACTCGCTCAGAAGCCCACGAGCTTCTCGTAAAACCACAATCGCATAAAGACAGAGCGCCGATACACAGAGAAGTGTAATCAGTACGGCAATACCGAGAAGGGAATCTATTGTAATCACAGTTTTTTGAAAGGGTTATCCGACTTCTGTTTCATTTTCATTCGTAGCTGTTCCACTCGGTGTTCGCATTTCACGACGGAACGCTTCGGCACCAGCTTGTGCGGCATCCTGAATGCGACCGACATTGTCTTTTATGCCTGTTTGTGCCATTTGTCCGATTCGGCTTCGTGCGTCTTGCATGAGAGTCTCTGCTTCAGTCATCAGGCTCCCTGCTTGCTGGCGTGTTGTTTTGAGGATTTCTTCC
Organism: Candidatus Kapaibacterium sp.; assembly: GCA_025358765.1. Taxonomy (GTDB): domain Bacteria; phylum Bacteroidota; class Ignavibacteria; order Kapaibacteriales; family UBA4661; genus JANYIG01. The sequence goes on from JANYIG010000146.1 coordinate 2,960, forward strand.
GCTTTTACTTTGCCCTCGTTTACATAATCACCAATACGGCGTGACTGCTCGGATGCAAAATCACTTGCCTTACCATAAGCCTCTCCGCTACGCTCTGCAATATCACGACGTAGTTCCGCGCCGCTTTTAGGAGCAAGCAAAAGTGCAACGGCAGCTCCAACGGCACCGCCAATAATTATGCCGATTGCAAGCCCTTTGGTGTAGGAATTTTCATTGTTCTGAGCCATATCATTATTCAAAAAAACAAGTGGAATAAAAATCACATTGCGTAGTGAAGCAAGTGTATGAGTAACACTATTATCATGCCATGATAGAAGGAGTTATATGCTTATTACTAAAACGCTTGCGGAAGAGTTGTTGGTTTGCCTTGTGTGGTTAATATTACCTCTGCCACCTCTCGTACTGCTCCATGTCCACCATTTGAGACGCATCGGTAATCTGCCAGAGCTTGAATACAAGCCACTGCATCGGCAGGACACGCCGTAAAACCACATAGTTGCATCGGTCCTTCATCGTTCACATCATCACCGATATAAGCGATTTCGCCTAAGTCGCAACTTATCTGTTCTGCAAGCAAATGCAATGAAGCTGTTTTATTCCGTGAACCTAAGACAACATGGGCTATTTGTAGTTTCTCTGCTCTTGCACTGACAATAGCAGACTGTTCGCTTGTGAGAATTGCAGTGCGAATGCCAGCCCTGTGAAGCAAAGATATTCCCATTCCATCGCGAGTGGAAAATCGTTTCATCATTTCCCCTGCTGCCGAATAATACATTGCACCATCAGTGAGCGTACCATCCACATCCATGATAAGTACACGAATGCGGGAAAGTTTTTGCCGGAGATCTTCAGATATTGGTTGTTGTTGATCTACTGGAGAGAACACGAGCAATTCATTTGATGGTGATTCTGGCATCAAAATTGCGATGATGTTGAATGAGTTGCCAAATAACAAAAATACGACATTTTGTAGCTAAATCGCGGAGAAAAATTACGTACAGTAAAAATATTTTATTTTTTACTCATTGTTAATATAATCATTTGATATACTATGCCGCAAACGAAAGAATACCTCAGCATTCAATACCAAGTTAAAGAAGAGCAGTTTGAAACGGCATATACCGCAATTTCGGGGTACACATTGACTGGTATTGAAGAAGGGTTAGACACCCTCACATTTTGGTTTTTGCATGATCATTCTTCGGACTTTCAGCAGAAAACCGTGGCTATGCTTACCACAGTGTTTGAACAATTTGGCGTTGATGCAATACTGTTATCGGCAGCGATCATCCAAGAGAAGAACTGGAATGCACAATGGGAAGAGCAAATTCAACCTGTTTACGTGAATGAACGCATCGTCATCACGCCTTCATGGAAAGCAGAAAGCGTGACGGCACCGATGAAAATTATCATCAATCCACAAATGTCGTTTGGAACAGGTCACCACGAAACAACACGCATGACCGCTCATTTATTGGAACAAACGGTGCAACCAGGTTCGTTTTGGATTGATGCGGGTACGGGAACAGGTGTTCTGGCAATCCTTGCCCTGAAATGTGGCGCGGCAAAAGTATTTGCCTTTGATAACGACGAATGGTCTGTGCGAAATACCGAAGAAAATCTGACATTGAATGCCATTCCTCCCGATGCTGTGCAAGTAGAACAAGCTGATATTACAACAATACAATTACCACTTTGCAATGGTATTACCGCTAATCTCCACAAGAATCTTCTTCTCAAGAGCCTCCCATTATTCCACCGTTCTCTCTCAGCACATCATGGAGATTTACTTATTTCCGGTATTTTGCGCTTCGATACAGAAGAAGTTATCCAAGCTGCTCAAAATGCTTCTTTCACACATATACAAACGCTCAGTGAATCTGATTGGATTGCAATACATTTGAAAATAAAATGACTGAACCATATAAAATAGCAAGTGTAGATATAGGCACTAATACTTTACTTATGCTCGTAGGATACTCACTTGATAAAAATAATGTATTTATTTCAAGTGATAATCACTCTATTGCACGCCTTGGTGAAGACGTAGATAGAACAAAACATATAGGCTATGAAGCAAGGGAACGCGCCAAAACCATTCTGCGAAGCTATAAAACGCAATGTGATGAGCAGGGTGTCGTACGCATTGTCGCGGTTGCTACAAGCGCTGTACGGGATGCTGTAAACGGTCAGGAGGTTTGTGAAGAATTGGCTGCAGTCATTGGGGCAGAAATACGGGTCATTTCGGGAGAGGAAGAGGCTCGCCTTTCCTTTTTCGGTTCCGTTGAAACCGATGAACGTTGTACGGTCATTGATATTGGAGGCGGGAGTACAGAGTATGTCACGGGCGAACGCAAACAGATTCAGGAACGTATGAGTCTGCAAATTGGTGCAGTGCGAATATTTGAGCGCTTTTTGAAGGCATTACCACCTTCTTTTCAAGCAATTGAAGAAGCGCGACACGCAATTAGAGAGCAGTTATCGCAATTACCCAATCGTGAGCTTGGTTTGGTGATAGGTGTTGGAGGTACATTTACGACGTTAGCAGCATTAGATCTTCATCTGCCCTATTTTGAACCAATGGCTGTTCATAATCACCATATTTCTGTCCAGCGCGTAGAGGAATTAACCGAAATGTTGTGCTTATCCTCATTAGAAACACTACTCTCGAAACCCGCAATCCACCCTAAACGTGCGGATATTCTTCCCGCTGGAGCTTTAATATTGCATGAATCACTGAAATATTTTGGATGTGATTCATGTACGGCAAGTGTAAAAGGTTTACGTTATGGTGTTCTATATGATACCTTTAAGCGTATACATGAAAAATAGACATGATAACAATCATAATAATAACAAAAGCCTACAATGGATATCCGTTCCATTGTAGGCTTTTTTATGCAGATGAAATTATTTGTATCTCAATGTATATTCTTAATTCCGCACTATTTGTTTGGCGATACTGCGTTTACCCTCGCCATCAAAAATATATAGCATATACACTCCTGCTGGAATATCTTTTAACAAAAGTTGTGTGCTTCCATTGTGTAACTCGCTTTCAAGGAGTTTTTGACCGAGTACGTTTACAACAACGGCTTTGCACGATACGCACGACGAATGAACGGTTATGGACTCTGCTGTCGGGTTTGGAGCAATGTTTATTGTTATTTCGTTTTGTGGTTCGGCTGCTGCTGCTTGAACGGTTGTTACCCTCCCCCATGTTGCCACTCTAATGAAGCCTACAAAATCAGGCCGCCCTCCCGTAAGTTGAGCACGATATACAGCGGCATCGCCCCAGGCTAAACTACTAATACGATTATACAGTGTATCGCTGAATGCTATGCCATGCGTTACCAATACCGTACTTGTACCCGTTGTTGGAGTTTCTGATGCCAAGGTATTCATGCCAATTGTCCGCTCTGCTTCTGTATAGAGCGTCATGGTCAATCCAATCGTTGTTTGAACTGCACGACCTGTATTCATGAGGTTCGCGGTTTCGTAGCAACGACAAAATTCGCTTGATGCGACTTTCCCAACCTTCATTCCTAAGCGTTTCATTGCCTGTCCGATGGTGATTGCTTCTGTTCTTCCTACTGCACTGAGCTGTCGGGATTTTGTGGCATCACACTGCATCCACCATAAAGAATCGAATGCACCGTTTGTATCATTTCCTGAACCTGCTGGTGGATCGCCCCCCGGAGCCGTGGCGTGGCGAAAAATTAAGACATAGCCACCCTGCTTCAAAATATTTAAATCCGTGATTTCTTGTGCCACACTTTGGGCAACGAATGCCATCAAACAAAGCGCAATAGTGAAAAAAGTTCTCATAGAATGTTCTGAAAAAATTGAAAAAATGTTGCTGGATAGTTGTTGCCCCGATCCAACCAATATCGATGGAATACATTGTCATAAGTTATTGCTTTTACGCTAAAATCTTCAAAAAAATATTGTGGTTATGCCCCTTCAAGTTCAAAAAAGCATGATTGGAACCTACGTTATCATCAAAAAAGTGACTATTTTGGGGAAATACTTTGGCATCTATGCCTTTAATCACAAACCTTACTGGAAAATTCCGAATGATAACGCTCTCCGACATCCGCGCCGCACACGAGCGCATCAAACCCCATATCCACAGAACGCCCGTGCTGACGAGTACAGTGCTGAACACACTTTCGAGCGGAAATCTGTATTTTAAATGTGAGAATTTTCAGAAGGTGGCGGCGTTTAAGGCGCGAGGAGCGTTTAACACGGTGTATTCTCTTTCGGACAGTGAAGCGGCAAACGGCGTAGCCACACACTCTTCCGGCAATCATGCCGCAGCACTGGCGCTGGCTGCACGTACGCGCGGCATTACTGCGTACATTGTGATGCCAGAGGATGCACCTGAAATCAAGAAAAATTCTGTTCGCAGATATGGTGGTATTATCACATTTTGCGAACCAACACTTGCCGCCCGCGAAAGTACATTGGCAGACGTTATTAGGCGTACAGGTACTGTCGAGGCGCACCCGTACAACGATGTACGCGTGATTACCGGGCAAGCCACAGCAACAGTCGAGCTTTTGGAAGATGTTCCAGACTTAGATATTGTAATAGCACCCGTCGGGGGTGGTGGGTTGATGAGCGGAACTGCGCTTGCGGCAACCTACCTTAAACCGAATATCCGGATAATCGGTGCAGAACCAGAACTCGCGGGCGATGCCGCAATTTCATTCCGAGAGAATCGGATCGCACCGCCAATGCCTCCTCTTTCCATCGCTGACGGGCTTCGCTCAGCGCTTGGAACCCTTACGTTTCCTATCATCAAAGAGCATGTTGATGAAATTGTTACGGTCTCGGAAGAGAGCATCATTATTGCTATGCGTCAAATTTGGGAGGTAATGAAAATTATCGTTGAGCCGTCTTGTGCAGTTCCGTTTGCGGCGGTGATGGAAGGAAAAATAGATGTACGAGGGAAAAATGTCGGAGTTATTCTCACAGGCGGAAACGTAGATTTAGAGAGACTTCCGTGGCAGAAATAGCAACAGTTAGAATTCATGCAGACGGCAACACAAAACTTTTGCCAATCGTATCCACCGCAAGATTCATGGTTTTGCTGGCTGCAATCGCAGCTTTCGTGCGGGCTATTGGCTCGCCTATAGGTTCGCGCCCTTGTGTGAATGTATTTGTGTGAACGGGCATAAAATACCGTGCATTCATATCGTGCGCCATTTGGACGGCTTCTTCGGGGGTGCAATGCACAGAAATCCATGGATTATATGCACCAATCGGCATGATGGCAATATCTACTATGTTGCTTTGAGATTGTGCGCCACCCTCATTTCCTGCCTGTAATGTTTTTCCAAATTCTTTGAATGAATCAGTCATCGCCGTATCGCCACCAAAAACAACACGCTTGCCGCCGCGTTCCATCATATATGCATTATAGCTACGTCCGGTTTTGAAGAAACCTTTCGAGCGGTCTTTTTCGCCCGGCAACCGCCATCCAAAATGCCGCACTTGCAATGCCTTCAGTTTTAACGCTTTATCGCCGCTGCCGATCGTTGTTTCTTGGTTCCAATCCAATTCGGCAAGCGATTTCCATGGCAAATCGTCCACCACATCCTTCGTGTTTGCCGCAATCACGCATGCAATCTGGTTTGGAAATTTGTTCGTGAGTTTTTTGAGCGAAAGATAATCCAAATGATCCATATGGGCGTGAGAAAGTAGCACGATGTCTGGCTTCGGGATTTCGTCGAACCGGAGCGCTGGCGGGCTAAGGCGGGTTTGCCCTATCGTCGTGCCAAGCAGATAGATTCCCACGCGGTCAAACAAAATCGGGTCAGTGAGGATTTTCAGACCAAAAAAATTGATAAGCACCGTTGATTGCCCTATCCACGCCATCGAGAGCGCATCGTCCCGCCATTTCTCAAAGCTGGGGCGAAACACAGGAATACTCGACGAGGCATCGTCAGCACGGAGGCGTGATGCGGACAGCGTTGTGCCCAAAAGTCCGGAGAGTCCGGCAAGCGCTGTGGTTGCGGTTTTGAGGAAATTTCTGCGTTGCATGATTGTTTATATGGTTGTGGTACGGTTGACTGTTGTGTGTGATGGCTTGTAATGGTCAAACGAATAGCGGTCTTGGATATTGTCGAATATTACATGAGAAGCCGAACCTTCAGTACAGGCAAGGCTTGGAAACAATGTCGCGTTTCGGTATATTTCAGGAAAGAAAATTTCTGCTTTTTCAGTGTTTTGAACAGCATCTATGCAACCAACAATAATCTCACCAACCGATAGCGGCGAATACCGTCTGCCTCCTGAATTGGAGCCAGATTTGAGCCACATCGAAACGGAGGATGAAACGCCTGTGGATAACGTTATCGCCGAGCGCCAGCATCGGCTTTTGGTCGAAGCGCTCTATGCCAGCTGGAAAACCGATGAACCTTTTGTTGCCATGACCAACGTCGGCTTGTTTTATGCGGTGAAGCAGCCGCCCATTGTGCCGGATGTTCTGCTCAGTATGGGCGTAACGCCGCCACCCGACCTCAAAGACTACACCGAAAAGCGCAATCGTGCCTATTTCATCTGGGAATACGGCAAGCCACCGGATTTGGTGATAGAAGTGGTTTCCAATTTCAAAGGTGGTGAATTGGGCGAGAAACTCACGCGCTATGCGGCGTTGGGCATCGAATACTACGTGGTCTATGACCCCTTAGAAGAATATGGGAAGCCACCGTTGCGCGTCTTTATCCGGCGTTCCCGCGAGTATGAAGCATTAGACGAAGCCGTTTTTCCCGATATCGGCTTGCGTCTTGGAATGTGGTACGGCTCATATCAAGGCATCGAAGGCGACTGGCTGCGCTGGTTCACAGCAGACGGGGTATTGTTGGCAACCGCTGAAGAATTGGACGCACTCCTCACCGAAGAGCGCTCGCTGTCCGAACAAACGCAGCGCGAACTCGCTCACGAACGCCAACGTGCAGAACTCGAACGCCAACGTGCAAACCAAGCCGAAGCCCGTGCAGAAGCGCTTGCTGCTAAGCTCAGAGCGTTGGGGCTGGAGCCGTAAAGAAAAGACTATTGCTAAAACAAGGTATGCTGCTCTTCACTCTTTTTCAGTTGCCAGCTTTTGTTTGCTCCGTATTTCGGGTCTTGCCGAAGCTGGTTTAATAAAAAATCATACGCCTGCTGTAAAATATACTGATGTACCCATTCTTTATGAGCAAAAATAGGCTCTGTCATTAACATGGTACATAAAACGAGTAAAAGTAATCTGCGTAACGTTTTCATAACAATATTTCCTCATTATTTGTATTGTGTAAAAAATCAAAAAATATATCCGAAGCTTATTCCGGGCAACCAGCCTTGCCAACTTGTGCCAGATGAGCTACTACCACTACCAGCAAAATTGAAACTTGACTCTTTGCCATAATAGAGAACGACTGGTGTTGCTCTAAAAAAAAAACCTTGAGCATAAGGTTGATACCTATACCCTATTGTAATTGAAGGCTTTACCCCCTCTTTTGAAAAATATATCATTCCAATGCCAGCTTCAAATTTGCTACTGCCGCCCAATGTAAAATTTATCATTGTAACTGGTACATAGCTCAACCCAACTCGAATACTTATATATTCAGAAAATATACGTTCATAATTGAGTGATCCCAAAAAACCACTCCCGAGCAACTCAAGATAAACCGCGTTCCTTGCCGTTCTCACCTGTACAGTATCTTGAGCGGCGGGCGCAGTTGCAGAATCAGTACGCACGGCGATTTGGGCATTCCCATACCGAGGCATACTGAGCCACAAAGCAACCACAACCAATAATCTTATCGTGAAGTTCATTTTTTTGTCCTTTCCGGCTTATTTTACAAGGTGAATATTGAGTGTTTTTGTCGTCGTCACGCCGCTATCGTTGGTGACGGTCATCCGCACCACGTACACACCGCTTGGGTTACCTCGTGGGTTGAACACCACCGAATGCGTACCAGCAGACTTTTGCCCGTTCACAAGTTCCGCTATCCGCCTGTTGAACCGCACAACTTCCATTTTCACGAATGCTGGCTCCGGCAACACAAACGAAATCACCGTTGTTTCGCTAAACGGATTCGGTACGGCGGGCAACAGTTCCACACGCGGCATTGTGGAAGGAGTAGTCGTGTTTTCAGGTTTTTGTGTCTGCGTCATTGCCTCGTCGCCCGCGCCCGCTCGCACTGCGGCGAGTGCTGGTAATGGGGGCAAACGGCGAACATACACGAATATGCTGTCGTTCGGTGGTATCGGTAATTCCAAAATCTCATCGGTAAAATCATCATCCGCTCCCGTTGTTGAAACCTCATAGCCTGCGGGCGATGCAACGATAGCCGTGTCCGGCTGCGAATACTGATTGACGTAAAAGATTCGGTAGTATCAGCACTTCGCGTACGCTATCTTCTTTGAAATCGGGCGATTGAAGTTGAGCAAAATCAAAGTGTTGAAACATTCGGTGTATCATTGGTTGGTAGTGAAAATAGGGAACTGTGTTTCTCGGCTTCCGGCAGCCCGACCCGATTTGGTAGCGGGCTGCCGAAGTAACAACAAGTCGTTCAACGACAGTAATATCAACCTCACCGCCCCTTACCAAACGGTGGAAGTTTTACCGACTTGGGCGGTGGTGGCGGGGGGAAATCTGCCGACACCTTGCGGAGCCATGCTGCCACGCCCGGAAGCGTTTGCCAGTACGGATAGGCGTAGAGAATATAGTACTGTGCCTCGTTGTCATCGCCGATGCCATAGTATTCAGGTTGGATGGGCTTCGTGTTCCGCGACAAAAGTTTGGGGATGACGTAGGGGTTCACGGTATTAGCTTGATGCAACAGAGCACGGGCGGTTGCAGTGTCACCTTCGGTACAGAAAGCATACAATGCGCGGTTGAAGGCGCAAAAGGCAGTTCCATCATCATACAGTGCGTCATATTTTTTGAAGGTGTCATACTTTTTGCCAATAATACAAAAGAGCAAAAATATATCGCGTATGCCTTGATTATCATTCGGGTTCAGTGTGAGCATCTCCTCAAAGATTGCCAACCCTTGCTCCAAAGCTTTGGGCGTACCCAGCACCAGCAAACATTCACCAATTCGATGCAAACAGCGCATAAACGGTCGTGTTTCGGTTATGCCCCAGAAATGTCCGGCGTACTTCTCGGCATTCTCACCAAAAAATTTCCGCCTACCAATCGCCGCGCCTTTTTCTAAATGCTTCAGTGAAGTTTTAATATCTACTTCCAAGCCACCAAGAGCGACGTAGGCATCAATGCAGTCAGGGTCGAGCGCAAGAGCTTCTTGGATTTTTTTTCGCGCTTTTGCCGGTGGTAAATCGGCGGCTTCGGCAACTAAATCTTCCGCCTGCTCCTGCGGAGTCAGGTCTTCCGGCGACATCATCGGCAAGGGCTTACCCATGAGGGAATTGAGAAATACTTTGAGGTCATTCTCGCTTTGAAATTCTTGTTTGCCTAAAAGGCGGTGCAAGTCTTTCATCGGGTCATTCGGAAGGTTTTTCATTGAGAATCCAGTGTAAAATTATTGAATGGAGTTTTGACGTAAAAATAAAAAAATCGTCACTATTGGGGAGAATTTGATTTCTAAAAAAGCATAACCGCTCTACTTCTCCACTGTCACGCCTTTCCAGAACGCAATGTAGCCTTCGATATTCTTCGCCTCCTCTTTTGGCGCTGGATAATACCACGCGGCATCAGTGTTCGTCTCGCCGTTTACCACCACGTGATAATAACTTGCAACACCCTTCCAGCCACAGGTTGTGTGCGTTGGGCTGTCGTGGAAAAATTCTTTGTTGAGCGCCGATGGCGGGAAATAGATATTGCGTTCAACAGTTTCAAATTCGTCGCTTTCGGCGATAACGGTTCCGTTCCAGATTGCTTTTGGCATTGTTTTGTTTGGGGATAAATGTTTGGAATGTAGTAGCTGTAATAAGGAGGTTTTACGCCGTTTCGAGCGCATATCGCTCTTCAATCGCTGTTTTGAGCTTTTCCATCAGCCATTGCGGGGTGCTGGTCGCGCCGCTTATGCCCACGTTCTGAACGCCGTCGAACCAAGCGTCTTGCAATTCTTCAATATCCTCGATAAAGTACGTGCGTGGGTTTGCAGCTTTGGCGACGTTGTAGAGAACCTTGCCGTTCGAGGATTCATGCCCAGCAATAAACACCATGATGTCCTGTGAGGCGGCAAACGCGGCGAGTTTGTCTTCTCTGCCAGAAACTTGCCCACAAATTGTATCTTTAGCGTGGAATTCAACCGCAATGTTTTGCATCGTGTCCACCACCAAATCCTTGATACGCGCTTGCAGTGCGTCGCGCAGCGCGTAGAACGTCTGCCTATCCATCGTTGTTTGCGAGAACAATACCGTTTTTCGGCTAAAATCCACCTGTTGAAGCCCTTCCGCAACCGTTTTTACAACGATGCACTCGTCGTTGCACACACCGCGTACACCGATAACCTCTGCGTGGTCTTTTTTGCCAAACACAATCACCTGAAAGCCTTGGTCGTAGAACTTCCGCACGCGCTCTTGCAGCTTCGTCACCACCGGGCAGGTTGCGTCTATCAGCTCAATCCCAAGTTCCCACGCCTTGCGGTAGGTTGCCGGTGGCTCGCCATGAGCGCGGATAAGGACTTTGGCATCCGTATTGGCAATACGTTCAAAGTCCTCCACGTGAATTGTTTCTAAGCCTTTTTGCTCAAGACGCTCTATTTCTTTGGGGTTGTGAATGATATGCCCCAGAACGTAGATTTTACCTTCTTGTTCTAAATATTGCTCGGCAATCTGCACCGTGCGGACAACGCCCCAGCAAAAACCGGATGTGCCATCAATAGTGACTTGCATAGTCGTTTGGTTAGGTTTGTGTGTTGATGTCTGTCGTGTGTTGTTGTGCATCAAAAGACGCTTCAATATGCTGTCTATTGGCAAAATAGAGCCATTGCGCGGAATGCACAAACAAGAATGATAGAGCGAGCCCAATGAAATACCATTGAGAAGAGTTTCCACCCGCTCAAAAAAACTGCCATTCACTCAAAAATATCTACCACTCACTCAAATCTCTTTCGGATATTGACGCACATGCTATACTTTTGCCATATCAATTTTTAACGTAAGCTCGTGGCGTTATGTGTGTGTGTTGTCGAGCGCTGCGGGTTGTTTGAACTCTTTTTGAAAGGATGATGCTATGGTTTTGGTTCTGCGGATAGTTCGTGTTGTGGCTGTTTTGTGCGTACTTGTGTTGATGCAATCTTCAATGCCCTACACGACGTTGGCTCAAGACAGTACGCTGTATAATCGGCTAACCGCATTAGGCAAAGTATGGGGGTTTCTGAAATATTATCACCCTGGTGCGGCACAAGGTAAAAACTGGGATCAGGCGTTGTTTGACGCTATCTCGGATGTGAAGTCTGCTCAATCGAAGGGTGATTTTAATACCGCAATAGATGTGCTTTTAAGAAAAGCCGGCACGTTGCCGACTGGGACGGGCGTAACCGTACCGAGCTATCTCGAAATCACGATTGATACGAAGTGGATGAGCGATACCACCATGCTTTCGGCTCCCATTATTCAGGCATTAGACCAAATCAAACGCGCCTTCAAACCATTCGATAATTATTATATCGGCGCTTCAAACGTTGGTACGCCACAAGCGCAGAACGAAACATCGTATTCACAGACGTTTCCAACGGAATCGGTACGGTTGCTCGCGCTTTTTCGGTATTGGAATATTATCAACTATTATTATCCCTATAAGGACGTGATTGGTCGGAATTGGGATAGCGTACTGCGAGAGTTTGTTCCGCAATTTCTCAGCGCTGCTGGCACGGATTATCACCTGCTTGTGCGAAAACTTTCTGCTCAAATCAATGATTCACACGGGTTTGTAGTGAGCAGCACCGCCGAAGCCTATTTTGGCTATTATACTTTTCCGTTTACCTTGCGATATGTGGAAGGTAAAACAATTATCACGGGTTTCACAACAAGCTATGACCTAAGCACTGTGGGCTTGGGCAGTGTGGCTATTGGTGATGAGATTATTGCCATTGATGGCATTCCTGTTGAGACGCTGCGCTCGCAACTTGCGCCCTATACGCCAGCGTCGAATCCATCCTCGCTCCAACGCGACATTAACCTCTATTTGCTTCGCGGAAAAACTCCTACTGGCTCACTATCACTCAAAAAAGCTGGTTCTCCGCAAGAAATAACGCTTTCAACTGTTCAACGCTTGTCGTACACTATCATTTCACAATTTCCTGTGAGCAATTCTTCTCCCGTGTGGAATATCATGCCCGGAAACATTGGCTACGTTGATATGGGCAGACTACAAAAGTCGCAAGTCGCCACAATGATGAGTGATTTGATTCGTACGCAAGGCATTGTTTTTGATATACGGAATTACCCCAATGGTACGCTCTACGCCATTGCAGCATATCTTGGAACGTCAACACCGTTTGTGAAGTTCACCACTCCCAATCCCACTATACCCGGAACATTTGTGAACCCATACTTCCTGACCTATTACGCTGGAAATCAACGAAGGTATTCTGGCAAAACAGCCGTCCTAATGAACCAAGAAACGCAAAGTCAGGCTGAATTTACTTGTATGTGCTTAAAAGCAGTAGGCGCAACGCTTATAGGCATTCAAACGGCAGGTGCAGACGGCGATATCGTTACGCTCTCAATGCCCGGAGCCATTACGGTCTATTATACATCACTTGGTGTCTATTATCCTGATGGAAGCCCCACACAACGCATTGGTATTGTTCCCGATATAGCAGTGAAGCCGACAGTGGCGGGCATTCAAGCGGGTCGTGATGAAGTATTAGAACGTGCCATTGGTTTTATAAACGGAACGATTTCTGCCGTCGCCAACCAACCAATAGCCGATGATTTGCTTATAGCTCCCAATCCCGTTTCTGACGTGGCGACAATTTCATACAATCTTCCTTCCCAAGCAAAGGTGACCCTTCGCATGTTCTCGACCATTGGTAGCGAAGTCCTCGTGCTGCCGATTGGAAACCAAAGTGCAGGTACTCATTCGGCATATATTCCGACGACTTCCTTGCCGCAAGGCGTGTATTTGTGCCGGCTCGAAATGGAAAGCCTCTCTGGAAATTCGTCACAAATGGCAAAATTACTCGTTCTTAATAAGTGACCGCTCGATGAATGAAACTCATTCAGAACCTGCATACACAAGAACGTCAGGAGCGACACTGCCGCCCCTGACGTTCTTTTCTGAGTTTACCCCCTAAATGCCCATTACGGCGACTATCACGGCGCTTCCGGTAGCGCTATCGAGGATTGCCCAAACACATAACGCCAGCCATTAGGAGTACGAGCGTACGTGTCGCTAAACCAGAGCTTTTTATCCACCACCTTGCCTTTGTTCTCGCCTTTTTCAAACGAATACTTCACCCAAAGTAAAGCAGTGACAACAGCCGTGTTTCCCCAAACACGAACCGTCTGGCTCTGATTGATTTCCTCTTGATGCTCAAACCGTATCTCTTTGGTTTCCGCCTGCTTAACAAGGTCAGATTTTGTATAAACCTTGCCGTTGCCAACGACCAAAATATAATCATCCGGCAGCGCATTGCTTATTGCGGCAACATCGTGTACTTTTGTGGCTGCTTGAAATTTTGTGTCCAACATCGCTACGGTTTTTATATCCTCTTCTACCGAAGTTCTGCTTCCGGCAAACGACGTAGCACCCGCGTTTGACAGACAAGCAACCCAAAGCGCCGCAAGGCAGGCAGCGCCTGCAAACGAAACAATCATGGTTCGCACGTTCATAGCAATCATCTCCTCATAATCAAGTTGTAAAAAAATCCTTACAATGCTAAATTACGCGCTTGCTCAACAAGCTATTGTGCGAAAATTGACTTTTTTGTCTTGTGTGCATCCGAATACTGTTCAGGCGAGAGCTGGTAACGGCTCTTGAACAAGCGCCCGAACGAGCTGAGGTCGCTGT
>JANYIG010000162.1 GCA_025358765.1 Candidatus Kapaibacterium sp.
TACCACTTTCACGCCTGACGCGTGTGCAAACCACGCTTCGGAGTTGCGCGAGTGAAACGGTCCGCCGCCCACGCCGCCGCCGGACGGTCCGCGCACAACGATTGGTACGCCAATGCCCCACCGATAGGCGGTTGTAGCCGCCACGTTCACGATTTGATTAAAGCCGTTCGTCACAAAATCCATGAACTGCATTTCGACAACGGGGCGCATTCCGTTGAGCGATGCACCAATGGCAGCCCCAACGATAGCCGCCTCAGAAATGGGAGCGTCCATCACGCGCTTGCGCCCGAATTCCTCCAGAAATCCTTTCGTGATTTTGAACGCGCCGCCGTAATTCCCGATGTCTTCGCCGATGAGGAAAACGGAAGGGTCGCGGTGCATTTCCAAACGAAGTGCATCGGAAATTGCTTGAAGATACGTGAGTTCGGGCATGATATTCAGATATATCTAATGTTTGAATTGTGGAGCATGAGTTTTTGTATGAACATGTTTGGGATTCTCACTTTCGTTCACAACTGACAAAGGTGGTCTTACAGGGCGTTGTGGGTCATTCGACGATGAAGGTTGCGTCGAATCGCCAGAAGTTGGCTTGGGTTGTGAACTTGAATCAGGTTTGTCAGATTTCATGGGATGGGTAAGCATGAGCGTATCCTTTTGGTATTGAAATGGAAAAGATTTCTGTTGTGGAGTTTGCGTTAGCGTTTTTAGTTTCCAAAATGTAGGAATAGCCGATAGTAGAAGAAAGATAGAGGTTGCAAGTGAAAACTGTATGACACGTACAAAGTGGAACGATTTTCTTTTATTCAAATTGAAATTGTAGGTAGCACTTTCCACAAACTGCTGTGTAAGAAACTCATAAAATTCTTCTGCTTCATCAATTTTTAAAATGGTTTTAGGGTTATTATTATACTCTTTGACCAATTTTATGTAATCGTCTATAGCGCTGTCTGTAGCAAGATACCGATATTCATATTTGATGAAACATCGAAATAGGTGATAAGAAGCATAGCAAAAACAACCAATCGCGCCGACAATGAAAGCAATAAAAATAATACCGAAGAGGTCAACTACCAGCGGTGGAACTTTTTCTATCAAATACGCAATACCGCCCGCAAATAGCGAAAGGAGAGCCGTTGGTATGCTCAATCTTGAATTGATCTTTTCTTTCCAGTCGAGTTGAAAGTAGTAGCTCTGTTTATGAAAGTCGAAAATCTGTACGTTTAAATTATTTGTAGGCATGAGATTCTACTTCACGGTTGGCTTGATGAGTTGATTGTAAGCTATACATTGTTACGATAACATCCAAAAGAATCACTCCACAAACACGAGCTTCCGTCCCTCTTCCGCCGCCGGAAAAGGCTTTTCCACCACGTAATCAATCGTGCGGTTCATTTCTTCTGCTAATTGAGTGCGAAGCGTTGCAATTTCCGCTTGCGTGATAACGCCGCGCTTCACCAAAAACTGCTCGTAGCGAGCAATAGGGTCGCGTGTTTCCCAGTGTTCAAGCACTTCACGCGGCACATAACCAGCGTCATCATGCTCGGCGTGTCCGCGCATTCGCATGGTGATGGTCTCGATGATGGACGGAATGCGTTCGGTGCGGGCGCGGTTTACGGCATGTACGCACGATTCATACACGCGCTCCACGTCTGTGCCGTCAATCGTTTCACCAAAGCAACCGTAGCCCACAGCGCGGTCAGAGAGGCGTTCACACGCAAATTCTTCGCTGTTCGGTGTGGAGTAAGCATATTGATTGTTTTCAATAATCAGCACGAGCGGCAATTTCTGAACCGCCGCAAAATTCATCGCTTCGTGAAATTCACCCGTTTGTGCGCCACCGTCGCCGATGTATGTCATAGCAACGGTATCCTCACCACGCATAGCGGCTGCCATCACGTACCCAGCCGCAACGGGAATCATCGCACCCAAATGAGAGACGTTGCCAAAGATTTTTTTTTCGACATCTGCGTAATGCCCTGTGCCGTCCGTACCACGCATCATGCTTCCTTCGCGGGCAAGAAAGTTCAGCAACAACGATTGTAAATCCTGTCCCCGAACAAAATGTGCGCCTACGTTGCGGTGCATCGGAAAAAGTGCATCATTCGCACCAAGCGCAGATGCGGAACCGACGGATGTTGCTTCATTGCCAATTTGCGAATACACACCACCAAAAGCGCGTCCTTGCCTGTACAGACGAATCATCGCAAGGTCGAACTCGCGGGCGCGGAGCATGAATTGAAAAAGTTCGCGGCGTTGATTGTCGTTAAGAAGCGTAGTGGGTTGGATAGGAGGTATGTTCAGTAAAGCAGCATCGCTGGATTTTGGTTGCTTGATGCCAAGTACAGTGCGGGCTGGAGCTTGTTTTGTTGCCATAGCGATAATTCACGAGAATGGAAATGATTAGAGAATGGGCAAAGATACAAAAGCTCGCGGCGTTGTCAAATTTCTTTTGCACATTAGCAACACTAAGGCGTGTTGCTGTAAGGTTTGTGCGATAGGCGGCGACAACTTGGTGAATAACTGATTACCAAACCCTATTAGACTTCTTTCAAAAGTACCCTCACC
>JANYIG010000165.1 GCA_025358765.1 Candidatus Kapaibacterium sp.
CGCCTTCCCCCAAAGGGAGAAGAAGCGAAGACAAAGAAAATCAATGTCTTCTGAAGCCTTCTCCCTTTGGGAGAGGGTTGGGTGAGGGCAAACACAAGAGCGAGGTTTTATGCGAGTTACGAGATTTTATCTAAACTTCAAATCTTAGCTACTACAATCTTCAAAAATTTGAGCTAAAAACGCAAGGGTTTTTCGGGGTTTTTCATTGTGCGTGAAAAGAGTTGTTCGCAGGGGAAGGGAATTTCTCGCGCTTAGTTACGCTTTACTTCGGGCTGTTGGGTGAGGTTCAGCTTGGCTTTATTGAGAAGTGGCTTGATTTCTGGCGGAACAATTGGTCGCGCAGCCGGCTCAATGAGCTTCGTTGTTGAGGTTTTTTTCTGCATAGAACGTGGTTTGGGGCGCACAGAATCCGACGATTTTGTTGCCGTGTTGAGCGGTGCGGTCGCTGTGTTCGGTTGTATATTAGGTGCGATAGTCGGCTTGGCAGCGGGCGCAGCGGCGGAATTAGGGGACACGGAAGTAGCGGGCACGAAAGTAGTGGGCGAGCCCATTGTTTCAGGTCTAAGGTTTTTTGCAACTGCCGGTGTGCTGGACGATACAACGGTTTCGCGGGTAATTTTCACATCACGTACAACAGAGCCAGATTTTCCAAGCGGTTCTATCGGTCGTCCGTTCAAACGAAACCGCACACCGCCGGCATTGCCGAGCGAAAGTGCGAAAATTCTTTCTGCCGCCCAGCGGTAGGTTTTGCCTGCTTCAAGCGTTTCTTGCTTACTGTTTTTCTTATCAATAACCATACTTATCCACGCGCTTTCTATCACCTGCGCTTCGAGTATGATGCTGTCTTGCCCTGTTGTTTGTCCCGATGCCAATGCCGTATCACGCCGTGCTGGAGCCGTCAGCACAAGTGTTGTGTTGTCCGAAGGCAGATCGCCACCGACCTGAAGTGGTTTAGCCGCAAGGCGGTTCTGTTTGTCATTGCTCGGCGTTCCTAAAAGCGAGCCAAAGGGCGAACCGACCAGTAAGACATAACCCACTGCCGCCATCAGAAGTGCAACACCGCCGTATATGAACTTGAGAATTGGGTTAGTTCGAGGTTTAGTAGCGTAGCTGTACGAGGCGATAAACTCAGCATCTATGGTTGTTGCCGAGTGACGAACAGAATGAACGCCATTTCCGTTATGATGAGAACCGTTTGCCGCATGTCCATTACGGTGAATATCATGCTGTACACCGACAATTTCGGGCAGTTCGTGAATGCTCAAAAATTGAGTGTAGGTTTTGACAAAGCCCTGCATATATGTTACGGGAAGGATACCGAACTCGTCTCGCTCCATAGCCTCAAGGACTTTGGGGCGAATTTTTGTGCGCTGCGACACCTCCTCAAGCGTGAGGTTACGGTCTTGCCGCGCAGTCCGTAAGATTTCACCTGCAGAACTCATATCGCATTCAAATATCGTGGGTTTCTTCCTTTACTCACCAAAGAATCCAAGAATCAAGAATCATGCCGAAAAGTGTTACCTCTTAAAGTGATAACCGTGTAATTATTGTACTCCAACAGGGGCTACAAGGCGAAAATTAACCGTACCATATCCGCCCATTTGATGAGCATTGTCACACGATACCCCAAATACGTGCCGAAGCCGATAAGTGTGAGTCCTATAAAGCGATTCAGACGTAACATGACATCCGCGGGTAGTGCCGCTTTGTAACGCAACGAGAGGCGAATGATTGTGTAGAGCCACGTAAATACGCCCAACGCATATCCAGCCGCAAACACCAGATAATCCGCCCAGTATGGACGCACAAAACCCTGTTCGTGCGCCAAAAGCGACAGATACGTCATAAATGGAATAAACGTCGGATTGGCGAGTTGCGTAAGTGCCAACCCTAACCCAAAAAAGAAGGGTCCATGCTGGGCAAGTTTTCGCGTGTAGGCAAATTTTTTCGTTCCCTCGGTGGTCGGTGCGTCAGGGTATGAGTGGTTACGGAAGCTATAAATGCCATAGAAAACAATACCAATAACAAAACAAACCTGGAATACAAGGATAATAGAAGAAAATCGTTCGGCGTACAGAGACAATTTCGTAAAGATGCTGCCTGTAGCAAAAGCAAACACAAGACAATAAAAAAAATCCATCGTGGTCACGCCAGCACTAATAGCAATGCCGCGATTCTTTCCATGGTGCAGCGTGTTCTTGAGAATAATAACTGCAAGCGGTCCCGGCGGTATGGCAGCGAGGATGCCAATAATCATTCCTGCACAAAAGGAAAACAACATGTCATGTAAAAGAATTGGGCGTTGGAGAAAGATTATCGCGACACACGGTGTCGTATCATCATAACCGATACTTCGGAAAGAACTCTAAAAAAGCTCCCAAAACGATTATCATACCGCATTAGGTTTTCCATACTATTTTTTGCAAATTTACCCCAATCACCCGTAACATCCAAAGGCGATTTGCAGTATGAACATCATCCATAGCAAAATGATGCGGTAAAGGGCTATGTTCTCTGAAGTACAACCAATGACGTATAACATTCAACCAAATTTTTTCTTGATTTTGTTCATACTTTCTCATGCGTCCATCCTCGTTTGCTATTCTGCCATTTATTGTATGTTTGTTTTTGGCATCGGTGCTGTGGCTCTACGCTAGTTTACGCGAGGAATATTCCATTATGGTGGAATTGCCATTCGAGATGAAACTCCCACCCAATCGTGCGTTTGAAACCGCCGTTGTGCCTATGGTTCGTGCGCGAGTGCAAGGTGCGGGCTGGCAGTTGGTAAATTTTCAATGGTTTTCCAATCCGCGTTGCGCCGTGTTTGTAAAAGACAAGCTGCTTTCTAACGAACAAAGCACGATACAGGTGACAAAAATGATGATTACACAGGGAATGCAGGTTCCCATCGGTGTACTAGTCTTGGACATTCTCAGTGACCCGTTCACCGTGCAAATCGGTATGATTGACCAAAAGAAAGTCCCGATTCTGCCAGTACTCAACGTGCAACCGCGCGAAGGCTTTATCGTTACCAATACGACCTCCATAATACCGGACAGCATCACTATTCGTAGTAATCGCAAAACGCTCGCCTTCATTACCGCGTGGAAAACCGCCCCGATTGAGCTTGCTGATTTGTTTGAGCCACGTACGGTATCAGCGCGTCTTTCCGACACACTTAGCGGTATCGTCGAAGTGCCATCGGTGAACCTCAACGCCACACTGAACGTACAGCAAATGGCAGAAGTGACCTTTGACGACGTTCCGGTGAAATTGCTTTCCGCCCCCCCAAACCATTCGATTGCGCTCGCACCTGCTTACGTAACCGTAACGGTACGCGGGGGTATTAATCAAATTGCCAAGCTCACGCTCAACGAAATAGTGGTGTTCGTGGAATACACCGAAGCGCTTGCAAACACAACGGGTAACATGCTCCCTCGCGTTGCATTGCCGCCTGATGTTACCATCATTCAATGCTCACCTTCGCATATCCAGTGCGTTCGACGAGTGATGGTTACCAACAAAACAAAATTTGTTCAGCAACGTTGATATCTATACCGATTACGAATCCTATGCACCATAAATTCTGGCTTTTGCCTGATTATGCAATTAGCTTTCACCACCCAGAGCAACATGCCAAGAGTGGAGAATAGAGTTTATTCCGATTATTGTACAAGGTATTGTACAAGGTTGTCATGCCAGCCCCAGCCGGAGTTCACCCCAGCGAAGGCTGGGGCTGGGGTGAACTCCGGCTGGGAATCGGAATGACAGACGACAATAATCGGAATAAACGCTCATGCTTCCGAACAATCCGCAAGGCTTCATTCTAAAGTTCCGACGGATTGCCTTTGTTTTTTAGCCAAAACTCTGGCAAATTTGGGGAAAGTATTTTTTTATATGTTTTATCAAGCACAATCCATCATATCCATGAGCGACGAACCAAACAAATCACCGATTGAAAGCAATGACGGCAAAGAACAAACCACCGAACAAGGATTTTTCGACCATCTGGAGGAGCTTCGTAGCAGGCTCTTCAAGGCAGTTTTGGCGGTAGTCGTGGGGTGTGCAATCGCTGGCTATTTCGTCAACGACATTATGAACCTCATTCTGCTCAAGCCCGCTATTGATAATCACCTCAAACTCCAGAACCTACGCCCGTTTGGGCAGCCATTTTTGTATTTCAAAGTTGTTCTTGTTTCGGGTGTTGTTATCGCGTTTCCGTTTATCTTGCACCAAATCTGGAATTTTATTGCGCCTGGACTTTACGACAACGAGCGCAGTTGGGCGCGGCGCATCACGAGTTTCACTACACTTTGTTTTATGGCAGGCATTAGCTTTGCGTATTTTGTGATGCTGCCCGGAATGCTAAAATTTTCGGTCTCGTTTGGTACGGCTGCGATTGAGAATATTATTGACGTGAACGAATATTTCGGATTTATTATGATGACGATTTTGGGTGCAGGTTTGATTTTTGAACTGCCGATGATAACGTTTGTGCTGTCATCCATTGGTTTGGTCACGCCAAAATTGATGAAAACCTATCATCGTCATGCCATCGTCGTTATATTGATTATTGCCGCAGTACTCACGCCCAGCCCTGACCCTGTAAACCAGCTTATTTTCGCCGCACCACTTTATGTGCTGTATCTTATTAGCATTGGCATTTCGGCGGCGGCAGCCAAAAAGCGTGTTACGACGTGAGCCTCTTCCTCCGATAACCATCAAATAAAATGTTTAACCTTATGAATTTCTGATATGCGCCGTTTTTTGCCCCTCACTGTAATAGTTAGCTTTACGAGTATATTCTTATATTTATGCGTTTTTGTGGTGAAGAATGTTTTGAACGATAAAAATGATCCGCACCAACAAAATGTATTTCAAAGCTTCGCCCCCATTGCTGGTAGAGAGGCAGAAAACGGGCGGGAGCGTGAAGAGTATGAACGCCTTCGACTACGCGATCCTCAAACTGGTCATATCCCTGACGATATTCGTGCACATGAAATTGCCTTTGCCACCACATTACCAACACGAGAGAGTAATTCACAGCGTAGTAGACACGGCGGTGCTGTGCAGTCACTTGATTGGGAACCACGTGGACCATATGGAGTAGGTGGACGCACTCGTGCATTAGTCGTAGATGTGACAAACGAACAAATAATGGTTGCTGCTGGGGTTTCCGGCGGACTTTGGCGGACGGAGAATGGGGGCAATTCATGGCAGAAGATTACTCCACCAGACCAGTGGCAGAATTTTTCTTGTATTATTCAAGACACACGACCGGGCAAACAACACATCTGGTACGCTGGTACGGGTGAATATATAGTAGGATTATATGGCGATGGAATTTTTAGATCAGAAGACGGCGCACGCACATGGCGCCAATTGCCTTCGACCATAGTGCGGAATCTTAATAACTTTCAGGATAGAAGAACCACTGACTTTGGGTTGGTGTGGCGGCTTGTGATTGATCATACCAATCTCAAGGAAGATGTGGTATATGCAGCAACTTTTGGCAGAATTTATCGTTCGGCTGATGGTGGTGCTTCGTGGAATGTTGTGCTTGGTGCAAAGGCAAATAGCTCTGCGGCGGCTGCTCGCTATACGGATGTGGCAATAACACGCAATGGTACGTTGTATGCAAGTATCAGCAGTCTTGACGATTTCGGGAATACTGCTATTGCTTCGGGTTTATGGCGTTCAACGGATGGTATGCAGTGGAGGAATATTACCCCTAAGGATTTCCCTCGTGCGAACCTTACTCTTATTGCTCCGGCTCCATCGAATGATAATACTGTCTATTTTTTGGTAAGTGAAGTAGAATCATATAGTTTCTTTCGTTACGCGTATCTTTCAGGAGATGGCGCTGGCAATGGTGGCGAATGGCAAAACCGAAGCCGAAACCTACCCTCATCGTATAATGGGCAGGGAGGTTACTGCGTGGCACTCAAAATTAAGCCGGATGAAGAAAATACAGTCTTTCTTGGCGGGATCTATTCCTATCGTTCATTCAACGGCTTTGCAGTCAAATCACAAAATGTGACGACGAACACTATCCCACTTGACCTCGACGAGCCAGTGCGTGTGACCGATTCATGGGCTGATCACCATGATTTTGTTTTTTTGCCTTCAAACCCTAATGTCATGCTGACGCTAAATGACGGCGGAATTTGGCGAACCAATGATTGTATGTCAGATACAATAGCATACACCTCACTCAATAATGGCTATCGCACGACGCAGTTTTATACAGTGGCAATCAATCACGCCGTTCCAGGTGATAATACTGTGATGGGCGGTTTGCAAGACCGTACAACATATATGGTACGTTCCACAAAAGATGTGGGGTATCGAGTAGGGTTTGGCGATGGCTATACTTGTGCTATTAGCGAAAACGGTAAAAAATATTATACTTCATCACAATATGCTATACTGTATCGGTTTGAACTCGATAGCCGTGGCAATAGAACTCGTTTAATGAGGATAGATCCTTTTACAATGCCTTTTGAAGGAGCACGATATTTTTTACTTAATCCTTTTATTCTCGACCCGAATGATGAAAGTATCATGTATTTAGCCGGCGGTACGCGCCTTTGGCGTAACAGGCTTATCAACGCTGTCGATGCGTATTCTGTACAAACAAACTGGCAATCTATTACTGATTCGCTCAAAGGAGAAGTTATTAGTGCAGTGGCGGTGTCCAAACAGCCCGCCAATATTGTCTATATTGGAACAAGCGCTGGTAAGATCTATAAAATACCCAATGCTAAGAATATATCTAGTCCTGCGCCGATGCAGAATATTTCCTCATCGCTATTTCCCAACAGTTCCCTGACCGGCGCATTTATTTCATGTATTGCCGTTGATCACACAAATGCGGATTGGGCTATTGTCGCCTTTTCAAATTACAATGTTCAAAGTTTATTTCTAACGACTGATGGCGGCGCAACATGGGTGCCAGTGGGGGGAAATCTTGAAGAGCGATCAAATGGCACGGGCAATGGTCCGTCAGTGGCATGGGTGAACATTGCGTTGGTTGGCGGTAAACCATGGTATTTTGCTGCAACCTCCGTAGGACTGTTTTCAACAAATAATCTGGACGGCATGAATACTGTATGGGAACGTGAAGGAGCGTCTACAATTGGCATCATGGATGTACGAATGGTGGATGTCCGCAAAAGCGATGGATTTATCGTAGCCGCAACGCATGGTAACGGCTTGTATGCTTCTACAATTGTCGTTGCTCCTGCGCGCTCTAATCCTGATTCCCCACAGCTTCAACTTTTGCAGAATTATCCAAATCCTGCCCAAGCCATGACATCCATCACCTTTTTTCTCCCACAAAGTGCTCATGCACGGCTTGTGCTGTGGAATGCTCATGGTCAGGAAGTGCAAAAAATTATTGATGCTCCCCTGCCTTCAGGAGAGCATACAATACAGCTTAATACTCAACTGCTGGCGGCGGGTGCGTATTTGTTCCGCTTAGAGGCGAATGCTCAGTCTATTGTGCGAACAATGATAGTCAGTCATTAAAAGTTGCTCCATAGCGATAACGTTCACACATTCGTAAAGCCCGTTCACCATGGACGGGCTTTTTTATTGATGCTTTTTGCCATTTTCCTTCTGCCTGCGACTTTTTCCGTGCGCAATTGCTCTTAGCTGTATGAGCCAACACGAAGCCCTCTTTGTATTCATGGAACAACGACCTATCGCTCTTGAGCCTGTCGTCCCTGCACAGGAGTCCACACGCCATATACGCCGTGACGACTTCACGCGCCTGCTTGCGCCTGTGCAAGACAAGCTCTTGCGCTTTGCCTATACGCTCACCCGCAATCGGGACGATGCACAAGACATCACAGCCGAGGCAGTATTGCTTGGATATGAGCAGTTTCATACGCTCCGTGACGAAGCGCTCTTCAAGACGTGGATGTTTACCATTGCCCAGCGCGTGTTTTACCGCGCCCTGCGGCGCTCGAAACGATTCATTCCGCTTGCAGATTCCGATGAACAGACATCCTCCATGCCGCTCCCAGAGCGCTCCGCAGAAGTCTCCTTGCTCTATGCCGCACTCGACCGCCTTCCCCGCGAACAACGCGAAACGGTCGTTTTGTTTGAAATTGTGGGGCTGTCGTTAGAGGAAATTCAGGCGGTACAAGGCGGTTCGCTTTCCGGCGTGAAATCGCGCCTCGTGCGCGGGCGGGAAAAACTCAAGCACTTGCTTGGAGAGAAGTGAAAATTACGGTAATGACCAAATGACCAACAACCATGAACTCTGAACATAACCTTGACAATCTCTTTGAGCAGGCACGACGTGATGCCGAACGGCTCCGCTTCGGACAGGATGAACTCGCGAGCATCCTCGATAAAGCTGATTCCGTGCGCGGTGCGCCAATGCCGGCTCCTAACTCACGTATTCAACGACTTTTTAACCGCAAAACAATTATGAAAACATCGTTGCTCACAACAGTGGCGATCGTGACGGCGCTGCTCTGGAACAATGGCGAACAACCGCCGATACAGCAATCTATCACACAAGTACCGTCGCAACAGCTTATACAGCCTACACAACCCACAGCATCAGCCATTCAGCATGGCAGCCAGCATCAACGACACGACCGCAACGGCACAGCACAAAGACCGACAATTCAGACGACAACGCCGTTGAACTCTGTAGCGCCTGTGGATTCTGTGAAAGAACCTGCACCGTACGATTTTGTGGCGGTTGATGATGGTGGTGAACCGAATACCGACATGAACCGCCTTTCGGAAATAGCAATATACCCGCCGGAAGCACGGCAAAAGGGCATTGAAGGCAATGTAATGGTGCGAGTACTGGTTGGCAAAAACGGTAAAGCAAAGCGGTGTTTTGTCGAACAAACTGCTTCACCTTTGTTGAACCAAGCGGCAATGGACGCGGTGCTGCAAGCTCCGTTCACGGCTGCCATTCATAACAAACAGCCCGTGGATTGTTGGGTTTCGTATCCAGTGAAATTTAAGCTGAACGAGATTTCTAAAGGCGGAACGATAGGCGGGGTTTTGCTTTTGAAGCTGAATGATGAGGAGTTACAAACGCTCGGTGTGAGTACCTCTCAGTCTTCTGGAGAAAATACGACAACACTTATCACGGGAAAAGATACAACTGTTTTTAATCATCATCCGCGCTCGTTGAGTTTTTTGATTCGTTCGGATAAAGAAGCTAAACGTGCAAGCGTTCGGATGTATTACAAAAGGGTACAAGGTGGAACAAATTTGCAAGTCATAGAAGATGGATTTGTCTTCACCTTAGATGAAAAAAGCTCTGAAAAAATACCAGACATCGTCCCCGTTTTGTTATCACAAGGCATCAATGGGCAAAAAATTTCTGTTTATGATGGGGTAGATACTGTGGTAGTATCAAAAACTGTCAACCATTTAGTCCCTGTTGCTGTTGCTATCAACACTAAAGCGGAGCAAGCCGTGGTTCTCTGGTACGAACCAACGCCAGCCGTTCTTGCAGCATTGCCCGAACGCTACCGCACGGCATTGGAGCGTGAGTTAAAAGCATCCGAAAAATATTCCTCGCTTTGCGACATTCAAAACCCACAAGAACGCAAAGAAATCGAAAATGCCATAGCAGGGCGACCGTTTTTTGATACGTGGCGCTCGTGTGCTGGGGTGCTGTCGGTGAAGTCCGTTTTCCCCAACCCCGCACGGGAACAATCAACGGTGCGCTTTCGGTTGGATGCTCCGCGCAATATCACACTTTCGGTACACGACATCTATGGGCAGCGCCTTTCGAGTATTCCCCGCACAAACGAGCTTCCAAGCGGTGAACACGAACTTCTTTTGGATTTAACGGGCAGAACAGCAGGAATCTACCTTGTTGTTCTGACCACAGACAACGGCGAACAAGCCGTACAACGAATCATCGTGGAACGATAACGACCAATTCACGTATATTGCCCTCTGTACCGCTGAAGCCGATAGGTGCTCCGGGTCGCGGAGGGCTTTTTGTACTCATAATTTTGTAATTGGTCGTCTCTGAATCGAGGAATGGAGCGATTATTTTAGCGATGAATGATGCACCGTCTGAGCCGCAACATAGCTCGGTCAAAAACTAATCGTCAGTACATTCGTTGCGGCATTAAAGCTGCTCGCAAAACGCTGAAGCGGTCCTGATGCCGGTCCACTAAGACGGGAACCATCTTTAGAAGAATATTCTGAGCCATGACACGGGCAAACCATCACCGCGCCTGCCGAACTCGGCAAACCCACGTCGCAGCCCGTGTGCGTACACACCGCAGTCAGCACCAGAAACTCAGTGGTCGAGGAACGAATAATGATCAAGTTTCGCCCGCCATTGTTTGCGCCAAATTGCTTTGTCACGGCTCCACCCACATTCTTCAACGCCACTTCGTTGCTCACATTCAACGTAGCCGTAATGCCGGAACTTTTGATGGTCGTATTCTCGCAAGAATTAACGAGCGTTGTCAGCGCTCCGGCGGAAAGCGTCACGCCCAACATAGATGCGGCTTTCAGCAAAAAATCGCGCCTATCGGTTGTTGTATTTTGTTCTGTGTGCTGAAATTCTTCAAAGCGTTCTGTAATCTGTGGTTCACGCTGTGGTTCACTGGTATGGTAAGGAGTTGTTAACGTCATAGTTCTGGGGCGAAAAAGTTGCGAAAAAAAATTAATAAAAAATGTGAAGCTGCACCGTCCAGCGCGTGGATGTGTACGCATCGGTGTCCGTCCAACGGTATTCGGGGCGGAGTTCCACGTAGGGCAGCAGAAAGATTTGTGCTCCAACGCTAATTTGCTGGAATGCTAATTCCGTCACATCGTTCGGAACGGCAATACGGGTGCGCCCTCGGTCATAGCGCACGAATGGTAGCAATCCCGTTACGGGTTGATAGCTAAGTTCTGCCGTCATATTTCGTGTTTGTCGCCCATCTTTAACCCCTGAAAGCGCATATTCACCCATCAACGAGAGCCTATCGGTTAAGCCAACACCGGCAAAAGCACTCAGGAACGTGAATGCTTTATTGTTCAGTACCGAAGCGCCGATGTAGCTGTTGATAACATGGTCTTCCGTGCGAAGCCAGAGCATGGCTTTGGCAGTCATGGTCGGTGATTTTGCCAATGTGGAAAAATTAGAATTTGAATCCAGCCCATCCAGCAGTGGTACGGTTTCGGATTTTTGATTAACGGTTTGCAGCTGCGAAAGAGATTTTGGCAAAAATGCACCCGCCGTAAGCGTGAGCCATTGGAGACCATCGTAGGTGATTTCTGCGCCATATTCCGCATAATTTGGTGCGATAAGTGGATTGTAATCTGCACCCGCAATTCCACGCACAATCATCGTATGGTCGTCGTAGCGAACACCGATGGACGGCTGGAAAAACCCTACGCGAAGTTGTGGCGACGTGAGTGTCGGCTGAATCACCACCGATGCCGCCCATGACTGCTGACCGGCATAGCGAAGCGGTCCGGCATTATACGTACCTTCAAGAGTCAGCCAAGACGTTGCCTGCCATGCCGCGTAGAATGCCAATTGCATGGGAAAAATACGGCGTTCTGCTTCAGCAGAGGTTGGTTTACGGGCAGATTGCATACGAAAATCCAAACCGAACGTCAACGCCCCATCAAAGAACGAATTTGACTCACGGTCTAAATCGTAAAGCCAGCCTAAGCCGACGCTGCGTGGTTTTAACAACGCCATCTCTTTTTCCATGTACCAGCCAAGTTCTCCGCGCAAGCCAGAGCCTTGGTTGTTAACATGGCAGTTCAGACATTTATTCCCACTTAGCAAGGAAAATTGGGGCAGTGCGGTCACGCTGTACGGCACTACAAGTACCAATGCAGCGCAAAGGGCGATAACGAAAACGTATCGTGATTTCATAATAGTTAGAGGGGTTGAATGATGATTATGATAAAATTCTCAATTCTTAATTCCCAATTCTCAATTATTCAACGCGCCCTGCCGCACCCACGAACGAATCTGGGCGATTTCGCACTCATTGAGCCTGCTGCCAAATGGCATTTGCGTAATTCCGTCGGAGCCTTGCACGGCAAATACAATACGATTGCCGATAGTATTGCGCCGCACCGTGTTGTAAGCACTGAGGTTTACGCCGTTGATATTGCCACCGGCATCGGAATGACACGATATGCAATTT
Source organism: Candidatus Kapaibacterium sp. (assembly GCA_025358765.1). Lineage (GTDB taxonomy): Bacteria > Bacteroidota > Ignavibacteria > Kapaibacteriales > UBA4661 > JANYIG01. The sequence goes on from JANYIG010000165.1 coordinate 12,153, forward strand.
TTGTCCAAAAGAGGTTGAATAGTCTTGCTGTAGCTCACGCTCGCTGTGTCGCACGGACCAGCTGGAATAATAGTTGTCGTATCTTTTTTTTCAATGCCGCGTGCGGGTCCGCTAAAATTATCACAGGATGTAAGGTAGAGCGTACAAACACTAATAACGACCAATGCGATCAAAATACATAGTTGCGACGGGCGCTTGAGCCAAAAAATAGTCATAGATTCCTCCTAAAAAATCATTGAATTGGTGTTGACTACGGGAATTATCGTGGTTGTGGTCAACTTACGAAAAATTTTACGGTTCTTCATCCTGCACGTTTGGGAATTTTTAGATAAGTTCTTCGACAAAAGTAATTCGGTATCGGCAACAAGGCAGCATGCTGCCTTGTTCACAAGATTGTATCGGAAAATTATTGATGACAAACTTAGGAACTGAAGTTACGCTTTGCTTTGAAATTCCCCGCTTTTTCCTAAAAGAGGGGTGTCCTGCCGTCTTCCCTGACGCATTGCGTCAGGGGACGGGGTGTTTCCCCCTCCGGCGATGAAGACCTACCCCGCCGCCCCGAAGACGGTGCGCCACCCCTTCATCACCGAGGACGGCTGACGAAGGGGAATTGTATCCAAGCGTAACTTCAGTTAGGAACCATGAACGCTGTTTTTATTTTAACATTGCGCCAAACGACCGAGTGTTGTAAGCGCCTCATCTATTCCTGACGAAAAAGGAAACCCACAATTAAGGCGAATGTAATGGTAATATTCCTGCTTTTTCGAGAAAATTGGTCCGGGCGCAATGCTGATTTTTTCCTGCAACGCCCGTTGATGCAGCGTTACGGCATTGACGTGTTCCGGAAGCTCCACCCACACGACATAACCACCTTGCGGGCGAGTCACTTTTGTACCTTCGGGGAAATGCTCGCCCACCGCCTGAATCGTTTGCTGCACTTGGCTTTGAAGCGATTTCCGCATTGAGCGGAGATGGTGCTCGTAGCCTCCGTTTTGCAGAAACCGTGCCAACACAAGTTGCGGAAGCGTTGATGTGGCAAGGCTTGTAGCGATTTTCTGATGAAAAACTTCTTTGTGGAAACGCCCGGGAACAATGAACCCAACACGCAACCCCGGCGAAATCGTCTTCGAGAACGAGGCACACAGCATCACCATTCCCTCGCGGTCGAAGGATTGAAGCGGCTTCGGGCGTTTTTCGCCGAAATACAAATCACCGTAAATATCATCTTCAATCACAGGGATGCTGTATCGCGCTGCGAGTGCTGCGGTTGCTGCTTTGTGATTATCCGGCATACAGCTTCCGAGCGGATTATTGAAGTTTGGCGTAAGAACGCAGGCGCTTACCAAACCTTGTTTCATAGCGGTTTCGAGGTGATCGAGTGCAATGCCCGTTCGCGGGTCGGTCGGAATTTCTAAGGCTTTCATGCCCAAACCCTCGATAATCCGCAACACGCCGAAATAGCACGGGGACTCCACAGCAATTGTGTCACCGGCTCGTGCCACAGCTCGCAAGCACAAGTGCATGGCTTCCGTCGCGCCACAAGAGATAACAACCTCATCCGCCGCCGTTATTGGTGCGCCCACACTGCCCCAGTCCATCGCCCGCAGCGCAATCTGTCGCCGAAGTTCAATATTCCCGCCCGAAGTTTCGTAACGGCTTATTTCCTGCACTTCCGTCCGCGCAATGGAGGCAAAAAGTTTGGAAATTTTGGTGAGTGGTAACAACTCCGGTGAAGGCACAGCACCACCAAGTGGCGCGAAATCGGCATACTGAGCAGCATTGATAACATCCTCGACTAGCGAAATCACGTTCACAGGAGCAGCGGGCGTGGGCGCAAAGCGCCGAATAGTTGGCTCCGGTGGCAGATTCCGTAGCTGCATTCGCACGTAGTAGCCGGATTGCGGGCGAGCATCTACCAAACCCATATCCTCAAGGTGCATGTATGCTTGCAACACGGTGGAAATACTCACACTTTTTTGTTCGCTCATCCGCCGCACCGACGGCAAACGGTCGCCCGGTTGCAACACGCGCTGATGCACTTGGCGCTGGATTTCGCGGGCTATTTGTTCGTACAGATGTGTTTCCATTATGTGTCTTATGATTCGATGGTTGTAGTATCGTCAGAGGCGTTATTGAAGGTTTTTTCAGATTCTTGGATTTCCTCGGATTCATTAACCGTTTCGCCGTCAAAGTATGCACGGAGCCTCTGTGCTGCCTTTATGCCAATAGCATTCTCGATAGCCTCGTGGGAAGCCGTTTTTACGCCTTCAACCGAACCGAACGTGATGAGTAACTTTTGTGCGGTTTTGTCGCCGATTCCTGCAATGCCCGTTAGTTCCGTTTGAAGCGTGCGTTTGTCGCGCAGCAAACGGTGGAACTCAATCGCAAAGCGGTGTGCCTCGTCGCGGGCTTGTTGAATAAGTTTCAGGCTGCTGGAGGTTTTGGGCAGCAAAATAGAATCGGATTGTCCGGGAACGAATACTTCTTCTAACCGCTTTGCCAAGCCAATCGTGGGGATGTGTCCGTTTGCGGCTTCTTCGCCAAATGCGCCATCATGTAGCCCTAAGCCGCGCAAAATCTCGACCGCGTGGGAAAGCTGTCCTTTTCCGCCGTCTATCACGATTAAGTCTGGTCGCGCTGAGTTTTCTTCCAACATCCGCTTGTAGCGCCGCCCGACGACCTCTTGCATGGATTTAAAGTCGTCAATGCCTTCCACCGTCCTGATTTTATATTTACGATATTCCGATTTTTTCGCTTTGCCATCCACAAACACTACCATCGAAGAAACCGTTTCGCTGCCTTGAAAGTGCGAGTTATCGAAACAATCAATCCGGCGTGGTGGGTGCTTCAAACGCAAATCGCGCTGCAACGCCAGCACCGAACGCGGTAGAATGGAGCCTTTATCTTCCTCGCGCTTCAAACGCTGGAGTTCAAGTTCTCGCAACAAAAATTCCGCATTCGCCGCCGCCATGTTCACAAGTTTACGTTTGTCGCCAATCTGCGGCACGGAGATTTCAATTTTGCTCCCACGTTTGTCGCGGAGCCATGTTTCAAGGATTTCCCGTTGTTCGAGTTCCACCGGCAGGAAAATTTCGTCCGGCACATCGTCGCTTTCAATGTAAAATCGCTCGAACGTAGCTTGCAATAACTCTTCGGTGGTTTTACCTTCGGAATTTGCTATGTAAAAATGTTGCCGCCCGATGAGCTTGCCGTCACGCACTTTGAAAATCACCGAACACGCATCCCGCTCGCTTTGGGCAACCGCCATGATGTCGCGATCTATCAATTCCGTCGTGACCACTTTTTGTTTGTCGGAATATTCACGGAGCGATTGCAATCGGTTCCGCAACCGCAAGGCTTCCTCAAAGCGTAATTCCTCCGATGCACGCTCCATATCGAGCTTAATTTCTTGCTCCACCGAGCGCGTTTTGCCCTTCAAAATCTGCATAGCTTGTTTTATCATCGTTCCGTAGTGTTCCCGCGAAACAAAACCTTCACACGGACCTTCACATTTTTTGATGTGATAATCAAGGCAGACTTTGTGCTTACCTTTTTGGATGGAATCGTCCGTCAAATCAAGGCTGCACGAGCGAATCGGAAAAATCGAGCGCAATGTGTCGAGCATGGCATACATATACCTTGGTTCGCCGTAGGGACCGAAATATTTGCTCCCGTCGCGGATGATTTTGCGTGTAGCAAAGATGCGCGGATACGGCTCGTTCGTAACGCGGATGTACGGATATGACTTATCGTCCTTGAGCAAAATATTATAGCGTGGCTTGTGCTCTTTGATGAGCGTATTTTCGAGGATGAGCGCCTCGACTTCCGAATCGGTGATGATAAACTCAAAATCCACAATTTTTTGCACCAGCACTTTCGTCTTCGCATCCATCGGGCGACCCGCTTGAAAATAGCTACGGACGCGGTTGCGAAGGTTTTTTGCTTTGCCGACGTAGATAATTGTTCCGTCGGCACTTTTGTGCAAATACACGCCCGGATTTTTCGGCAGGTTATGCAGCTTCTCCGCCAGCGTCGCACTTGGGATAAGGAGTTCTTCCTGTTCCGAAGCCATTTCATGGTTTGGTTGTGCTTGGTCTTGCATGGTCAATTGTCCCGATTATCCATAATCAATTCGAGAAACGTGCAACTTTCGCAGGAAATTTTCGTTGTAATTTGATAGGTTCTCGTGTAAATTCGAGACGTTACAATGTACTCATATTGTTTTTGGAGCTATCATCATGGAATTTCTAAAGAAAATCGCCCTCTTTGGCGGGGCAATCGTCTTGGGCTATATTATGCTCAAACTTGTATTTGGTGTGTTAGGATTTGCATTTTCGATGCTGTGGATGGCAATTACCTTGCTGCCGCTTATCATCATCGCTATCCCGATTTACCTGTATCTCAAGCGCAAACTACTCCCAAATCACGACGACCCATATCGTTTGCGCTAATTCGTTTGGGTAAAATATCTTTCGTATTTGCTCGTTTGTGCATATCACATTGAATTCACTTTTGCGGAACTGATTGCTGAACACATTTCTGAACTCATGGATATTCTCAAAAAACTTGCCGTCGGCGTAATATCACTCGCCGGCGGTTTTTGCATTATGTTCGCACTCTGGGCGTTGATGACGGGGCGCACCATTCAGATCGATCTCACCGACATTTCGGTTATCGCTTTTTGGCTGTTTTTCTCGCTGCCAGTCTATGCCTTTTTGAACAAAAAACTACTCTCCAAACGCAGGCGGTAGCGATATTTTCGGAGTCTCGGGGCAAGTTCTCGCATTACGATTTTTCCTTGAACTCCGCCGCTAATACTTGTACGCACATCACACGGAAGGTCTTGTGCGAACCGAATGCCACGCCCACAAGGTTATACGCCGGATTCAAGATATTTTTGCGGTGTTCCCTGCCAAGCATGCCATCGTCTATCAAAAGTTGCATTACGATGTCGCGGGCATTATCCGGTCCGTAGCTGCAATTTTCGCCCATGATGCCCCGGGAGCGTTGCCCAAAGCGCTTTGCTCGCTCGCTCGGTGTGCTTCGGTCTGAGCCGATGTGACCAATCAAACCCTTCGCACCGCTATCATCCACGTGTACACGGGCAGCCTTCGAGAGTCCGAGTGAACTCTGGAGCGGGACAAGTTGTGGTGTAGTGGCGAGTGCACGAATGGCATCATCCATCGCTTTTACGCCTTCTTTTGTTTTGAGGGGAATTCTGCCCGGAAACTGGAAAAGTTTTCCTTTGAAATACCGACGATATTCTTGCAACCTCTTGGCATATTCTTGCGGCTTCGTGCGAACGATATTCAACTCATCTACCACAGCGCGTTCAAGAACCGACAAATACGGGGCATCGTTATTCAGTGTTGCTTGTGCAGCAAGGATTTGTGCTTTTTTGATGTCCTCTGCTGTCACGGTTAATGAGGTTGCTGGAAGTATTTTCCCTTCTGGAATCATCAATACGAACTGCTCCAGCGTACTTGCTGCCTCATCTTTCGGCAGTTCTTTTGGAAATAAGCGGTATGTCCCAAATTCTTCAATGCTCAGATACAACCCCTTTGCCGTGCGGAGCGTGTATTTTCCTGCGCCTTTAAGTTCAAACACTTCCGCTGCACCGAGCGTATCACTCATGCCAAGGGCAATGGAGCCGGCAAATCCTTCGCGTACTCCCAAGTACCTGCCATTACTGGCTTTGAGAGCAATGCGGTGGATAGTGGAATCACCTTCGCCTAATAATGCCAATTCAAATACTTCTTGCTCAGTGGCGCTGGTACGATTAGCGCTGAATGCTGTGTTGCCGTGGATATCGCGCCCGCCGGAAATATATTTTCCATTGCTGCCCATTATGGCTACTTTGCGGAAGGCGAGGGGTTGCAAACCTTGAGGTGCTGGAGATGAAGATACGTTTGCATGACAATACTGCATACTCAATAGTGTGCTTATCAGGCAAATACAAACAATCAGCGACCGATAACAAATCAACATCATAATTCGCATGGCTTGGGTGGTGGTTACAATGTGAGGATAAAAAGATAATCATAGTGAATAAGCGGTTTCTGGTTTTTCATGCCGATAAGATTTTGTGCGCGTTCCGAGCCGTATTGCGCCACGCCAAAGCCAAGCGTGTTTCCATTTGTATTTTTTGCGTCTTCGCGGGCAATTTTCACAATATCGCCTTTTACGAAATCGCCTTCAATGCGTGTGATACCAACCGGAAGCAAGCTGGAAGCCTTCTCCGGCGATAGAAGTTTTTCGGCAGCGCCTGCATTCACGTACACCGTACCTTTTTCGTAGCCGTGTGCGTTCGCAATCCAACGTTTGACGCTCGAAGCATTGTTGGTCGGCAGGAACGTTGTTCCAAGCGACTTTCCGGCGACGATGTCCGTAATGGTGCTTGGGTTCTTGCCGTTGGCAATGTGTACGGTGATGCCGATGCTGGCAAGTTTTTGCGCGATGCTGGATTTTGTCAGCATTCCACCACGCCCGAACGATGATTTTTCTGCCGATACTGCCGTGCTAAGATTGAGCTTCGCTGCGGTTGCGGAGGCATCAATGATAGGAATAAGTTTGGCGGCGGGATTCGAGGGTGGGGCATCGAAAATTCCATCCACATTCGTGAGCAGCAACAGCGCATCGGCGCTCATCATCGAGGCAATTAAGCCCGCCAATTCATCGTTGTCGGTGAACATCAGTTCGGTGACCGAAACAACATCGTTTTCGTTGACAACGGGTACAATACCACTTTGCAGCAATGCCGAAAAGCAGTTTTTCATGTTCAGATAGTGTTTGCGGTCACGGAAATCCTCCTTTGTGGCAAGTACCTGAGCGCAAACAAGGCGATGTTCACCAAAAAATTCACGATACGCATGGAAAAGCTGAATCTGACCAACCGCCGCCCAAACTTGCCGTGCCGAAACAGCATCAACTTTGTCCGAGAGTTGTACCTGCGCCCTGCCCGCACCCACAGCACCGGAAGAAACGGCAATCACGTCCACGCCTTGTGTGCGGAGCGTGGCAATTTGTTGTACCAAATTTTGCATCACCGCAGCATCAAGCATCCTATCGTTGCCCGTAATGACATTCGTGCCGACTTTAACAACAATTCGTTTATATACAAGTTCCATCGAAAAAATGCTTTTGGTTGCTTGATTTTCTATTATTTCACGCCTCATACCTCGCGCCATCAAACCTCTACACTCCAAAACATTCACAAAGTTACAAAACATCACGGTTATACGTGTGGCTTTTTGCGGACAATGGCGCGGTCGCGTAAATTCGCAAGAAATTCAGTATATTGCACACCGTAGCTCTATCACTACTCATTCGTTTCCGTTTTGCTTTTACGGTAGTCGGGAATATAGCACTTTATGCGTATCACCGTGATATTCGGACATATTATTACGATTACCGCTGCATTTTGGGTAATACTCCATACCGTTCCGGTCTATGCACAGACGAATCGGGTAGATAGCCTTCATGCTTTATTACGAGCCGCACAGAACGCCACACAAAATACGTTGCAAGATTCCGTTGTTGTTACCATTCTCAATGACCTTGCCTTCGATTACCGTTATCGTGCGCCGGATTCCATCCTTGCCTACGCGCAGCAAGCAGGCGAATTGGCAGAGCGTATTGGTTACAGCAAAGGATTGGCAAGGGCTTTGACGCTTGTTGGTTATGCTTACAACCAACAGGGCAGATATGATCTTTCGTTTGAGCGCTACTCATCGGCGCTGCAGATTTCGACCGAACTGGCGGACAAAAACGGTATTGCGAGCGCACAAAATTTTATTGGGAATCTTCACAAACGGCTTGGAAAGTATAATGATGCTTTAGAAGCCTATTTCAAGGCATTACAGATTTGCGAGCAGCTTGGACAACGTAATCGGTATGCGTTGGCATTAAGCAATATCGGTGAAATCTATGACTTACAAGGCAAGTACGACAATGCGCTGGATGCATTGTTTCGGGCATTGAATATTTTCCAGCAAACGGGTCATAACGACATAATACTTGTGCTTCATGGACTTGGGCAAGTCTATCAGCATCAAGGCAAGTACGACCAAGCATTAGAGTATTACTTCAAAACGGTGGAAGCAAAAGGGAAAACTGAATACAGGCGATATATTGCTGCCGCACTCTACAATATTGGCTATATTTATGCAAAACGAGGAAAATTCGACTCCGCAATCGAATACGCACGGAATGGCTTGAAAGCCGCTCAGGAATTAGGTTCGCAGTATGAACTTTACAATGCGTACAAAGCGCTTGCCGATACATACACCGAACTTCATAAATCTGCCGAAGCGCTGCAATATTACCGCCGCTACAGCGAACTCAAAGATTCGCTCCTCTCCGACCAACAGCAAAGCAATATCGCGCATTTGCAGGAAAAAGTAGCAACTGCTACCAACGAAAAGGAAATTCAACTTCTCAAACGTGACCGCGAAGTGCAAGCGGTCGTGCGAAATTCTTTCATTGCCGGATTTGTGCTTGTATCGGCAGTGGCGTTGCTGGCGTTCAATCGGTATCGCCTGAAACGCCGTTCTGAGGCGCTTTTGCAACAACAAAACAATGAAATCAAACAACAGCGCGACAAACTCGAAGAGCAATCAACAGCAATCGCCTCTGCCAATGATGAATTGCAATACGCCAACCATGCGCTCTACATCAAGAATAACGAACTTGCTCAATCCGTAACGCAGATTCAGACGCTCAATAACGTTCTGGCAAAGACGAACCGCCGATTAAACGAAATCAATAGCGAAAAAAATGAACTGCTTGGTATTGTGGCGCACGACCTGAAAAATCCACTTTCGTCGGTAATTTTCAGCACGGAAATGATTCGCACCTACGGCGAAAAAATGTCCCAAGAAGAGCGCGAGCATCGCTACCGAACAATTGTAACGACGGCACAGCGCATGAATCGTATTGTTACAAATTTGTTGGACATGAATGCTATTGAGTCTGGAGCCGTGAAATTCTCGATAGAACCCTTTGATATTTGCGAAGTGACGCAAGCAGTCGTCCTCGAATACGCCGAGCGTGCCGCCACCAAAAACATTCGCATCTTTTGCGAACAGCCGTCACACGCAGTGTTGGTAACAGCAGACAAAAATTTTACGCGGGAAATTTTGGATAATCTTGTCTCCAATGCCGTTAAATATTCGCCCCTGAGTACGAGCATTTGGCTACGAGTTACAGAGCCGATGGCGGAAACGTTGGTTGGGCAGACGAGTCAACAGAAAGTGCAGCCGACGGGTGGTAATGGTTTATTCACAAGAAAAAACGACGCACCAATGACACGTATTGAAGTGCAAGACGAAGGACCGGGCATTTCTCACGATGATCAGAAAAAACTTTTCAATAAATTCGCACGGTTATCTGCAAAACCCACCGGCGGCGAGGATTCAACAGGTTTAGGGCTTTCGATTGTGAAAAAACTTACGGAATCCATGCACGGCAAGGTTTGGTGCGAAAGCAACCCAGAAAGTGGCAGCCTTGGTGCGACCTTTATTGTGAATCTGCCTGCACATATCCAGATGGAAAATAGCCTCACTTCGGTACATTCGGATTGACTTTGCATCGTGACCTTGATGCTGGTTTGGAAAATTTAATTAGAGGATTGCAAGAGTGACCCGCGCAAATGGTGCAGAGTCAAGCGCATTGAGAATGGCGCTATGAAATACGATTGTCGCCTCGCGATGGGAAGGCAGCACGAGCATCGCTAATGTCTGCTCAAGCCCAAGCCACTGGTATTCGCTATGTTCCTCTGAAAGCTGTACCAAATCGCCAGCGTTATCACAATCATCTTCCGTCAACACCGCTCCAAAACACGGCACCAGAACCACTGCATTCCGTACCACGCTGAAAAAACTTCCTACGTAGGGCAGCACCCAAAGCTCTTGCGGCTGAATGCCTGTTTCTTCGTGGATTTCACGAAATGCCGTTTGCACGGCTGTTTCTCCCTCATCAACTCTGCCCGTGACGGGTTGCCAAAGGTTTGGATAGATGGATTCGCTGGGCGCACGACGGAGGCAAAGAAAAAGCCAATCGCCATCTTGATTGCGACGCACAATGTGCGCCTGAATCATTGTTGGAGTGTTCATAGAACCAGTGCGAACAGAAGATGTGCGATACGATGATTTGTGTGACGCTGCGGGTTTTGAAGCCTTTTCATCAGCGATTGCGAGATTTTTCGTACATTTGCAGTTCGCTTAAAGCAGTTTGCTTAATTGAAGTTTAGATAAATTCCTGAAAACCGCATCAAACCTTACGCGCAAGAACCCCACTCAATCTCCCCTTATCAGGGGAGAAGCAAGACGCAACACGTCTTCGTGGCGGCTTGCAGAGGGATGATGCGCTTGAGGGTAGCCAAGGTTATCTAAACTTAAACTTAAAGCAGTTCGCTTAAAAATACGTAAAAAACTTCTGATGGACGAATCCCCATGGCAAAACTTACGCTTAACCGCGTCACTCCTAACGAACAGACTCCCCCATCATCAACCACAGGTGAGAATCTTCTGGCTCAACTGAACGATGTGCAGCGCGAGGCGGCAAGCGTGATTCAAGGACCACTCTTAATTTTGGCAGGTGCGGGAAGCGGCAAAACTCGTGTGCTGACGTTCCGTATTGCGTACATGATTGAACAGGGCATTGCCCCGTGGAATATCCTCGCGCTGACGTTCACGAACAAGGCTGCAGGCGAGATGAAGGAGCGCATCGCGCATCTGGTGGGCGAAGACAAAGCACAGCGCATCTGGGCTGGTACGTTCCACTCGCTTTTTGCGCGAGTTTTAAGACGCGAAGCAGAGGTGTTGGGTTATACGTCGTCATTTTCCATCTACGATGGCGATGATTCGTTGTCGCTACTTCGAGCCACGATGAATACGCTCGGCATTTCGCAGCAAAATTTTTCGCCGCAAGCTGTTCGAGGTGCTGTTTCTGGAGCGAAAAATAAATTTATCGGTTGGCAAGAATACGCAAACACGGCGGGCAATGTGTTTGAGAAACAGGTCGGTTTGATTTACAAAGACTACGAAAAACGCCTGCGATTGAACAACGCTATGGACTTCGACGACCTGTTGTTGAACATGATTCGTCTGTTGCAAAGCAGCCCGCAGATGTTAGAGAAATATCAACAGCAGTTCCGGTATATTTTGATAGACGAATACCAAGATACGAACAAGGCGCAATATCTTGCTGTTAGCCTTCTTGCCCAGAAAGAGCGTAACATCTGCGTCGTGGGCGACGACGCGCAAAGCATCTATCGGTGGCGCGGTGCTGATATCCGCAATATTCTTGATTTTGAGCGCGATTACCACGATACCAAAGTCGTGCGTCTCGAACAAAACTATCGTTCCACAAAAACCATCCTCGAAGCCGCGAATAATGTTATCAATAACAACCAAAACCAGCTTAAAAAGGCGCTTTGGACAGATAACGCTGACGGCGAAACAATTCAACTTTTGCGTTGCCGTGACGACCGCGAAGAGGCGGAACAAATAGTTCGCAATATCCAAACCGACCGCCGCACGAGCGCACGAGATTTACAAGATTTTGCCGTTCTGTATCGTACCAATGCTCAGTCGCAGGCGATTGAAGATGCGTTGCGCCGCGAGAATATTCCCTATTTGATTGTGGGTGGTGTGTCGTTTTACAAACGCAAGGAAGTCAAGGACACCCTTGCCTATTTACGTGTGGTAATGAATCCGAACGACGGCGAGAGTCTGCTTCGCATCATCAACGAGCCGTCGCGCGGCTTGGGCAAAACCTCACTCGACCATCTGATTCATTTTGCTGAAAGCCAGTCTGCTCCTCTTTTTCAAGCGTTTGCACAAGCAGAAGGCGTGATAGGCTTACAGCGACGCGCCGTAACGTCGGCACTTGATTTTGTGGCGCTCATCACGCGATTTCGAGAACAGAAGGACGTTTTGCGACCCGACGAATTAGCAAAATCGCTCGTGGATGCTTCGGGACTACTCCGCGCCTACGAGGAAGACGGTACGGACGAGTCGCTCGACCGTTGGAATAACATCCAGCGCGTGTTGTCGCATCTTGCCGAATACTGCGAACGCAATCCTGAGGCGCTCTTGGAGCAATACCTACAAGAAATTTCGCTCTTGAGTGACGTAGATGAAGTGAAGGCGGGTGGAAAACACGTAACGCTTATGACGCTGCACTCCGCCAAGGGTTTGGAGTATCCGGTGGTGTTCATTGCAGGTTTGGAGCGGGGGTTGTTTCCTTTTGCAAAAGCGGAGCAGATGCAAGAGGAAATGGAGGAGGAACGGCGATTGTTCTACGTGGGCATCACCCGTGCACGGCAAAAACTCTACCTTTCCCACGCCGAAAAACGATACCGTTTTGGTGAACTTACGTACCCAATGCCGTCGCCATTTCTGCAAGAAATCAAACCGGAATTGATGAACAACCCTTCTAACACCACGCAAAATCGGCTTGGCAGCGCGGGTAGCCTTACCATGTCGTCAAAAAGTACACCCTCAACAACGGGCATAAATGTTATCCGTTCTATGGACGACCTAAAATCACGGGGATTTCAGCCACCCGCAGCAAAAAAAACGCCAGAACGTTCGCAAACACGAACGCCGTTTGACGACGCTCCCCGTGATGAATCATTCTCGCAAGTGCCGAGTAAATCTGCAAGTGAATTGCCGCGATTGCGCGTGGGCATGCGGGTTAAACATGAGATGTTTGGCGTGGGGCAGATAGTAGGCACAAGCGGTACAGGCACAAGCGCTCAGGTGGAAGTGTCGTTCCCACAGGTCGGCAAGAAAAAACTCATGCTTAAATTTGCGAATCTGATGGTGATGGATTGACAAAGGATTAGACAACGTTACGACTCTTTGCTGACTTATCCTCTCGACTTATCCTCTCTGCAATTCCTCCACATCTTACTTTGGCAATGGCGGTTGAGCTGAGATGTCGTATGCAAGGTTTCATGGAAATTCCAAAATTTTATCTCGCTCTCACTGTTTAATAAACTTTTGCATTGTGATGGCTTTTGTTTTTTTGTCCATGAGTCGCACGAAATAAACGCCGGAAGCAAAATTGGCAACATCTATTCCATTCTCCAACTGCGGCTGCGGAAGCATAAGGATTGCACGTCCCAACGCATTTGTTACCGTTACATAGTAGGCTTCAGTGCTGGCATCGGCGAATTTGATCCATACCTTATCGTTTGCAGGATTAGGGTACAACGAAAATTTCAATGTGGGAGTATTATTGTCCAAAATTCCCGTCGTACTTGTCACCACAAACTGCCCCATCATACCTTGGTCTTCGTGAGTGGCAAAATGGCAGTGATACATAAACGGATGAATGGGATCAGAATAACTATTAAACTGCGTGATAAACCGAATGGTTTCACCTGCTCTCACAAATACTTCGTCCTTCCACCCTTGCTCGGGTAATGGCGGAACAGAACCATTTCTACTGAGTATGTGAAATTGAACGTCATGGATATGAAACGGGTGCGCCAGAGTAGATGTGCTGCGTATTTCCCAAATCTCCGTACTGTTGAGCGGTATTTGATAGTCTATCCGTTTAATATCAAAAAATTGGTTATTGAGAATGGCTTTTAGCACACCACCACCAGCGTTAAAATCAGAAATTGAGAGGGTGCGCGTTATCGTTGCGTTGGCAGCATCAAAAAATTTATTGACGGTGAGTGCTGTAGGAATGGTCGTTACAGGCTTTGCCGTCGGGGATGTGATGTTCAAGCGAAGAATCTGAAAATCTTTCCCGGACAAGGCATCTTGAGTTACTTTAGAAGCAGTACCAGCTATATCACTCGCAAGCGTGGAGTTGTATGCCATCAGATTTACGACCTGTGATTGCTGGCTGGTACAATTAACCAAGACCTCAATTCGTTCGCCCGAACATATCATATAACGGGTTATAGGAACTGGCGCGTCTAATAAACCACCATCCGAGGTAATAACATAAAACGCTCGATTATCGCTAAAGCCAAGATTATAACACCGTTGAGTGGCAGAATTTAATATACGAAAACGTACTACTTGTGCGGGGATTGAGTATTGCGGGTTCAAAACACCATTGACCAACATAACATCAGGATGCGTTCCATCTAAGATAAATTGGTTGGTTGAGCTGAATCTACGGTCATTGATGACCAGTGGAATATCATCCACGCCATAGATGCGGGGTAGATTTAATGATGACTCAACAGAATCGCGGACAATAATGAATCCACCAACACCCGCTGTGGTTTGAGCTTCCGTTTTTTCATGCAGATGCGGGTGATACCAATACGTTGCGGCATTATTCGTGACCTTCCAAAACGGTTGCCACGTCGTACCGGGCGGAATAACCTGATGCGGTCCGCCGTCCATCACCGCCGGAAGATGTATCCCGTGCCAATGCAGCGTAGTTGAATCGTTCAATGTATTTTTTACGTTCATACGAACAGTATCACCTTTGTTAAAAAACAACGTCGGACCCCAAAAATTTGTATTGTTAATGCCGCCTGTAATAGTCTGGTTGCCTGTACGAAATTGTTTGAGGGTGTCCTTGATGGTGAGCGAAAAATTTGTCCCTGAAAGTGTGTCGGGAATCCAGAGCGTGTTGTAGGTTTGACTTTGAGCGGATGAAATATGGCAAAGAAGTATGAGCGTAAGAAGCGAAAAAAACAGAGAAGATGATTTCATAATGACAGGGAGAATGTTGTGAGAACATTAGTATGCCAAATGTAATGTAATTTTAAGTGAGTACGTCAGCAAATTTAGTTTATGTTTGTCGTCGCTTTAAGTAATTGATCAATAGAAACAGGCTACCGAAGATAGCATCAAATATTTTTAGCGCACTACTTACTTCGATTCTTTTTTGTTAAAGCGGATAGGTTCGTGATGAAAAAAAACATAACCTTCGTTGGATTTTAAGTTAGAATAATCGGTTTTGTGGGAAAAATTGCGGATATTAGCTACGATTGTGTTTGTTTTACGAACGGGTGTTGGCACCCACAGAAGCTCCGCGAGCCAACAGATTACGGCATTCGCTGGCACATCCTTTGACATTATAATTTCAGATGATCTTTATATCTTTAGCAATCATCCAAAACTTTATCCGAGGCATTTAGAATGAGCAAAGGGCGATTGGAAGCATTTAGTGATGGCGTGATTGCCATTCTTATTACCATCATGGTGTTGGAGATGAAAGTGCCACACCAAGCGGATATAGCCGCTTTGCGAACGTTGGCTCCTATTTTTCTGAGTTACGCGTTAAGTTTTGTTTTTCTTGGCATCTATTGGAACAATCACCATCATCTGCTCCAAGCTGTCAAACACGTAAACGGGCAGGTACTCTGGGCAAACATGCACCTGCTATTTTGGCTTTCACTCATTCCTTTTGCCACCGGCTGGATGGGTGAAAACTATTTTGCTCCGATGCCTGTTGCGCTTTATGGAGTGGTGTTGCTCTTTGCGGGCAGCGCGTACTACATTCTCGCCCAAATTCTTGCAGGGCTTCATGGCAAAGATTCCGCTTTGGCGAGGGCATTGGGTAGTGATTTTAAAGGGAAGGTTTCGGTGGTAATGTACTTGGCAGCAATTATTCTCACCTTTGTGAACTCATGGTTTTCTTGTGCCCTCTATGTGGCAGTTGCTATATTATGGCTTATACCTGACCGTCGTATTGAGAATGTGCTGACGCAATAGCGCATAATATCCGACCAACGCTCTCTGTTATCCGCACCAACAAAAAGGCGGGAAGCCTCTTAATGCAAGCACTTCCCGCCTTTATCATTTGCTATTGCTCATTACCCATTCTTTTCATTCATACCTCAGCGCCTCAATCGGATCGAGGCTTGCGGCTTGCCATGCAGGGTAAGAACCGAATACCACACCAAGCAGCGTACAAATTACCACACTGCCTACCACCCAATTCGTCGGCACAGACGCAGACAAACCCAACGCGCCACTGAGAGCCACACCACCTAATAAGCCCAACAAAATCCCTACCGCCCCACCAAACTGACAAAGCGTGATTGCTTCAATCACAAATTGTGTCATGATATTGATTCGTGTTGCGCCAATAGCTTTACGAATACCGATTTCGCGTGTGCGCTCTTTCACCGAAACGAGCATAATGTTCATAATCCCCACACCGGCTGCTATCAGGGCGATTGAGCCGGAGGCAAAACCAAAATAGGTTAGATAATCCGTAAACGACGCAAATGACGTTGCAAGCGATTCATTCGTCTCAATTTCAAAATTATTGTCGTCGCCCGGCTTCACATCTCGAAGCGTTCGCATGATGCCAATGGCTTCATCTATTGTTGCTGGTAGTTGAATTTTGTCGCCCGCTTTGACAAGGAGGTCAACATTGGGATTGAACTCGTCTTGATAAAACCGCAAATAAATGGAAATGGGGATTAAAACGAGGTTGTCAAGTTTCGCACCCAAAATTGATCCTCGTGCTTTCAGCAATCCTATCACCGTATAATGGCGACCTTTGAGCGTCACATCTTGCCCAAGCGGTGAACCAAACGGGAAAATACGCGAAGAAACATCACGCCCAAGAATAATAACGGAGCGGTCTAAATTTACGTCTTCCTCCGTGATTTGCCGTCCTTCGTCCACTTCAAGGTTTGTACATTCAAAATACGGAGCGTCTATACCGTTCAGACTCACATTTGGGTCGGTATTCAATCCATTTGCTTTGACGGTAAGGTTATTAGCATCGTTAGAAATACTGATTGACTCGGCACTTGTCATGCGGTCTCGGAAGGCTTGCGCTTGCGAATACGTAATGGGCTTGCGTTTTTGATATTTCATCCATTGTTTGTTGCCCATAATAATTCCCGGACGGCGGCGCACTTGGAACGTATTTTGCCCAAGCTCCGCAAGCTGCCCGTTGACGGTTTCGTTCAGCGACGTAACCGCCGTTCCCGCACCAATGATGGCAAAAATACCGATGGCAATGCTGAGAAGCGTTAGCCCCGAACGGAGTTTGTTCGAGCGCACAGCATCCATCGCCATAAAAATGCTTTCGAGGAAAGTTTTCATAAAGAGAGAAAAAGAAGAAAAGGCGACAATAAACAGATTCAGAAGCGCTTAAGAGCGATTCTGTCTGACCTTCCGAACAATCGTGACAAAAATTGCTGTGAGTTCTGTGTTTTCTTGTGTCAGAGGTTCTACGTGATGAAGTTCCGTTGCAATGCCAGATTCTACGAGAAGTTCAAGCCAATACGAGGTTTCATCTAATTCTTGAAGCGTGTCCTCAAGTTTCGTGATAAACTCTGCATCCGATTTTGCTCGGCAAGCCTCGCGGTATTGCGCTCCGACGGATGTTCCCGATTGTACAATGCGCTCGCCAATAATTTGTGCTTCGGTCGTCTCGGGAAGCGCTTGAAGTAAGCGGATAACCCCAATGGCAAACTTTTTCGTGCGTTGTAGTAAATCCTCGCGTCCACGTTCCATCATAATTGACCTTTTGTACTATATTAAATTCATCTTTTCGTTGTATCTCAGTTACTCATACCGCAGCGCTTCCACAGGGTCGAGTTTTGAGGCACGCATTGCGGGAATCATGCCCGACAGCACACCAACGGCTATGGAAACGACCGTTGCAATCAGCAAAAGTTGCGGTGGGATGTATGGCGAAAGAAACGTTGCCCAATCCATGCGCGTTACGCCAAACATAACCACCGAACAAAACACAAATGCGATCAATGCACCCAATAAGCACAGCGATGAAGCCTCTACAAGGAATTGGAACAAAATCGAGCTTCGCCGCGCACCCAGCGCTTTGCGAATGCCGATTTCTTTCGTGCGCTCCGTCACCGATACGAACATGATGTTCATAATCCCGATGATGCCCACAATAAACGAAAGCGTTGTCATGCCAATACCAATCGCCCACACAGAGAGTCGCAGCGTTTTTACGTTGTCGCGGAATGCCTCTGTTTCGTTGATGGCAAAATTTTCCTCTGCCTCGGGCGGAAGATTGCGGATTTGCCGCATAATACCAACTGTCTCCATCCGTGTGTTGTCAAGATTTGCCTCACCGCCAGCCTTCACAGCGATCGACAAGTTTTTTCCCGCGCCAAACAGCCCCAAAAATGATTTGAGAGGCATATAGATTTGATTGTCAATAAATGGCGGCGCAAACATAGAGGCTTGCTTTTCTACTTTGCCGATGATCGTAAACGTCGTACCCCTGATTTTAATAGTTTTCCCTAAACACGGCTCATCCTCGCCGAAGAAATTTTTTGCGACTTCGTAACCAATAATAGCAACATTGGAGCTATACAAATCTTCTACCGGCGAGAAAAAACGCCCCTCTTTGATAACTCCAAGCGCAATACCGGAATAGACGCTATTGGTGCCGCATACAGCAATGCCTTTATAACTTTGGTTGCCGGATTTCACAGTGGTTTGCCACTTGCGGGCAATGATAGACGTAACTTCGGCGCTTTTCAGGCGCTCCATCAATTCTTCACACTGTTTTAGCGTAATATCAGGACGGTTCATGGTTTCGCGCCATGATTTTTTGCCCGACCAATCAAATTTGTCAACATAAAGAACATCCGTGCCAAGCGAGGCAAACGCCATCTCCAGAGCGTCGTCTAAGCCTTGTAAAAACCAGCCCATCAGAATCACAAACGTGATGCCGATAACCACGCCAAGCGAGGTCAATCCCGAACGAAGTTTGTTCGAGCGCATAGCGCTAAGCGCGATTTTGATGCCTTCGAGGATTTGAGAAAACATACGTGCTTGTCAGTAGGTAATAAATTCAGCGATTAAGGAGTTTTTCTTGTACGGATTGGTTTTCTAACAAACTAATTTCAAGCTCAAGTTTTCGAGTTTCTAATTCTGTTTCTTTTTCCTGTAAAATCAGTTTACGTTCAGCTATTTCCAACTCACGATTGCCACGCTCCATGCTCTTTTCCATTATCTTCAAATACTTGACACCGAGTACGATTCCACCAATAATTGTTGGTAAACCGATAAATGCTATCGACATTTCGAGAAGGCTTTTGATGGCGTAATCCATAAAACAAGGCTTCAAAATCTGACTAAATACGGAAAAAATATATCAAATCTGCTCCTTAAATACTTGCTCAGAGTGCTGGTTCTGCTTCAACTGCTTCCTCGTGCTTTTTGGGTATAGAAACACGATGTTCATTAATCGTATCCGATTCAATCAAACCGTCACGGACGCGCAAGACGCGATGTGCATGAGCAGCGATGTCGGGTTCGTGGGTAACAACGATAATCGTATTGCCTTTTTCCCAGAGTTCCTCGAACATCCGCATCACGTCGTCGCCGGTTTTCGTATCCAAATTTCCTGTTGGCTCATCTGCAAGCAAGATAGAAGGGTCGTTCACGAGTGCACGAGCAATTGCCACACGCTGGCGCTGCCCGCCGGAGAGTTCATTCGGCTTATGTCCCATCCGATCGCCCAAACCAACGTTGCGAAGCGCTTTTTCGGCTTTTTCGCGGCGTGCGGCGTTGGAAATACCGGCATAAACAAGCGGTAATTCCACATTTTTCAGCGTGGAATAGCGTGGCAGCAGGTTGAACGTCTGAAAGATAAACCCGATTTCTTTGTTGCGGATTTCAGCAAGTTCATCGTCCACCATATCGCTGACGAGCGTTCCGTTCAACGTGTACGTGCCGCTTGTAGGCGTATCCAAACATCCAAGGATGTTCATCAACGTAGATTTGCCGGATCCAGACGGTCCCATAATAGCAACGTATTCGTTGCGATGAATCTGAACCGAAATATCCTTGACGGCATGAACTTTCTCTTCGCCCATCGTGTAAATCTTCGAGATACTCTGGATATCAATAATTGGAGCTTCCATTATGAGTTTTGAATTTTGAGGTAAATGTTGTGGTTATTTCTTTTTGGCTTTCCGTGCGGCACCCGCCGTGTCAATTTTCACCGCCATACCGTCTTCGAGCTCTTTGCTAATAGCGCGGAAATTACCAGAGATGATGGACTGTCCTTCATTAATGCCGTTTTTGATCTCAATATAGCCGTTATCGCTGATACCAGTTTCTACTTGCACCATCTTAGCTTTGTTGTTGTCGTTTAGGAACACGACCGGTGTTGGCTTTTTCGTGTCTTTCGCTTTTGCTTTGTCCGATACTGGCTGTGCTGGCGCGTCGTCTGGTTTTTTATCGCCACCATCTCCCGTATTGCGACGAATGGTTACTGCCTGAAGCGGTACGGAGATGGCATTATAGCGAGTTTCCGTTTCGATATCCACATCGCAACTCATACCCGGACGAAACCGTGCATCGGTGTCAATCAGTCGCACCTTGATGGTAAAGTTTACGACTTCCTCTTGCGTACCGGTCGCCAATTTTTTCGCGGAGTTGCCAATTTGATAGACATACCCTTTGAACACACGGTCAGCAAACGCATCTGCTTTCACTCGTGCCGTATCGCCGAGCGCAATCAACACAACATCGTTTTCGTCTATATCAATTTCCGCATTCATTACCTTCAAATCGGCAATTTGCATAAGCTCTGTACCCTGCATTTGAGCCACACCGACGACTTTTTCCCCTGTTTTTACGGGCATCGAAACCACGATGCCGTCCTGCGGGGCATAAATAGTGGTTCGTGCTGCCGAAACGCTACTTTGCTTCACCGCAGCATATGAGCGTTCGTAATCCTTCGTAGCGCCTTCAAAACGGGCTTGAGCGGAGTTCATTGCTGCCGTTGCCGCATCTAAATCACCTTTCGAGGAAAATTGTTTGTCGTACAAACCCTTCACACGCTCAAATTCGTTTTTTGTACGGTCAAGTTCTGCTTTTGCGGTGTTAATGTTTGCCTTAGCAGATTGGGCGGCAAACTGCGATTGCTCTAATTGTGATTGCACCAAATCTGGTTTGATGCGAACCAGTAATTGACCTTTGCGGACAGTGTCGCCTTCCTTCACGCCGAGATAAATAATTTCGCCACTTGCCTCGGACGAGATTTTCACAAGTGTTTCCGGCTGAATCTTACCCGTTGCTGAAACAGTTTGCACAATAGTGCGGCGCGAAGCAGGCTCGACGATAACTTCCAAGGATTTATCTCGTTTGCCGAACACCGCAGCCGAAACACCGATGCCAACCACCACAAGGATAATCACGCCGAGAATGATACGATTCCGTTTAGTATTTTTTTTCTTAGCCATTGCTGTCTATTGCGATTGTTGAATGAGGTATAAAAGAATTTGATGACTAAAATACAATTATTTCAGCCTGAAGACCGCTTGTTATTTCAAATCTTCGTCGAGCGTACCAAGTGCGAAGCGCATCTGATATTGTGCTGCAACGTAGTTGTAGAGCGTGTTAATGCGGTTAATACGTGCCGTCACGAGTGTTCCATTTGCCGTAGTATAATCCAAAATATTCGCTGCCCCAACTTTAAAACGCTCTTCGGCTGCATTAAAATTTTGTTCGGCAGATTTCAGCGAACGCGCCGTAATGTCGAGGTTTTTTTCAGCCGCCGCAAGCTGGATATATGCGTTTTGCACATCGCCCGATACAGCTTGCTCTACTTGGCGTTTTTTGATTTCGCTTTGTATGAGTTGTACCTGCGCTTGCTGAATCTGGTTGTCGCGGTTGAACCCATCAAACAACGTATAGCGCATGGTCAGACCAAAGGATTGCGAGGAACCATCATTAAAAGCACCAACATCATTACCAAACCAACTATAGCCAAAACTTGCGAAAAGGCTCGGAAACCAGCGACCATTCTGCGCTCTCACGCCTGCCGCTGCTGCATCCGATGATATTCGAGCAGAAGATACATCAAGGCGTTTTTGCAATGCTTGGTTGAGCGCCATATTCACAGCCCCAACGGTTGCACGGAATTGAGCCATATCATCATCGCCGACGGTTTCGGGAATTTTTACATCGGCAAAGTCGGCTGGCAAGGTAGGATTTAAGCCAAGTGTTGCTAAAAGCGTTCCTTTGGCAACTTCCAAATCGTTTTCTGCCTGCACTATCGCAAGCTCGCGGTTGCTCACGTCGGCTTCCTGCGTGTAAACAGGTGCAATTGCTACTACACCTGCTTCGTATTGGGCACGAACACGCTCAAGCTGTTTTTTACCAACCTCGAAGTCTTCTTTGCGCGTCTTCACCACTTGTTTTGCGCGGAGAATAGAAAGATATTGGCTGCGAACGGTACTCAGCACTTTGCGACGCGCTTGCGCCAGACTCATATCCGCCGCGTCACGGTTCAGTTGTGCCTGACTATACGTTCCTTCACGATTAAAACCGTCAAAAATCATGTAGTTAAGATTGGCATTTGCTGAAAACGAGTTGGGGTTAGAGATGGGGAACTCAACCCTTGCGCCGCCAATAGAGGACACAGATGTTGTATTGAGTTGCCGTCCGTAGCCCAAACTCATCGTTGCGCCTGGCAAATACTGCCCAAATGCCGCTTTTACACTGCTTTCAGCGCTATTGAGTTGTGCCATTGCGTTTTGCACGTCGAAGTTATCACCAGAAGCAATTTTCAAACATTCTTCAAATGTGAATGTCCGTGCGCCAGCACCGGCGGTGACTGTTTGGGCAGAAAGAGAAAATGGCAAAAGCAAAAGTAGAGCCACAAATACGGCGGTTGAAGTCGCTACAAGCCTTGATTGGTGCTTGGTTGGGGAGAGAGAAGAAGAAACAGGTTGCATACAAAATTCCGTGAAATAATTGTGAAATGGTTAAAGAATTGTCAAGCTTGTGTGTAATAGAGTGTCTTCCGAATTAGTTTTTATGTCATGCCAGCCTTGTACAATAATCGGAATAAACTCTCATATTTGAACTATCCATTCGATTAAATGTTTTTACAAGCAAAAGCCGCATGGACACTTGTTCCTACAGCATTAGAACGGATTTTTCAAAAAATTGTTTCAAAAAAATAGAAGAGGTACAATGAAGTGCGGAAAATCAATAACCGGACGATAGCCTGATGATGGTCAGGCGACGGAAAAAATCTTGGCATCTGCTGTGACTTTGGTAAATTACAGGATTCATTTAAGAACAACAAGGAATCGCAGATGGCATCGCTTATAGTGGAAATTCATTCGGTCACGCCGCAGCCCAGAAAACTTCAGCAAGTTGCCGCCGCCGCTCGTGATGGAGCGGTGCTTTTGTACCCGACCGATACAGGGTTTGCGCTTGGGTGCTGCTTGGGGAACAAAACTGCTATCAGTCGTGTGCGTGAGATTCGGCGGATGCCACAGCATAAGAATCTGACATTTTTGTGCGATTCTCTCTCGAACATTGCTGAATACGCCAAAGTGAGCAATATGGCGTACAGAAGCATCAAGCGGTTGATTCCGGGGCCGTTTACATTCATCTTACCAGCAACAAAACAAGTTCCGAACTATGCCGTTGACCCTAAACGCAAGACCTCCGGTATTCGCGTTCCTGATAACCGCCTGGTGCGGGATTTGCTGAAAGAACACGGCAGCCCTCTTATTTCTATCACGGCAAAGCATCCCGACAAAGATGCTGACAATAACGATGAACTCATTGAATTGCTCACGCCGCTTGTGGACGTTGTAGTGACAAGCGAAGAATATCATTTTGTGGGCGAATCCAGCGTGATTGATATGACGACCGAAGAATTTCTGCTCATCAGACGTGGCGCGGGCATGGGCGATGTTGAACGCAATCTTCCGCAATTCATTGAAGAAACCGCTTGAATCCAAGCTGTATAATTAAATTTTATGACTTCTTTTACCGAGCAAAGCACATTATTAGCGATTGAAACCTCGTGCGACGAGACTTCTGCTGCCGTTTTCCGAGGACGCGAACTTGCGGCAAACGTTATTTCCTCACAGATGTTTCACACCAAATACGGCGGCATTATCCCAGAACTTGCTTCACGGGCACACGTGCAGTCACTTCCGGCGGTTGTTGCCGAGGCGTTGCGGCAAGCGGGCGTAGGGATGCGCGATGTGGGCGGCATAGCAGTGACGGCGCATCCGGGCTTGATGGGAGCGCTCGTAGTTGGTACGAGCTTCGCTAAAGGTTTGTCGCTGCGATACAACGTGCCGCTTGTGGCGGTGAATCACATCGAGGGGCATATCTTCTCAGCATTTATCGAGAACGAATCACTTGCATTCCCGTTTCTTGCACTTGTGGTGAGTGGTGGACACACGAGCATCTTCCACGTTCGGTCGTTCGAGGATTACGAAATTATCGGCTCCACAAGGGATGATGCGGCGGGCGAGGCATTCGACAAAATTGCAAAATTATTGGGCTTAGGTTATCCGGGCGGTGCGAAAATGGATGCGGTTGCAAAACAGGGCAACCCGGCTGCCATCAAGTTTCCACGCGGGATGTACCATGAAGAACACTTCGATTTCAGTTTTAGCGGTTTAAAAACGTCCGTTCGTACCTACGTCCAGAACACCCTGCGAAATCAAGTGACGGCAGAACTATTGCCCGATTTGTGTGCATCGGCGCAAGAAGCGATTGTGGATGTGTTGGTTCACAAAACTCTACGCGCTGCCGACCGCACTGATGCTCGTGCAATCGTGGTTGCAGGCGGCGTGGCGGCAAATTCACGCCTTCGCGCTAAACTCCACGAGCAAGCTACGAAGCGCTCTATAGGACTTTTTATCCCTTCGATGCAGCTTTGTACCGATAACGCTGGCATGATTGGCATTGTTGGACGCAAAAAGCTTCTACACGGCATTCAGAGCGGCTTAGAGTTCACGGTGTCGTCGAACGCACTTCGCGCCAAACGAGCGTAAAGCGAACATATATGTTTCCCTACAATGTCTGTTCTTCGTATATTTGGCTTTCTGGGACTTTATAGCACGGAAAACATCGTTACGGTGGCTTCTCCAAAAACCACAAGCATTATGAATACACTATCAGCCTACCACGAAGAAGAAGTGACTCAGAATACAGACACGTACACGAAATCATTCTCATCATTTCAAAACGCTGAGATGGATATTCTGCTCCACTCTCCGATGCAGTGCGACGTTCAAACAAGTGACGATGGCGTACATATTGCCTATCCGCCGTTGAATCTTCACTCCTTTGGTGTATCTGAAACTGAAGCTCTGGATGATTTTACTAATGAACTTTCCTACATCCACGCTCACTACCTTCATGCACCTGATGAAACGTTAACGAGTTATGCTCGAAGCATCAAATATGGCGTTTTATCGGTAGTCAAAGAGGTACGACGTGGCAAGTCTTGACAGCAGGAAAGTTGAACGTGCATTAAAGAAAAAAGGCTTCATCGAAGAAGCTGGCGATCATAAATACTTTCGGCTCTATGTTGACGGCAAAGATACAGGCATATTTACAAAAATGAGCCGTAATAATCAAGATGTTGGGGATGGGCTAATAAAGAAAATGGCAAACCAACTCAAGATGGAACCCTCATTTTTTAAAGCCTTTACCGATTGCACAAAAACCAACAATGATTATCTTGAGGAGCTTTTCAAGCAGAACATACTTTGATCACTTCGCCATTCTACGTACTCGTAAGTGCTTTCCCAGTATAATTTTATGGTAAATATCAACAAGGGAAAGCGGGAAACGTCAACGTCAGAATTACATGTTTTTATTTTTTTTCGTAAACAGCGCATGAATACAAGTGTCCGTCCGATTACGTCCGCAGAGGTGATGAAATTCATCAAATGTCAGTGGAATTTCTACAAAGGCGATCCAAACTGGGTTGCACCGCTTATTCAGGAGCGCAAAAAACTCCTCAGTACCGAAAAAAATCCTTTCTACCAACACTCGAAGATTCAGATGTTTCTTGCCGAGCGTGGCGGTGAAGTTGTTGGGCGCATTGCGGCTATTACGAACGACAATCACAACAAGAAATTTAACGACAAAGTGGGATTTTTCGGTTTTTTTGAGTGCGAGGACAATCAAGACACTGCCGACAAACTCTTCGATGCGGCACACCAATGGCTCCGCACACAAGGTATGGACACAGTTCGCGGTCCGGTCAATCCTTCAATGAACGATGAAGCGGCGTTGCTCGTGGATGGTTTCGATGAACCTCCGGTGATTCTAACGACCTACAACCCTCGCTACTACATGCAGCTCATCGAACAAGCGGGCTACGCAAAGGCGAAGGATATGTTTGCGTACATCCTGAAACATGAGAATTACCAATCTGATAAAATGAAACGCCTACAAGCAGCTATCCGAGAGCGTTACAAGATTACTATCCGCGAGGTAAACCTGAAAGATAAGGCGCAACTGAAAAAAGATACGGACGCTATCAAAGACATCTACAACGCCGCATGGCAGAACAACTGGGGTATGGTTGCCTTCACCGATGATGAATGGGCAGCGCTTGTTAAGGATTTGAAGCCTATTGCCGACTCGCGCATTATCTACCTTGCAGAGGTGGGCGGAAAACCTGCGGGCTTCACGCTCGCGCTTCCGGATGTGAACCGTGCGCTCATTCACAGTCGTGGCGGCGGTTTGCTCGGCGCGGGTTGGGCGCTCGTGACCAAACGCAAGAAGGTCAATCTTTGCCGCATCATCGTGATGGGCGTATTCCCAGAATATCAAAAACTTGGCATAGATGCTGTTATGTATTCTGAAATCAGCGAGCGTTCCCGCGAGAAATATACCGAAGGCGGCGAAGCATCGTGGATTGCTGAGGACAACACGGCGATGAACCTTGCTCTGACAAAAGCAATGAATGCTAAGATTTACAAGACATACCGGGTTTACGAACGCGGGATTTGAGATCACCACTTTGATTATCACCACGTCGTTCAACCAACGATGAAATTACCTTTTTTAACTTTCTTTGGAGAAGAGCTTTATGCGAACAATTATGCTGAGAACCGCAATTGCCATATCATTTATCGTATCGTTGTATGGATGCAGCAAATGTGGCGGCGGTGCGGAGCAAAAAATAACCGAGCAAATCAATGCGGAAAAAGGCGTATTGACGAGTGAAAAAGATCGAACGGATAGTCTGTACCGTGAGGCGCTCAAACAAGTGGATGAAATGATGAGTGTTTTAAGTGCTCTCGAGGCAGAAGAAGGTATCGTCCGCACAATGGGTCAAGAAAAAGGCGAGTCGGCAGCTACGTTCAAGCAGCGCATGGAAGATATTGCGAAACGTTTGAATGACAAAACCGCGACAATCCGCAAACAAGCAAATGAAATCACTTCGCTCAAGAGTAAACTTGCCGCAACCGAAGTAAAACTTGCCGCCGTAACAAAACGCGCCGATTCGCTTGGAGCGTTAGTCAACGTACAGCAAAAAGAGATTGTGCAACTCCGCGAACAGCTTGTATCCTCGCGCAGAACGATTGATTCACTCAAAACAAAACTTGCCGAAAAAGATGCCATTATCGCAAGTAAAGTCAAAGACCTGAACCGCGCCTTTTACATCGTGGCGAGCAAAGATAACCTTTTAGAAAAAGGCATTGTTGACAAACAAGGCAAAGTGCTGTTCTTTGGCGGTCGGATTGCGATGAAGCAAAATTTTGACACAAAAGATTTCACGAAAATTGACATCTCTGAACTGAGGGAAATCCCCATTAACGCCGCAAAATCTGACGTAACGCTTGTTTCCACGCACGACGCAGACACGTACCAACTGGTCGAAGCTGGCGACGGTAAATCTACGCTCAAAATAAAAGATGCTGATCGTTTCTGGAAAAGCGCGAAATATCTGGTTGTGATGACCGAATAATTATTATTCATTCAAACGGACTCTTGGAGGAGTACATGCGTCCAGCATTTATCAACGAAACGTACTATAATTTTAGCGACCCCGCCATAGCCGCCAAACAACGGGCGGCTGTGGATGAGGTTCGCAGCCGTTTTGGTAAGGAATACCCAAACATCATTGATGGCAAGGAAGTGACAACCGAGAAAAAAATCACGTCGCTTAATCCATCGAACATCAGCGAGACTGTTGGCGTATTCCAGTCTGCCACGCAACAGGACGCGGAAGCGTCTCTACAAGCCGCATGGAAAGCATTCGAGTCGTGGAAAAAGGTCCCTGCCGAAGAACGTGCGGAGTATTTTTTCAAAGCCGCCGACCTGATGCGGAAGCGGCGAATGGAAATTAATGCATGGATGGTATCTGAAGCTGGCAAAAACTACCTCGAAGCAGATGCTGACACGTGCGAAGGTATTGATTTTCTGGATTTTTACGCTCGCGAGGCTATCCGCTACGCACAGCCACAACCGCTCACGCCCTCGCCGCTTGAAGGCGAGAAAAACTCATACTCTTATATCCCGCTTGGTGCGGGTTTTGTGATTCCACCGTGGAATTTTCCGTTTGCGATTTTGGCGGGCATGGCTTCAGCCGCAATGGTTGCGGGCAACACGGTTGTTCTCAAGCCGGCAATTGAAACCCCGATGATGGGCTGGCTGTTTGTAGAGATTATGCGCGAGGTAGGGCTTCCGGCGGGTGTATTGAACTTCTTGAACGCCGACCCACGCGAGGTGGGTGATTATCTGGTTGGGCATCCGAAAACACGCTTTGTGTCGTTCACCGGTTCGATGCAAGTTGGATTACATATCAACGAACTTGCCGCAAAAACGGCTCCCGGACAGATGTGGATGAAACGTGTCATCGCTGAAATGGGTGGCAAAGATGCAACCGTCGTTGCCGATGATGCTAATCTTGACGAGGCGGTAAAAGGCACGGTCGCGGCAGCATTCGGTTTCCAAGGGCAAAAATGCTCCGCATGTTCACGTGTGATTGTTGATGAAAAGATACATGATGTGTTCGTCGAAAAACTCGTTGCCGCCACAAAAGCGCTTCAGATGGGCGATGCGAAGGATGATGCACCCGTTGGACCTGTTTCCAGCATCAAAGCAGAAACAAAGATTTTGGAGTGCGTCGAAATCGCTAAAAGCGAAGGTATAGTGCTTACGGGTGGTAAAAAGGTGGAAGGTTTGAACGGTTATTACATTGAACCAACAATAGTCGCGGGCATTGCGCCCACTGCACGCACGGCGCAAGAGGAGATTTTTGGTCCGGTGCTGGCGGTTATCAAAGCAAAAAATTTCGACCACGCACTTGAAATTGCCAACAATACGAAATTTGGACTCACGGGCGGTTTATACTCCGCCAGCGAAGAGCGTTTGGAGCGTGCTCGTAACGAGTTTCACGTAGGTAATTTGTACTTGAATCGCAAGTGTACAGGCGCATTGGTGGATGTGCATCCGTTTGGTGGTTTTAACATGAGCGGCACGGACTCGAAGGCGGGTAGCCGTGATTATTTGTTATTGTTCATGCAAGGCAAATCTGTTGCGCGTAAGTATTGACGCTTGTTCAAGCATCGCACAGGTATTTTCAAAAGAGCATCCAAAAAACAACAATGTCCGTTTCACCACATCTTCGTGCTGGAACGGATTTTGTTTTTGTATTTTGGTAATCATCCGTTGTACGAGGATTATAGCGCTACCCAGAACATTTCTGACGAAAAAACCACAACAAACAATAAACCAAGCTCTTTGAAGGCTTGGTTTATTGTTTGTCTGACGTAACCTTGCGTCAAACAGCTATCAGTCAATCATCAACGTCGGCGTATTGCCGCACTCTGGCGGACATGACACACCCAACGAAGCAACGTGACCGTTCACAAGTTCGCTACCGTCTTCCTTCACACCCACAAGAATCAATTGGTCTTTGCCGCCAAAGTCTTTGCCGAAATAGAAGCGAATGCCCACGCATTCTGCTTGTCCAAGAATAGCGAGCAATGATTGCTTACCGAAGAATGTCCCGTAAATACTGCCTTTGCTAGCCTTTTCACGGTAATTTTCTATCATCTGTTTGCCGTCGGCAACGTCAATAATGTGTTTTTCTTTGCCTGTAAAGGTCATAGTTCCTCCGTAGAATGGATAATGGATAGGGAATAATGGAAATTGCTTGTCTAAAATTATTTATCTATGGGTGAAATAATAAATCAGATGTAATCTCGTGCAAGGTGCGGCAACCTGAAATCGCCATTGCATTATCAAATTCGTCGCGGATACAATGGAGTGCAGTTTCCACACCACGTTCGCCATCCGCCGCTAAACCCCATAAAATGGGTCGTCCGAGCAAAACAGCCTTTGCGCCTAACGCAAGCGCCTTCAGTACGTCCGTGCCGCGCCGAATACCTCCATCCACCAAGATTTCGAGCGAGGAAATGGATGAATCCGCCGAAGACCGCACGGCTGCGACAACTTGGGGCAATACTTCTATCGTTGCTGCCGACGTATCGAGCTGTCGTCCGCCATGGTTCGAGACAACAATCCCTGAAGCACCGTGTCGTGCGGCTTGCAGGGCATCGTCCGCTCGCATCACGCCTTTGACAAGCACAGGAAGATTTGTGATAGAACAGAGCCATTCCACGTCCTTCCACGTCAGCGAAGCATCTATATTCTGAAAAAAATGGTTCGATAAGCCTGAACCCGCACTCACGGTATCAACGCTTGTTGCACCGATGGCGCTGTAATTTTTTGTCTGTATATCCGGCGGCAAATGAAATCCGTTGCGAATATCGCGTTCACGTTTGCCAAGCATCGGCGTATCCGCCGTGAGTACGAGCGCTTTGCAGCCTTCATGTTCTGCGCGTTGCACCAGATCGCGTGATGCAGCACGGTCTTTGAATACGTATAATTGAAACCACAAGGTTCCGCCTACCTCGCGTGAGGTTGCCGCTACTTCTTCCAATGAATATGTCGAAGTCGTACTCAAAATCATCAACGCTCCGGCACGAGCCGCAGCGCGGGCTGTAGCAAGCTCGCCTTCTGGATGTGCGAGCCGTTGCAGCGCCGTTGGTGCAATAGCAATTGGAGTAGAAAACGTCTGCCCAAACAATTCCACATTCATCGAGCGCTCACCCACGCCACGCAACATACGGGGTGCAAGTTTGAGCCGCTTATATGCTTCGGTGTTTTCGTGGACGGTGAGTTCGTCGCCTGCACCACCAGCATAATAATCGTAAAACATTGGCAGCATTGCTTCACGAGCGAGTTGCTCAAGATCGAAGATGTTGGTGATAGTCGTCATTGCTCATTCATCAATTGGTGCTTTGGACATTCGGCGTTCGCTTTTTGTGCTTTGTTTTTGTATATTCACAACTAATATATTCAGCGAAATTCTTCCGTTTAGCGAAAAAATGGAATGTTTTTCGCTATAAAAATATAGTAATCTACTAATATCGCAGTTTTTCCGCAATGTAATGAACATTAAATCAGAACTTACGACGCAATCGAGCAAATTTCAAACAACCAAATTTCAGGATGATGCCTCGTTTATCTTTGCGTGTTTCCGTGAGGTACTCTGCGAGGTCGGTGAAACGGCGCTTGCAGGTCTTTTGCCTTGGCAGGAAAGTGATAACGATGCCGATACATCACCAATTGCTCCCATTACTCATACTGCGGGTGGAACGTTTGAAATTTCCGAACGCATGGCGCGGATGTATTCTATTGCCTTCCAATTGTTGAATATGATTGAAGAAAACATCACCGTACAGTACCGCCGCCAACAGGAAAATCAACACGGACTTGCACAAGGTCGGGGCTTGTGGGGTAACGTCCTGAAGCGCTTAGTGGAAGACGGTTTCACCGAACAGGACATAGCCGAGGCATTATCCAACGTCAGGATTGAACCCGTTTTGACGGCACACCCAACCGAAGCAAAACGCGCCACGGTGCTTCAACATTACCGCGAACTCTATTTGCTGCTTGTGAAACGTGAAAACCAGATGTGGACACCTTTTGAGCGCGAGATGATCCGTGAGGATATCAACAGTACGCTTGAACGGATTTGGCGCACGGGTGAAATTTACCTCGAAAAGCCGGATGTGCGCTCGGAATTGCGAAATATGATTCATTATTTACAAAATATTTTTCCCGAAACGCTTCCCGTTGTGGATTCACGGCTCCGCGAAATCTGGCGTGGTATGGGTTTTTCAACTTCCACAATACCGCAAAACACGCCTGCAATATCGTTCGGGAACTGGGTGGGTGGTGACCGTGATGGGCATCCGTTTGTAACGGCAGAGGTGACGCGGCAGACGCTTCAGGATTTGCGATTAGCGGCGCTTGTGGTGCAACGCCGCCGATTGACCGACCTTGCCTCGAAACTTAGCGTCTCTGCACGGTTGCAACCCACGCCACCGGTATTGATGGAACGAATTGATGAATATATTGAGCTTTTGGGCGAGCGAGGGCAAACCGCCGTCGAGCGGAACCCCGAAGAACCGTGGCGACAGTTGTTGAACCTGATGGTCACGCGGCTTCCGGTGGATGTGATGCGCGACCACGCTACGCAACTGAACGACCGCGAAGGCTCGTACCGCGATGCATGGGAACTCTACAAAGACCTTGAGATTCTGTCGCATTCTCTTGAAAACATCGGCGCGGGCAAACTCGTTGAACTTGAAGTACAAAAGGCTGTGCGGTCGGTGCAGAGCTTTGGGTTTCATTTGGCAGTGTTGGATGTGCGGCAAAACAGCGCTTTCCACGACAACGCTATCGCACAACTGCTCGTGATGGCAGGGATGGACGGCGCAGATTTCCCTACGTGGTCGGAAGAACGGCGGTTACTGTTTCTGAACAAAGAACTCCTCTCGCCGCGCCCTTTTGCGCTTTCGGGCGCACGAATTGGCAAGGAGGCGGACGCAGTGTTAGATGCGTACGGGGTTTTGGCGGAACACTACAACCGCTACGGTGCTGCGGGGCTTGGTTCCTTGATTGTAAGCATGACGCGAAGTTTGTCGGATTTGCTCGTCGTGTATGTACTTGCCCGCGAAGCAGGACTTGCCTTCAACACGCCGGAAGGACTTGTGTGCAAGCTGCCCATCGTACCGCTTTTCGAGACGATTGACGACCTGCAAGGCAGTGCAGCAATTGTGCGCTCGTTTTTGGAGCATCCTATCACGCAGCGCAGCGTGGCGCACATCCAGAACGTACAGACATATTTACATCACCGTAAACTGCCGGAACAGCAAGTGATGGTGGGTTATAGCGATAGTAACAAAGATGGCGGCATTCTTGCCAGCCAGTGGAATCTCTACCGCGCACAACGCGCCGTTGCAGACGTTGGGCGCGAGAAGAAAACGGAAATCCGCTTTTTTCACGGGCGTGGCGGCACCGTCAGTCGTGGTGCGGGACCAACGCACTCGTTTATTGAGTCGCTTGCTCCCGGTTCGCTCACAGGCGATTTTCGTCAAACGGAACAGGGCGAAACGATTGCTCAAAAATATGCCAACGTCCCAACAGCCGCTTACAACCTTGAAGTACAGCTTGCGGGCGTTACGGACGCGGTGATGCGGAATGCACGCGGCATGAAGCGCCCGCATCCGCTTGACGGTTTGTTTGGAGAGATTGCCGACCAAAGCCGCACCACATATGAGGCGTTAATTCAGACGGATGGATTTATGACGTTTTATGGACAGGCAACGCCGATAGACGCGCTCGAACAAAGCCGCATCGGTTCGCGTCCGTCGCGGCGCACAGGCAGCCGTAGCCTTGCGGATTTACGTGCCATCCCGTGGGTGTTCGCATGGAATCAAGCGCGGTATTTTCTGCCAAGCTGGTATGGCGTGGGTTCTACGCTCGAATCGTTTATGAACGAGCGTCCAAGTGATTTTCAGGCGATTCAAGAAGCATTTCCCACGTGGTCGTTGTTGCACTACATCCTCACAAACGTGGAAACAAGCCTTGTGTCGGTCAACACCGACGTGATGCGTGATTATGCAGGTCTGGTAGAGGATGAATCCATCCGAGAGCGCTTTTTTACCAAAATTCACGGCGAATATGAACGTACAACTCGCATGGTATCGCTGCTTTTTGGCGCATCATTCAGGGAACGCCGTCCACGCTTGAGTATTTCGCTGCATCTGCGCGACCGTACCTTGAGCGTGTTGCATCATCAGCAAATGCTCTTGCTGAAACAATGGCGACGCGAACAGGCGGAAGACAATACCGATGGGGCGCAGCGCTCGTTGATGCAGCTTTTTATTACGATTAATGCGATTGCGAGCGGATTACGGAATACGGGGTGATTGGGAAATTAAGAATTAAGAATTACAACTCATGAGAGATTACATGAAATGCAAACTGTATCTGACGTTACTGGCATTCTGCTTTGCCACGCCGTTGCTCAACGCCCAAATCACCATCAAAGCTGTTGGCGACGTACTGCCCGGCTCGCTTACACCGCAGCGTTTTGTGCCCCCGGACTCCGGACGTGTATTCGTCCAGAATGTCAGTGAATACTTGCGTGGCGCGGATATTACGTTCGGCAATTTTGAGGGAAGATTTGTCCGCGAAGATGACAAAACAATGAAACCGCAAAAATGCTCCGAAGCCTCGCGCCGCAAAGGGATTTGTTTCGAGTTTGGTGTGCCGCCGCATCTGGCTCCAATGCTGCACGGATTAGGATTCACGGTAATGAGCGTTGACAACAACCATGCCGACGATTACGGCACGGTAGCGGCAGAATACACCAAAACTACCTTGAAAGAACAAAACATTCAACCCGCTCCAAAACAGGGGTTTGTGGCATTAACGGTCAAAGATAAAAGCGTGGCGATTGTTGCCTTTGGTTTCTCGAATTCGTCGTACAATGTTGCAGAGCCGGAAGCCGCAGCGGTCATCGTTGCAAAGTTGAGACAGCAATACAACCGTGTGATTGTGTCGTTTCACGGCGGCGCGGAAGGCAGGGGCGCACAGCATGTTTTTGATAAAACAGAGATGTTTTACGGCGAGAATCGCGGGAACCTCGTGAAGTTTGCCCATGCGTGTGTGGATGCGGGTGCGGACATGATCATCGGTCACGGACCGCATGTTCTCAGGGCGATGGAGGTGTACAAAGGCAAGCTCATTGCTTATTCGTTGGGAAATTTTCTCACCTACGGAAACATTAACGTCAAAGGTGTGAGCGGCGTAACGTGCGTGTTAGAAGCCAGCATGGACGAGGCTTCGGGGAATTTTATTGGAGGGCGCATCATTCCTGTTGTGCAGCGTGAACCGGGTATTCCTGAGTTTGACCGCGAAAAACAAGCCATAGCGTTGTTGCAAGCACTTTCGCAAGCCGATTTCCCGCAAACAGGCGTTCTTATTGATGCAGAGGGGAATTTTATCGTGAAGAAATAATATGCAGTTCAGGCTCTTTCTCATGGCGCGTCAATAGTATTGCGCCAAAGCCGTGAATACTGTATTTTAGAGAGTTATACGACGCAATTCTGTGTTGATGATTTCCTGATTTATTAGATTTCATGCTCTATGCAGCCAATTTTTCTCCCGAACGATTACAACACCATCCTTGTTGACAATTTTTTCCGCAACGTACCCGAACTTGAACGTAAACGCAGCCTGATAGCACAGTGGCAGGAGAACCTTCGCACGGGTTTCGTGGGTGACCACAAAGAGGAATCGCTACAATCGCTTTTCCTGACAACTATCTTTGCAGAAGTGCTTGGCTACTCGTATCAAGGTGATGTATGGAATTTGGAAATCGAACAAAGAACCACGCACGATACCACCAAAAGCGACGGCGCATTAGGATTTTTCCGTGTTGGTGCAGAGCCAGACGTGCGTGCCGTGATTGAACTCAAAGCACATGGCATCAATCTTGACAAACCTCAAAGCCAGCGCAGCGACACCCATACACCCGTCGAACAAGCATTTGACTATGCTCGCAAAATGGGTGCGCGGTGCGAGTGGGTAATTGTGTCGGACTTTGAGGAATTGCGGCTTTATCGCTATCCCGATGCGCGGCGCTACGAAGAGTTTTTGATACCGAACCTCCTAAACCCCGCAACCGATGACGATACAGGGATTGAAGCCTTCCAACTCAAGCGATTTTTCTATTTGCTCGCCAAAGACCGCCTTTTTTACGAGCGTGAAAAAGACTATGACCAAGCGCCCGTCAGGGTGCTTTACACGGGCAGAATCAACAGTTTGAAGACCATTACCGCAAAATTCTACGATGGTTACCGAACCCAGCGCGAACAGCTTTTCTTCACGCTGCGCCGCATGAATCCTACAACTGACTTTGATGAAGTTTTACAAGCCGCACAAAAACTTATTGACCGACTACTGTTTATGCGATTCGCCAGTGATGTCGGGCTAACCCTTAACGTGCTGGACGTTTCACGGAAATATTTAACAGCGCTCGCCGAACCCGTGCCGCTTCATGAACTGAATTTGGGCTGGCAATATGTCCGTTTGCTGTTCCGTTCGTTCGACAAAGGCTATAACAACAAGATTCCACCCTTCAACGGCGGTTTGTTTGCGCCCGACGAGCGTTTGGAGCAACTTCGTGTTCCCGACGAAGCGATAGAGACATTAGAGCGATTTTTGCTGAGTTACAACTTCAAGCATGACCTCAAAGTAGATATTTTAGGGCATATTTTTGAGCAATCTATCACGGACTTAGAGCGCCTACGTCGCCTTAAACCAAGCTCTGCCGAAGCCGTGGACGCAAAGCGTACCGAAGAAACCTCTCAAGAGATTTCTAAAGAACACTCCACTTCTAAACGCAAACAAGAGGGCGTGTTCTACACACCCGAAGCCGTTACCGAATACATCATTCGCCAAAGCGTTGGCGCATGGCTCGCCGACTGCAAAAGCGAGATTCTGAACGTACTCGGCGTGGATGATATTTCTCAACCAGAGGATGATTTTTTGCGGTGGAAAGCCGACAACGCAGCAATCATGCCGGATTTGACGTTTGCGCGAACAATCGAACTCCACCTTGCCTTCTGGGAGCGCTACCAGAGCGCTTTGGAGAGCATAAAAATTCTCGACCCCGCTTGCGGCTCCGGTGCGTTCTTGACGCGGGTGTTTGATTTTCTTTGGGACGAGTGGCGGGTGTTGCGAGCAGAAACAATCGCACTGCGTTCGTTGCTTGTGGAAGAACAGGCAAAAACACAGACTACACTTCTGCCGCTCCGCTCTGGCAATGACGGAATGTTAGCGCCAAAGTCTCGCAAAAAAGCCGTTCCCAAAGCAGCGACGAGTAATGAAATTACAATGAGCATAGACGAGCATACAAACGAACGTGAAGAAATTCGCCTGAAAAAACGCATTATCACGGAAAACCTCTTTGGCGTTGACCTCAATATCGAATCGGTGGAAATCACGCAGCTTTCACTCTGGCTCAAAACTGCACATAAACAAGAATCGCTTGCAAACCTCTCCCACGCCATCAAGCGTGGCAATTCGCTCATCAGCAAACGCAGCGTTGCGGGTGATACGGCATTCAAATGGGATAGCGAATTTCCTGACGTGGCGATGGCGGGCGGCTTTGATGTGGTGGTTGGCAATCCGCCGTACGTTAGCGCAAACAACATGGATTACCGCGAACGCGAGTATTTGAACAAGGAGAAGGATTTTACGACGCTCGCCGGAAAGTGGGATTTGTACGTTGCGTTCATCGAAAAAGGCTTGCGCCTACTGAAACCAAACGGCTATCTGTCGTTCATCGTTCCTTACGGGCTGCTTAATCAACCATTTGCAGAGCAGGCGCGGGCATTCATCCTCGACCATTATATGCTTTGCTCCATTGCAGATTTACACACCGTGCGTATCTTCGAGCAAGCCACTGTGCCGTGTTGCATTCCCGTCATCAAACACGTGCAAAGCAGTAACCACGAGGTTTCTATCGTTATGTTGGAGGGTGACGAGTTCGTGGAGCAATATCGTTTGCCCGTGTCCACATATCAAACAACAGCGTTGCGAATGTTTCGCACGGAAAATCTTGCGCTCACTACGGGCTTATTGGAACGCATCAAAAAACGCGGAACCTCGCTTGGCAACTTGTTTTACGTCTCGACTGGTGCGGAGATTCATGGAAAAGAACATCGCTCCGAGCGCGGCAAACTTACAAGCGGTGCAAGCAAGTTTGATCGTCTGTACGACACACAACGCGAGGGTTTGAAGCCTTATATCGAGGGCGCTGCCATTCCAAAATCGCCACTTGGACGCTACTGTTATCCCAGTATCAACTCCTGGCTTGATTACTCTAACCCAGATGCCATGCGCTCCCCAAAGTTCTCCGAGCTGTTTGATAGCGAAAAAATTATTGTGCGGCGTAGCTCCGGCTTATTGGGGATTTTGGCAACATATGATGAGAGAAAGGTCTATACATCCGAAAAATGTCTGCTTATCGTGAGCAAAACCGATGTGCCGCATGACCATGAACAGCACACGGAATCAAGCCCATACTCGCTGAAATACCTTCTGGCTGTGCTAAACAGTCGTGTGATGGATTTTTACTACAAATCAGTGTATAGTGGTTTTATTGATGTGTATCCAAATTACTTGAAAGCCCTGCCCATTCCAGCTATCTCGCCCACCGAGCAAGAACCGTTTGTGCGACTTGTAAATGAAGTATTGGAATGCCGCAAGGCGGGTGAAGAGACGTTTGCACAGGAGCAAGCCATAGAGCGGCTTGTGGAGGCGTTGTTTGGGGTGACGGATGCGGACAGTGCGCTCATACAAGCTAATGCTCTATAATGCTCTCTATAGGATAGTGTTCAGTCATGATGAATAAATTGTCAACACCAATGCCGTGCGTTAGGCAGCGCATGCTGCCTTGTTACAAAGATAGAATAGCGGCTTCATTTCAGAATAGTATTCTTAATCCATAATCCTCCGCAGAAACGCGGGTTTGGTAGCTTGCTCTTGCTGGGTGAGTTGCCCATCCTCATCGGTAGGGAATTCGTCCGCGTCAATTTTATTGATTTTAATGCTGTTCACACCCAAACGTCGTTTGAATGCGGGTTCATCATATTTTTGCAATTCCTGAACACCGCTTGGGCTGCTCACGGGAATATTCCGCGTAACAGTCATTGTGCCAGTAGTAACAGTTGTTGCTGGAACAGTGCGTGAAGGCATTTGTATTGTAGTATTACCATTGCCGTTCGCTGCGGCAGAGCCTTGACGCTGTTCCGAATGCTCTGTCCCGCTGCCATTGCTGTGTACGACGTGTGCAAGACTATTGGAAGCGCCATTAGAACCACTTACCTCGCCATTGACAGCAATTGTTTGGTGTTGCTCGCTCGCTACCGTTTTGCCAAACCCTGTTGCCACGACTGTTACCATGACCGAATCACCCATTGCTTCATCAAAGACGATACCGTGAATCAAGTTTACATCGGCTCCCGCAGCCTCTTTAACTGTTGCAACAGCTTCGCCCATCTCGAACATCGTCATATCGGAACTTCCGGTAATATTCACTAATACGCCTTGAGCACCGTGAATAGAAACGTCATCCAAAAGCGGCGAAGCAATAGCGTTTTGAGCGGCTTCCACGGCGCGGTTCTCACCTTTGCCAAAGCCTGTTCCCATCAGCGCATCACCGGTATTTTTCATAATTGTCCGAACATCAGCAAAATCGAGGTTGACATACCCCGTGCCGGAGATAATATCCGAAATGCCGCGTGTGGCATTGTGCAAAACTTCATCCACGCGCTGGAAGGCATCGCGGATAGATGTATGCTTGTCAATAACGGACATCACACGTTGGTTGGGGATAACGATAAGCGCATCCACATGTTTACGGAGTTCCTCAATGCCCCGTTCAGCAACGGCTCCACGTTTGCCTGCTTCCCATTTGAAGGGTTTTGTGACAATTGCTACGACGAGAGCACCGAGGTCTCGTGCAATCTTTGCCACATACGGTGCCGCACCCGTACCCGTGCCGCCACCCATACCAGCCGTTACAAAAACCATATCGCAACCCATCAGGATTTGCTTGATTTCCTCAGCGCTTTCTTCGACGGCTTTATGACCGAGCGCAGGATCAGCACCTGCCCCCAAACCACGTGTGGAGCCTTTGCCCAGTTGGACTTTGATGGGAGCGAGATTTTGTTGCAACGCTTGAATATCCGTATTCGCCGCGACAAATTCCACGCCAGCCAGTCCCTTGCTAATCATGCTGTTGATGGCATTGCCGCCGCCGCCGCCAACGCCGACCACGCAAATTCGAGCGCCGTGCGAGAGTGTTGATTCAAGCTCTATCACTGTTGTATCCCTTCAAAAAAGTTAGTACACGTGTTTCATACTTACTGTTTGGCGTTGATAGCATAACAACATTTTCTCCCCAGATTTTGTCGTTGGCTACCCGTCGTTCACGTTATAATTCTTGGAAAAATGATTTCATGCGTTCCAATACATTGACTTTGGACGCATCATGACCATCAGTTTCGTGTATGCCATTTTCATACGCTATTTCTGGTATTCCTGATTCCATCGGTTGTACAGCTGCATCAATCGTCACATACTGCCGATGTCGCATAGCGTAGCGAATTAATCCCACACCTGTTGCATATTGCGGGTTTTCGACCTCAGGAGCAAGCCCTGTGCGTCCGACACCACCCGGAATACCGATTTTCACCGGCAGACCAAAAATTTCGCCAGCAAGGTCTTCCGCACCACGCAGCAGCGAACCACCACCGGTCAATACAACACCAGCAGACAAGCGGTTTGCGTAACCAGAGCGACGGATTTCAGCAAGAGCAAATTCTAATAATTCTTCCATGCGTGGCTGAATAATCTCGCAAAGTAGGCTTTTTCTTATTTCCATCGGCTTACGACCACCCACACCCGGGATCATAAATTCTTCATCTTGCATGATGGAAGAGTAATATGTATGCCCAAATTCACGTTTCACGCGCTCTGCCTGTGTGGCAACGATGCCAAGACCTTGACGAACATCATCTGTTACTTGTTTGCCTGCAATGCCGAATACTGCGGTATGCCGAATAATGCCGCCTTCAAAAATTGCAATATCGGTTGTGCCGCCGCCAATATCAATCAGCGCCACACCGACTTCCTTTTCTTCATCATCCAAAACGGCATAACTGCTTGCAAGCGGCTCCAATACAAGGTCACGTGCACGCATCCCGACGCGCTCTACGCACCGATAGATATTCTGCGCTGCCGTCACAAGCCCTGTCACAACGTGTACGCGAGCCTCCATCCGAATGCCGCTCATCCCAACTGGCTCTTGGATACCGTCTTGCCCGTCAATAATGTAATCTTGCGGAATAACGTGAAGAATCTTGCGATCGGCTGGGAGCGGGAGCTTACGGGTTTCTTCAAGCAAACGGTCAACATCATCTTGGGTAATTTCGCGGTTTGGGTTGGGAATCGAAATAATGCCCGTTGTTTGGAAGGATTGGATATGGTCGCCTGCGATCCCCACAACGACTTCCTCAATGGCAATGCCAGATTGCTGCTGCGCCTGTTCGATTGCTTGTTGAATAGCATCAACCGTTTCATTGATGTTTACCACAACGCCACGATTTAAGCCCTTGCTTGGAGCTTTGCCAATGCCTAATATGGTCAATGAGTTATTGGTATGAACCTGAGCAACAATCGCACACACTTTTGTTGTGCCAATGTCCAAGCCCACAACAATATTGCGCGAACCGCCCGTGTAGGCGCTCGATTCCTCGTGGAGAGGTGTCTCAGGTATATCATGTTGTCTGCGTACTCGGCTCATAACCACACTTATGTAAAATTGACGAACGACGGCTCCAGAAGAAAGTTTACGAATTTGATAGTATTCAACACTATTTATCTATAATGGAAAAACAACCACTTGACCAGACCACCGCACATCAATATAAGAGAATGCTCGTTTGTTAATACTCGATACTTTTTGCTTCCAAAAGGCGCTAAGACGGGCGATTTTCGCCTGCGCGTCGTCTGCCTTACCAAAGAGAATTGGTGTGGCTTGCGCGATTGTCACAAGCACGTATTCACCGTTTGGCATCACCTGAACCTCAGAGATATTTCTGGAAAGTTCTTTGTCATTTTCGTTCAATGTTTGCAGAATCGCCAAGGCTCCACGCAAGGTTGTACTATCTAAAACACTCCGCTGGATGTAGGTTATCATCGGAATATCTAATACGCTACCCACAAGACGGTATGGCAACAACGCCCCTTCGGTATCAACATAATATTGCTTATTTCGGTACAGAGCGTAAGCAATCGGTTTTCGTTCCTGAACTTGCAGCATAATGGCATCGCCACTGCCTCGAAATGCGGATACTGTCCTGACAAACGGATGCTTTTGCACACGGCGTTCAATTTCGCCAAACGGAGCATCACGCACGGTCATCGAATCCACAGGAATATTCACCATCTCCAGAATTTCGTGCGATGGAATCAATGACGTACCAGAAACGACAATACGACTGATCCTCCGAGTGCTTTGCCAGCGCATTGCCGCAATAGTCAACAATAGCCCTATAATCACCACTACGGCTAAAAATCGTAGCGACAATGTTCTGCTCCGTATCGGTATAGGCTTTGCAGAACTCACAGATAAATTGTAGTAAACAGCGTTTATGAAAAACCAATGATGCCGTCTGCTCACAAACAGCTATGCTATACCGAACCACGTACCACAATTGCTGAGGGGCATATCGTGAATACGCCATGCAATTGGCGCTATAGTCATATCTATTTGGAATCGCTCAGATTTTGAACAGAGCAGAGACT
Source organism: Candidatus Kapaibacterium sp. (assembly GCA_025358765.1). Classification (GTDB taxonomy): domain Bacteria; phylum Bacteroidota; class Ignavibacteria; order Kapaibacteriales; family UBA4661; genus JANYIG01. The sequence continues at coordinate 54,611 of JANYIG010000165.1, forward strand.
TTTTGGGAGTTTTGCACAACGATGCTGCTTCGCAGTGCAAGGAATATGACAGTTGATGTATATTCGACATGCAAGGTACAAGTCTTTATAGGTATTTTCCAAGAAATTTTTTCGATACTTGCCGTTTTCTACTCAAATTTCACATTTTCACCACGTTCAACACGATATATCTCTGCTTCTGGCATCAAAGTTGAAGATTACATTACAATATTATTGGCGATTTCTCGATGAACCTCATAAATCTCTTAAATCCGTTATGAACGAACTATATCTTTCCATTCGCCATTTTCTTGAATACTGCGAAATTGAACGGGCGTACTCCCCGCGTACTGTTGATGGTTACAGGCTTGCATTAGAGCAGTTTACCGACTGCATGAAAGACCTCTATGGCGAACTGCCCACAGTCACGTCTATCACGGCACACGATATTCGCGTTTTCCCTGGCTGGCTCCACGATAACGGTCAAGTGAACAATACAATTCGGATGAAAATCGCGGCTGTGAAGTCCTTCTTTAAATATTGCCTTAAAAAATCTATCACGACCAATAATCCGGCAGCGGTTGTCTCTTCGCCAAAACATGACAAAAAACTGCCCTCGTTTCTTCAGCAAGAGGAAGTTTCGGCACTGATGGATACATTCGACACAACCACGCCCAAAGGCGCACGAGATGCGGCTATTGCTGAACTATTGTATAGTTGCGGGCTACGCGTGAGCGAACTCACAGCACTCAACGCGGATACAGTGAATGTAAACGACCAGCAAGTAAAAATTATCGGAAAAGGTGGTAAAGAGCGCATTGTTCCCATAGGAACTCGCGCCATTACTGCGCTGCGGCACTGGCTTTCGATGCGAAACCAGCTTAGAAGCTCGTCCTACAAAGGTGCGCCGGAGAATGCCTTGTTTTTATCAGTGCGAGGCTTACGAATCAATTCTGCTGAGGTGTATAGGATTATTCATGCTTCGATGCGTGAGGTAACGGAAACGCGCCAGAAAAGTCCCCACGTTTTGCGGCACAGCTTTGCGACGCATCTGCTCGACAACGGTGCGGATATTTATGCGGTAAGCCAGATGCTCGGTCATTCATCGCTTTCAACCACACAAATTTATACGCACGTTTCGATAGACCGTCTAAAACAATCGTACAAAATGGCGCATCCAAGAGCGTGAAAAAATGCAGTTGTATGAGTGAGTATGTGTTTACAAGTATTGTTATGCTTTCCCCCCTTCATCTGTCATTTCGGCGCTGTGGTGAATCATAGTGAAAAAATAACGAAGTGACGCGGGTGAGGCATCACTTCGTATTCGTGCGCGGTGAAACACACGAGTTCGTTCCATACCTCCAATCGTCGCACAAAACGCCTTTTCACTCCCGTACAGGGTCTCATTCTGTCGGCGTTCTTCGTCTTGCGCTGCGTGGCTCTTCGATGTGTTCCTGGCATAATGAAGCGTTGGTGGCGCTTGTGGTGCATCATGGCAAACTATCGTGGTGGATAGCTTCCTTGCGTTGTGATGGTGTTTGGTGAGTCTATCGTGGTGATTTATCTGTGGTGATAGACACGTGGTGTTCAATCAGGCGTTCAAATCAATCGCGCCGAAATGACAGCGTTGGGAAACTATGGTGACGGCATGAGACAGCATGAGTGCATTAGGTGAAGCGTGGTGGATGCTGTGGTGAAATCGTTCAAATACATAAGCCATCAAATTTCTCTGTGGTGATTTGCGGGATGTCAAAGAACACTATACTCATTTGGTGCTTGACATAATACAAACATCGTGCCAGTACACATTTGACAGAGACATTTGCCTTTAAGTTGTTGTTGTACCTTGCTTTCATCGAATCGGCATAATCCGATTACCTTGTAGCCGTCTCGGAATCTAATGTCTCAAAAAGAAACGTTGAATCAAAACAAGACAGATTACAACAGAGCCTTAAAATCAGATATTGAACAATGAATACCCATACAGATTCGATAAAACCTCGTATTGTGGTGATTGGCGTTGGGCATTTAGGCGCAATTCACGTTAAACTTTGGACGCAGAATGCTCAGGCAGTGTTGGTAGGTGTTTTGGACGAAAATGCAGAGCGTGCTCAGGCAGTGCTTTCTGAAGTTGGAAATCTTGACAGCCGCGTTTTTACGTCATTGGCGGAAGCATTGAAAAATGCCGATGCTGTGAGCATCGTTACGCCAACTTCGACACATTTTGACATTGCTACATTAGCTCTCAGCGCCGGCAAACACTGCTTTATCGAAAAACCCATCACGACGACTTCCCTACAAGCTCTGGAGCTTAATACACTCGCCGAGCAGAACGGATGCGTCATTCACGTCGGACACGTAGAGCGCTTCAATCCAGCGCTACGGGCGTTCCAAAGCTCCACGCAACACTATGATTTTGCACCACTCTTTATTGAGGCACACCGTTTGGCACAGTTCAAGCCCCGTGCAACGGATGTTTCCGTGATTTTAGATTTGATGATTCACGATATTGATATCGTACTTTGGCTCGTGAAATCGCGTGTGGTACAGATTGATGCTAATGGCGTTGCTGTGCTGACGGACACGCCAGATATTGCCAATGCCCGCATCCGCTTCGAGAACGGTTGTGTGGCAAATCTGACCGCCTCGCGCATTACGCAAAAGCCAATGCGGAAAATGCGCGTGTTCCAACGCGATGCCTACGTCTCGATGGATTTTGCTGAAAAAAGTGTGGAAGTGTTCCGATTAATGGACGAAGAAGGTGCTGGAAACGCTATGCAAAGCAGCCTTGCAGGCGGTGTGCCGGCAATGATGTTGGGCAATATTGAGGCAGGAACACGCAACCGTGCTATCCTTTTTGAAAAACCGATTGTGACTGATTCTAACGCTATTGCCGCCGAACAACAGCATTTTCTGGATGCCATTCGACTTGGCGATGCGTCGGCTACACCACCTGCCACCACTGCCCTCGAAGCCGCCGAAGCGCTCCGCGTTGCAGAAATCATTACTGCACAGATGATGGGGTAGTTGTACGATTATCGTTCTACGGTCATCATCGTGGCTTGCATCAGCGCCACCGCTCGTTCTTCGCCGTTTTTTACCGCGAGTACTTCGCCCGTACAGATGGTGAGCGTCTTCCCAGCTTTTACGACCTGCCCGCGAGCAATAAAGCGCTCTCCGACGGCGGGTGCGAGCATGTTAATTTTGAACTCCACAGAAACCACATCCGCATCATCGGGCATCAACGTCAAAGCAGCATAACCACAAGCACTATCCACGATCGTCGTCGTCACGCCCGCATGAAGAAAACCTTGTTGCTGGAGAATATGCGGCGCGTACGGCAATTCGATAAGAACCTCGCCCGCACGAATGCTCACAAGTGATGCTCCAAGCGTTGCCATGATAGTTTGTTTTGTAAAACTTTCCCGCACACGGTCTTCAAATGCGGGGTTAGAGGGAGTAAATATGTTCATGTCAAGATTTGGGTTTCAAATGAAGGTATTACCAGCGTTCGGGAAGAACTGCTCCAGAAAGCCGCACAGGTACTGGTGGTGCAGGGGCAATGTACGGCGTTCGTGCCACAAGGCGCTTGCCGTCAACTTCAGATCGCCATTCTGCTGCGCCGGAACGTACTATCTCTGTCAATAGATTTTCTGCAAAGATCGCGGGTGCTTGGTTGAAGATATGTCGGCTAAAATCCAGTAACCACAAACATTCCAGCAAATAAGGCTCCACATCAGCTTCTTGCAACCCGTCGCGGAGCATCAGCGCATACGCGAAAATCCGCTTTGCACCGTGCCACGCCATTTTTTCTGGCTCCGTAAGCCACGAGCGATACCGTTTGAGCGCAGCCTCTATTGCTGTCTTTGGCTCATCAATCACAGCCCCATGCCCAGAATATGCCACGCGAATCGACATGACTGCAAAGCGCTCTAATACTTCGATGGAGCGTTCGAGTGTACCCGCGCCCTCGCGGAAAGGATTCAACCACGCAACGTCGTCGCGTTGCAATACATCACCACACAAAAGTACCTGCTCATGCGGCTCGTAGAGCGCGATATGACCAAGCGTGTGTGCCGGAGTGTGCAATACGCGTAGAGTGACAGAGCCAGTGGAAAGTTCATCGCCTTCGGACAATACTTGTTGCACGGTATAGGACTCTATGGGTTGGTCGAGCCAAGCAGCCGTGCAGGCTTCACGGTCGCGGCGATTGACGAGACTTGCATCCCATCGGTGTGCTGCAATAGGCGTTCCAAAGCGGTTTTGAAAAAAATGGTTGCCACCAACGTGATCGGAGTGATAATGCGTGTTGACGATGAGAGCGATTTTTTCTGGTGGAACACCCGCAGCACCTATCAATGCTTGTGTTTCGGCGATATCACTACCAAAACCTGTATCCACGAGAATAGGGCGTTCGCCATGCAAAAGGACGCTGTTTGCGCTTGGGAAGCGGCGTTCAAGGAAAGTCAGCCATAACGGAGGGTTCATCGCCACTTTCATGCTCACCACGGATAGCCTTGTAAGTCAATAGCGGTAGGGGTAAATTGTCCAGCCGTACCGGTGTGCAGCATCGTATTTGCTTGCCATGTTTCTTTGCTGCCATCAGGCTTGTTGAATTGGAGCGAGCAACCTACGACGTACCATCCTGCGTGTTCGTAATACGGTACTAAGTGGTCACGACAGAGCAGCAAGCCGCATTCTGCCTTGAGTTCATTAAACATAAAGCGATAGACTTCCTCTAGCACGGATGTTGCGTAGCCTTTGTGACGATGCTCTGCAGGCGTGACGGCATTGCTGAGTCCTGCAACTTTGACGGCTTCGGCATCGAAGAGGACGCGCTTATTGACAATGCCTACAAAACTCACAATCTCTCGCCCACGCCGTGCAACTGCCATCCAGTCCGGCTCTGCCCATTTGTAGCGACGCACAATATCAAGATGCCCAAATTCCTGATGCGTGAGCATATCAATCTGCTGACGCAGTGCTGGCGGCAGGTCTTTGGTTCGTTGAATGGCAATTGTAATCTCAGGTTCCATAGTCGTAAGCCCAAAGAAAGTGGAAAATTCCTGACGATAAACGCGGAGGAGCAATGCTAAAACAATGTTAAAAGATACAACACCGTTTGAGCCGGAGCAACACAAAAAACGATAGTACGTTATTTTCTTTCGCCGAACGCCAACTGCACCGCCAAACCCGCTAAAATTGAACCCATCACATGCTTCTGAACCCCTCTTTCCGCGAAGGAGAAATTTCCTATATGAAGCGTCGCTTTACGCTCTACGATTGACCAGAGTTCTCAATAAATATGCGCTGCGCTGCGGCAACGCCGCTTCCCGGCTTGAACGAGTGTTCAACGCGCTTTAAGGCATGTTCGATAGCACCCAACACTGTGAGCATATCGCCTTCATCGTAGTAGCCTAAATGTGACACACGAAAAATCACATCTTTGATACTGTCCTGCCCCGAGGTCACGGTGATGCCGTAATCTTTTTTGAGCATCGTCAGGAACTGTTTACCCATTGCGGGTTGGTTGATGGCAGTCACGGCGTGGGATGGCGATTCGCTGAACAGCGAGAGGTTTAATGCCTGCACGCCTGCACGAAGACCTTTTGACAAAGTTTCATGGCGTTTCCAGACGTTTTCTACGCCTTCATCTATAATCATTTGCAACGCGGGAGCAAGCCCCACAAAGAGCGTTACAGCTGGTGTCCACGGAGTTGAATGTTCTTCCCATGCGGCTTTTGCTTTTTTCAGGTCGAAGTAAAATTTCGGAAGTTTAGCAGTCGCGGCTTTATCCCACGCACGTTGGCTGAGGGCAACAAAAGCAAGTCCGGGTGGAATCATCAAACCTTTTTGCGAACCAGTAATCAACACGTCCAAGCCCCACTCATCCATGCGGCACTCATGCGCCCCGACGGAGGTGATGCCGTCAATACAAACCAGCGCGTTGGAATTTGCCCGAATTACTTGTGCCATACGCTTAATATCGGTGTATGTGCCGGTGGAGGTTTCGCTGTGTACGAGCCACACACATTTCGCGTCGGGATGTTGTTTCAGCGTACTCGCAAGCTGATCTTCGCTCACTGCTTTGCCCCATTCGACAGCGATTTCCACGCTTTCCATACCGAAAGTCTTCATCATTTCCCCCCACCGCTCGGCGAATTTGCCATTATTGACGTTGATGCCTTTGTCGCCGGGTGAAAAAAGACTTGTCATCGCTGCTTCCGCCGCGCCCGTACCAGAAGACGTGAGTGACAACACAGGCTGCACGGTGCAAAAGAGTGTTTGCAGGTTTTGGTTAATACGCTCCATAATAGCGATAAATTCGGGATGCCGATGGTGGATAATCGGCTGCGCCATTTGCAGCATCACATGTTCAGGAACAGGCGTGGGACCGGGTGTGAACAGACGGGGTTTTCGCATAGAGGTGTCGTGCTTGGTTGCTTCGTGCTTCATTACTTAGTTATTCGTTGGTTTTTTGACACACGAAGGTACGAAATTTGCACTTTCCACGCAAAAAGCTGTTTTTTTAGTTCTCCGTATATGCGCTTACTTTAGCCTACAGCAAGTACGAGACAAAATGTAAAAATGAGAATTGTTAGAATGATATGGGTTAGACGATCCATTCGTTCATCACGTTCAGAACGCAATTCTACTCTCATAACGCACCTTTGGATGATTAAGAATTATTGTGTTGTTATTAGGACAAAAACAATGGGACGAAAAACAAGTAACATTCTCTATAATGCTGTGCAGGGCAGGTCAATTGTGACAGTTGTTTCTTCCCCCAAAACGCTTATGATACTCAGGTTTCCTTCAAATACCTCCATAATTTTTTTAACGATTGCTAACCCCATTCCAATACCTTGTTGTTCAAATCGCGCACGATCAAACTGCATGAATGCACCGATGCTCGTTACTTGTTCCGGCGACATGCCGCGTCCGTGGTTGTTTATGGCGAGATAACATCGCCCGAGGTTGTACCATAACGAAATGCTGATTGCCGAGCCTTGCGGCGAATATCGGCAAGCGTTTTCTACCAATTGTTCAACCGCAATCGTCATGTATCCGGGCGTTATTGACACATTGTAGTTTTGGTAATCGTGCCGCGTCTTTTGCTCCTGCGCCATGAGCGACTCGCGGGGAACTTCTATGTGCATATCACCCACGCGCTGAAACATATAGGCGATACTCATTGCTTTTTCAACCATAATCGGCTCTGGGAGTACAACCGACTGCGTTCGCAACTGTTCAAGCTCGCAACGGTCGTGAGTCATAAATTCTAATTTTGCATATAACAAAATATCTTCCAGCAATTGATGAAGTCTTTGTGAAGAATGATGAATTTGGGCAAGAATTTCAAGCGAGTCCTTAACAGGCAGCGTCGGCAATATATCCTGAAGTAGTTCCGTACCCCCAAGGATAGACGTAAGAGGTGTGCGGAATTCGTGCGCCAACATAATATCCAACAGCGCGTTCCGATACAATCCCATCGTTTGGTGGGAATGATACTCCGCAATGACTGTATGGCGCTGTAGTCGCTGGCTCACAACATCAGCAACCTCCGACGGGTACAGCGGCTTAACAATAAAATCGTCTGCCCCATACCGCATCACTACTTGCGGGTTAGCATCTTCGTCAGGCTCAACCAAACACACGATGGGCAGATGTTTCCACATCGGAGATTGGCGAATAGCACACAAAGCATTCTCATGGTTACACAACGATGATAGAGAAACAGCCGCAACAATAATATCTGGCTTGAATTCATCGTCCATGCTCTCCACAGCCTGTGCAAACGTAGCCGCATACTTCACCCGATATGATAACGACTGCATCGTCTCCATTAGTTTCTGCGCCGTATCGCTATGCTGCTCAATAATAAGAATGTGTTTCATTATCAGGTTGAGGTTATGGAAGACCTGAATCGGCGGAGCATATGTACTTAATCTTATGTTCGCGGTAAAATAGTAGAACGAACGGTATAAGACAATGAGGAATGAGTAAAAAGGGGGATTGAGTGAGTGAAACAGGTGAATCTGTGAGTGAAAATTCACAGGCAGTCGTCGGGGTATATTTTCGGCGGTTCTAAAAGTAAGCGCAAAAGATTACGGAAATTATCCAACGTCAATCCGGCGAGTTATCAGGTAAGTTATGTCTTGGAAGTTATTCTGACGTTGGCTCCGTACCCGCCTCCACTCTTTGATTCTACAGTTTCTGGATTCGTGCCTAACCATCAGGTTCGCCATCGTAAAATTCTCAACGATAGAGCCTTTATGAAGCACGACCATATCAAGCGCTTGCACATTTTCGCGCAAACGGGCTTGATGTTTCATCTACGTTTAATGCGTAGTTATCTCGTATTTCTCCAACATTCGGTAAAACGTCGCTCGCCCAATATTCAGTCGCTGTGCGGCTTCTTGGATATTCCCTTCAGTCACTTCCAGCGCGTGACGGATAGCGTGTTCTTTGATTTTATCCATCGGCAGGATGTCGCCGTTCGAGCGGAAAAGCGCAATTCTATCGCTCTCAGTATTACCAGAGCCTGCGGTTTCAGATACGTCATCGGAAAGTTGCAGTTCTTGTTCGGAGATTAGGTCATCCTCGCTCAAAATTACGGCGCGTTCAATGGTGTGTTCGAGTTCACGAACATTACCGGGCCAATTATAATCATACATAACTTTCAGCGCTTTCCGCGCAAAGCCTTTGATGGAACGTTGATACTGTTCTGAAAAACGCTCCAAAAAATATTTTGCCAGCACTGGAATATCTTCGCGACGCTCGCGCAGGGGCGGCAATTTGATAGGAAACGATGCCAAACGATAATACAAATCCTCGCGGAATGCGCCTTGCTTGATGGCTTCGTGCAAGTTACGATGCGTTGCCGAGATGATACGGACATCTACATGCAACAATTCGTTGCCGCCCACACGCTCGAACTGCTTGGTTTGCAACACACGCAACAATTTCACTTGCAAGCTCATGTCCAACTCTCCGATTTCATCCAGAAACAGTGTTCCGCCGTTTGCTTGCTCAAATTTTCCGATTTTTCGTTGCACCGCTCCTGTGAACGAGCCGCGTTCGTGACCAAAAATTTCGCTTTCTAACAAATCGTGAGGAATAGAGCCGCAATTGAGCGCTACGAACGGACCATTTTTGCGACGGTCGCCTTCGTGCAATGCCAGTGCGATCAGTTCCTTTCCCGTTCCCGTCTCACCTTGAATCAGCACGGCAATATCCGTATTCTGCACCTTGCGGATGAGCTTGAATACGCTTTGCATTGTGTCGCTCGTGGAGATGATGTTTGCAAACTTAATCTGTTCGGTTGTTGCTTCGGAGAGCTTTTTGACCTCGCTACTAAGCGCAAAGACCTGGAGGGCGTTGCGGACGGTAATTTCAAGTTTGTTGATATCGAGCGGCTTTTGGAGATAGTCGAATGCGCCGAGTTTGATGGTTTGCACCGCAACGTCAATTCTGCCTTGCCCCGAAAGCATAATTACGGGCGTATCAGGATACATTCTTTTGCATTCCTGAAGCGCTTCCACGCCATCCATGCCGGGCAGCATGATGTCCAGCAACACAAGTTCTGGAGCGCCGTTGGGCAGCGCTTGAACAAAATCATCGCCCCGCGAAAACACGCGCACCTTGTAGCCCCACGACGTAAGGTTGTGCTCCAACAATAGCTGCAAATGCGATTCGTCTTCGACAACGTAAATGGTGTGCATAGAAGGATTGGTCAAATGTTGAATCAAATGTCAGAACCAGAGACAGTTAAATTGCATTGTGCAATTTACGGAATTTGTCTGATACTTATCATTTCTCTCGATATCTATCGGCAAGCTTCCTATTTAAGTTTAGATAACCTTGGCTACCCTCAAGCGCATCACCCCTCTGCAAGCCGCCACGAAGACGTGTTGCGTCTTGCTTCTCCCCTTACAAGGGGAGATTGAGTGGGGTTCTTGCGCGTAAGGTTTGATGCGGTTTTCAAGAATTTATCTAAACTTCAATTCCTAAAAAATAGACAAAAAATCATATTTTTTGGGTAATCGGTTTTAGGAAATCAAATCACTTCTTTGGTATCTTTTTCATGCGATTCCCCTATTGCTCCGAGAATCACGTTTGAAAAATAATCGGAAATATTGTATATTTGAAATCTTTGCTGTGTGCAATCATTATGTACAACCAAACCGCGTTGTGACAATATATGCTTAAGTTCTCTATCAAAGGGTTAGCGGACGGAACTCATGCTATTCAAGCCACCGCAGAATGTCGCATGATTGCTGATATGTTCCCGGAATTTTTCGGGAGTATTCATGTTCGTGGCGAAGTACGAAAATTGGGCAAACGATATGTTGTTACGGGCGCTGCGGAATGTGATGCTCAGATGATGTGCGACTTGAGTGGTGAGGACTTTGTGGAGCGTATTCGTGCGGAATTGGTGCTAAGTTATGTTGCCAATACACATTTGTTTCTTGAGCAACAGGGCGTTGCTGAACCTGTGCAGCCCTATTACATCCGCGAAGATGACACGGAGATTGATTTGACCGAAGAAGTTCGCCAAGAATTAGGGGTAAATCTACCTCTGAAGCGCGTTGTACCCCAGTACCGTGACCGCGAGTTTGCAGAGTTATTCCCCGATATCGCGGCGGATACTCCAGAAAAAACGGACAATGAAACAGAGCATCCAATTGACGAACGCTGGGCGGCGTTAAAAAATATTTCGCTCAGTTGAATACCAAACAAATAGCGCACAATCATCAAGATATAAAACACACTTTTATCATTTTTTTCAGGATACTACGATGCCAAATCCAAAACGCAGACACTCAAAATCCCGCAGCGCAAAGCGCCGCACACACTACAAAGCAGTGCCGTCAACAGTTGTTGCGTGTCCGAATTGCAGTGAATCAAAACTTGCTCATGCTGCTTGCCCGTCGTGCGGGTACTACAACGGCAGACGTATTGTGAGCGTCAAAGAAGGTTCCAGCGAAGCGTAAGAAGAACAATCTTCACCGTAAAGTATTTCTCTCGAACCATAATTCCTTCTTCCCTCACTTTCTCCAAAGGGGCGTGGGCTTGGCTACTGAGGTAATTACGACCAATCAGACATCGAATGTCATCCGGATTGCGCTGGATGCAATGGGCGGCGATTTTGCTCCACAGAACGAAGTTCAGGGTGCAATCGCTGCCTTGAAGCATTTCCGCCACGTGGGTGCGAATGTCGAGATTGTGTTTGTAGGCAAAGAGAAAGACATTCGTTCGGCTCTCGCGCAGCAGGACACGGGACAAGAATCATCCGGCGTAAATTACTCCATTGTTCATGCCGATGAGGTCGTGACGATGGATGATGACCCAACGCAAGCATTCCGAAAAAAGCGTAATTCATCGTTGTTTCAGGGTATTCAGCAACATGCAAACGGGTATGTGAATGCGTTTGTATCGGCGGGAAATACAGGCGCTGTTATGTCCACGGCAACACTTGTATTGGGGCGTATTAAAGGCGTGAGCCGTCCGACGATTGGTACGTTTTTGCCCACAACAGGCAAACTCCCTGTTTTGCTCGTGGATGCTGGCGCAAACGTGGATTCCAAAGCGAAACATTTGTACGAATTTGGCGTGATGGGAAGCATTTATTGTCGTCAGATTCTAAACGTGGAGCATCCGCGCGTGGGTTTGCTCAACGTGGGCGAGGAGCCAACCAAAGGAACAGAAGTTGCACTGCAAGCACACGAATTGCTTTCCAATGGCGTACTGAATTTTGTGGGCAATGTCGAAGGACGCGATATTCTCATAGGCGCGGCTGATGTGGTCGTGTGCGACGGTTTTGTGGGAAATATCGTGCTGAAATTTGCCGAAAGTTTTCTGGGTTTCCTCAAAACCCGCTTCCGCGCGTTTGCCGACAAAAGCCTACTCAACAAGCTCCTTATGGCAGCCATGAAACCCGTTCTCAGCAAAGCACTCAAGGATATGGATTATCAAGAATATGGTGGTGTGCCGCTTCTTGGCGTTAATGGTGTCGTGATTATCGGTCACGGTAAATCTACACCCCTTGCCATCAAAAATATGATTCTTCGCGCCGAAGAAGTTGTTCGCAAAGAAGTGAACAAAAGCATCGAAAACGCGCTGAATCCTCCAACAATTTCTACCAAAGAACCCCAATCGTAATGGCTACAAGACGTGCTGTTATCACGGCAGTATCGCACTACGCGCCGCCGGATGTTTACACTAATGCTCACTTCGAGAGCTACATGGATACAACCGATGAGTGGATTCAAACGCGGACAGGCATCAAAGAACGCCGTTTTGCCAAAGCTGATGTTGCAACATCCGACCTTGCTTTGCCCGCAGCGCAAGATTGTATCGCCCAGCGCGGCATAGATAAAAGTGAGATTGGATGCATCATTTTCGCTACCGTCACGCCTGATTATATGTTTCCCGCCACTGCTTGTGTGCTTCAGCATAAACTTGGGATTCCTAACGCGTGGGGATTTGACCTTAGTGCAGCGTGTTCTGGGTTTCTTTATGCCTTAGAAACGGCACGGCGCATTGTCGAATCTGATGGTGCGAAATTCGTTCTCGTGTGCGGTGCGGACAAAATGACCACAATTATCAACCCCAACGAACGCGCTACGGCTATTCTTTTTGGCGATGCTGGTGCGGCGGTGTTGGTGGAAGGCGTGGAAAATACGGATGTCGGAATCATTGATTCTGTCCTTCAAGTAGATGGGGCAGGCGGACAAGCACTCTACATGCCCGCAGGCGGAAGTGTCATGCCGCCGAGCCACGAAACAGTCGAAAAAAACCTCCATTACGCGCACCAAGACGGACAAGCTGTTTTTAAATCTGCCGTTACTCGTATGTCAGAAGTCTGCGCCCAAATTATGGAACGCAACAACCTTACGGGTGATGATATTCGCTGGCTTGCGCCACATCAAGCGAATTTGCGGATCATCGGCGCAACGGCGCAACGCATGGGTATTGACATCAGCAAAGTGATGATTAACATTGAACGCTACGGCAACACGACGGCAGCAACGATTCCGATGTGCTTGTCCGAGTGGCAAAAAGCTGGCAAAATCAACTATGGCGACAATGTGATTCTGGCAGCGTTTGGTGGCGGCTTCACGTGGGGCAGTATGTATATGAAATGGGGCATAAAGTAAAATAACGTCGAGGCTACGAAAATTATGACAGCACTTCTTTTTTCCGGTCAAGGTTCGCAATACGTCGGCATGGCAAAAGACCTTGCACGGGAGTTCCCGCAAGCAAGCGCAATGCTTCAAAATGCTGATGCAATCATGGGTTTCAGCCTTAGTACGATTTGCTTCGAGGGTCCGGCAGAAACACTCAAAGAAACACGCTACACACAACCTGCACTTTTTGTTCACGAGGCAATTTTGGCAACGTTGTTGCACGACAGATTACCATTTCATGCGGTTGCTGGGCATTCACTCGGTGAATATTCAGCGTTGTTTGCCGCCGGTGTGTTGGACTTTGAAACGGCACTCACACTCGTGAAATTACGTGGCGAACTCATGTTCCGCGCAGGCGAAAAACAGCCCGGCACGATGGCGGCGGTTGTTGGTTTGGCAGACGAGAAAGTGCAAGAAGTTTGTGAATCGCTCAACAAACCTGACAGCGCCGATGAAATCATCGTTGCAGCAAATTTTAATTCGCCCGGACAGGTTGTTATTTCTGGCAGTGCCGACTATCTTCGTGCGAACATGGCTGCGTTCAAACAAGCTGGCGCAAAGATGGTGAAAGAGCTTCCCGTGAGTGGCGCGTTTCATTCGCCGCTCATGGCAAGCGCAAAGGATGAACTCGAAAAAGCGATATACCAAGCAACGGTGAGCGATACAATGGTGGACGTGTATGCAAACGCTCTTGCAAAGCCGCTCCGCAAGGCAGATGACATTCGCGCTGCACTCGTGCAACAGCTCGTAGCACCTGTTTTGTGGACGCAAAGCCTTGTTGCCATGCGCGAGGCGGGCATTACAACGTTCTACGAAATGGGTCCGGGAAACGTGCTGCAAGGGTTGGTCAAGCGCACGGTTGAAGGCGCGACGATTGGTGGTTTTGATACGGCGGAGCAGGTGAAGGCATTATAAACCCTCCATTAACAAGCTGAATTTAATGAATATCTTCTATCGTTGGTTAATACTTTTTACCCTTTTATTACCTCAAGTTGTATTTTCTCAAGTACCTCCAGATAGCCTTGGTCGTTCTGGCAATATGGGTTTAGGAATTGTCTTAACGGGTGGGAGTACACTTATCCCAACTGCAATAGGTGGTGGGATTGTAGGTAAATATTGGTTGGGTAACCAAGATGCTTTTGTGGGCGGATTGATTTTTGATTTGATGGAAAGTTCGGAAAACAATGAAAAACAAGGTGTTGCTACTTCTGATAGTTCCTCAAAATCATCAGTTGGTATCACCTTTATTGGGCGCTGGGAAAAACATTTCGCAATTAGTAAAACTGTATCACCATACCTCACACCTGGATTAGCATACAGTTTCTCCAAAGTGACGACAACCTCGATAACTCAAAACATCAAAACAATAGAAGATGGATTGAGCATTGCAGCGACTTGTGGGATAGGCATTGAATATTTTTTTACCCCTTTGCTATCAATCGCTATCCAATCTGGTATATACGGCAGGTATTCAAGTATCCAGACATCAAGCAATAAGATTAACGACCCCGCAAAATCAAGTCTTAACAGAAAAACTTCATGGACGCTCGGTATTAGTTCGGCAGCTATAGCTCTAACGATATATTTTTGATTCGCTGGTTATGATAAAAACATTATGCCAATTTAGCGAACCCTATCTTGCAGAGACCAAAACGATGCTCCAATGGCTGAAAACATTGCTTTAAGCGTTCCTCCGACCGTACGAACATATCTGCGAGCGGTACGACAGAAATTTCCGATAAAGAAAGCATACCTTTTTGGTTCATATGCAAAGGGAACGGCGAGAGAAGAAAGTGATATTGACCTTGCTATTATTTCGTCCGCGTTCGTGGGCAATCATTTTCAGGACGACGTACAATTAGGTTTAGTAAAATTAGATATTGACCTTCGGATTGAGCCAGTAGGGTTCCGCCCCGAAGACTTCACTGAAGAAAATATGCTTGCCGAAGAAATCCTTCGCACGGGCATTGAAATTTCGTTAGAAGATGTATAACATCAGTTGCAAAGCGTTCACATCAACAATCTCAACTAATTGGTATGACAAAACTTTCAGGCAAAACAGCCCTCGTCACGGGCGGCTCGCGGGGCATTGGCGAGGCGATTGTACGCCGCTTGGTGGCGGACGGAGCAACGGTGTTTTTTACGTACAACTCCGGTGCAGACAAAGCACAGGCGCTTGTGCAGGAGCTTTCTGCAAATAGTGCTTCAAGCAGTACGGTTGTTGCATTGCAGGCGAACGTTGCGGATGCAGATTCCGTGGCGGCGCTCTTCAAGGCAGTCACCGCGCAGTCTGCACGGATTGACATCCTTGTGAACAACGCCGGAATCACCAAAGACGGCTTGATTCTGCGTATGTCCGAAACGGACTGGGATTCGGTGATGGACACGAACCTCAAAGGTGTCTTTTTTTGCTGCAAAGCCGTTGCGAAAATTATGATGGGGCAACGCTACGGGCGGATTATCAACATCGGCTCGGTGGTGGGCGTAATCGGCAATCCAGGGCAGGTGAATTACGTTTCTTCCAAAGCAGGATTGATGGGTTTGACGAAATCGCTTGCAAAGGAATTGTCGTCTCGAAATATTTTAGTAAATTGTGTGGCTCCGGGCTACATTAACACGGAAATGACGGAAAAGCTCACAGATGAGCAAAAGAAAAAGATTCAAGAAAGTATTCCGCTTGGGCGCACGGCGGAGCCGTCAGAAATAGCCTCGGTTGTGGCGTTTCTCGCATCAGACGATGCAACGTATATCACAGGGCAAACGTTATCGGTGGATGGCGGAATTGCGATGTAAAATCAAAAGAGAGTACAAACGTATAGACCAATTTCATTGTTTTATTTAACAAATTGAGGGTAGTGCCATGTCAGCAATTGCTGCAAAAGTAAAAGAAATCATCGTCAATAAACTTGGCGTAGAAGAATCCCAAATCACCGATGACGCGTCGTTCACAAACGACTTGGGCGCTGATTCGCTTGATACGGTCGAGCTTATCATGGAATTTGAAAAAGAATTCAATGTGACGATTGAGGATGCCGACGCTGAGAAAATTCAGACTGTTGGTGATGCTGTCAAATATCTCGAATCCAAAGCGAAATAAGTTGGATTTGGGAAGCACTTGAAAATAAATTTTTCAAGAAAGATTTCGATAGCTGTAAAAGAGCCATCGCGTGGTACATATACTGTTATGCCACACGATGGCTTGTTGTATAAAGACCTGATTGTTCCTCGCTGATTGCTCAGATAATTACTCAAACCTTGAGGATTCAACGTCCATAATTACCAGCGCTATGCTTAATTTTATCCAACAACTGCACACGAAAATTCTTCGTCTTGCTGCGCTGCCGTCCAAATTGATGCGTGCCAACAAGGACGAAGGGATGTTTCCGCCGGTGAATTTTTTGACATCGGAGAAAGTGCATCAGTTAGAGGAAATTTTGAGCGTGACCGTTCACTCCGTGCCGTGCTTTGAGCAAGCGTTTATCCATCGTTCCTATTTACAAATCCTCAACAATCCGCATATTTTCTCGAACGAACGCTTAGAGTTTTTTGGCGATGCCATCCTGAGTGCCGTCATTGCGGAGTATTTGTTCTATTTGCGGGCGGACATTTTGGAGGGCGAGCTAACGAAAATGCGGTCATGGCTTGTGAATAAAAAATCGCTTGCATATTGCGCACGAAAGTTGCGATTGCACGAGTTTTTGATGGTGAGCTTAAGTGCGCGACAGTCGTTGGAGCAAGGCAATGACTCTATTTTGGCGGATGCACTCGAAGCCGTGATTGCCGCTATTTACCTTGATTCCGGTTCCGATGCGGCAAAAGAATTTATCCTCAATTCTGTGTTGCTCCATGTGATGAATGAGGGCAGTCTGATGCGTGATACGAATTTCAAAAGCATTTTGCTGGAACACGTGCAAGCGCAAGGCATGGGCATTCCGCGCTATGTTGTTGTGCATGAATCTGGTCCCGATCACGACAAGGAATTTACCGTTGAAGTACACTTGGAGGGTGGCGAGGTTGTGGGCATAGGCATGGGACGCAATAAAAAAGAAGCCGAGCAAAAAGCCGCCAGCACTGCGGTGGAGAAGATGCAGGTGTTGAAAGTTAATTAAGAATTGGGAATGAAGAATTGAGCATCATTAGTTCTTCATTTTGAATTCTTACTTGAAAATTCCTAATACTGACAAAAACAATGACCACCGATTCTGACCGCAATTATCCACCCTACGTTGAGCATACTTACACCTTTGTAATCCCAGCCGGACAAGTTCCTGTGCGACTTGATGCTTTTTTGACTGAGGCTATTCCGAATGCGACCCGCACCAAAGTTCAAGAGGCGATAGACAACGATGCCGTGCGCCTGAACAACAAACCCGCCAAAGCAAGCCGCAAAATCCAGCCGGGTGATGTGATTACCTGCCACGTGATGAAACCGCCACCGCTTGAACTTGTCCCCGAGAATATTCCACTTGAGATTCTTTATGAGGATGACGCTGTGCTGGTCATCAATAAGCCCGCTGGAATGGTCTCGCATCCGGGTTTTGGTAACCGCTACGGAACGCTCGTCAATGCGGTGCTGTGGCATGTGGGCGTACGCGATGCAATAGCAGTGGAAACCATAGAGACAAGTGATAACGAGGCGGAGGAGACAGATAATGATGAAGATGATGAGACCGAAATCCGTGAAGCAAAGAATGAGACAATTCTTTACGCCAGTGATGCTGTGCGCCCAGGCATTGTCCATCGTCTCGACAAAGAAACTTCAGGTATTCTGGTTGTGTCGAAAGATGTTCGCGCTCATGCAAAACTCGCTAAGCAGTTTGCCGAGCGTACGGCTAAACGTGAGTATTATGCGCTTGTTTGGGGGAGTGTGAAGGAGGATACAGGAACAATTGAAGGCAATATTGCTCGCTCGCCCCGTGACAGAAAGTTATTCGCTGTGTCAGCAAAAACAGGTAAACACGCCGTTACGGATTACACCGTATTAGAACGTTTTGAGCATCTGACATTACTTGCGCTCAGACTTCGCACGGGTCGCACACACCAAATCCGCGTTCATTGCGCCCACATCAAACACCCACTGTTTGGCGACCCGCAATACGGTGGCAATGCTATCATCCATGGCGGGCAGAATGGGGCATTTCGCTCAAAGGCACAAAAATGGCTTGAAATTTTGCCCCGCCAAGCGCTTCATGCACGGATGCTTGGGTTCACGCACCCCGTAAGCGGCGTTTGGATGGAGTTTTCGTCTGAACTGCCCCAAGATTTCCGAACGGTCTTAGACGCGCTGCGGAATGACGTTATTGAGCAAAAAGAATAAGCCCTCGTTGTGATGTTGGCAGATTCTTATTCCCACTCAATCGTCGCGGGCGGTTTGCTCGAAATGTCATACACCACGCGGTTGATGCCACGTACCTCGTTAATGATGCGGTTTGATATTGTGGCAAGTAGGTCGTAGGGCATTGAAAACCAATTTGCCGTCATACCATCCACACTTGTAACCGCCCGTAAAGCGCATACATACTCATACGTGCGCTCGTCGCCCATCACGCCGACCGTCTGCACAGGCAGTAACACGGCAAATGCCTGCCAAATCTCGTTGTACAATCCAGCATTACGAATCTCTTCAAGGTAGATTTCATCGGCTTCGCGGAGAATCGCAAGGCGCTCCGGCGTGATAGCGCCCGGTACACGAATCGCCAAACCCGGTCCGGGAAACGGATGACGGTCTATGAACCACTCCGGTACACCCAAAGCCCGCCCTACGGCTCGCACTTCGTCTTTGAAAAGTTCGCGGAATGGTTCCACGAGTTTTAAGTTCATTGTTTCTGGCAGTCCGCCTACGTTGTGATGCGTTTTTATTGTTGCCGACGGACCCGCAAACGAGACAGATTCTATCACATCGGGGTAAAGCGTTCCTTGCGCCAAAAACTTCGCATCGCCAAACTTTTTTGCTTCCTGTTCGAACACGTCAATAAACGTTTTGCCGATAATTTTGCGTTTGTGTTCGGGATCGGTCACACCGTCTAAGCGGCTTAAAAAAAGCTCGGAAGCATCTACGAAATCAATTGTCAGGTCGAAGTGGTTTTTGAAGAGTTCAACAACGGTGCGGCTTTCGTCCTTTCGCATCAGCCCATTATCTATATGAATACAATGGAGCTGGTGACCGATGGCTTTGTGCAAAAGCACCGCCGCAACGGTCGAATCCACACCGCCAGATAGTGCACATATCACGCCGCCCTCCCCAACACGTTTTTTGATGTCAGCGATTGTCGTTTCGATAAACGAACCCGCATTCCAACCGCCCGCGCAGCCGCAAATCGTGAACAGGAAGTTGCCGAGAAGCGTCTTGCCTTCAACCGTGTGGTGTACTTCGGCGTGGAACTGAACACCGTAGATGTTCCGTGTTTCATTTTGAATGGCGCAAAGTGGCGCGTTTTCGGTACGAGCAATGACTTCAAAACCCGAAGGAATTGCTGTCAGCGAGTCCCCATGCGACATCCAGACTTGTGCATTGTTCGACATCCCCTCAAACAACTTACTGGACTTCTCAATGTGCAAATGCGCTTTGCCAAACTCGCGTTTTGCCGCTTTATTCACCGCACCGCCTTGCGTATGAGCAATAAGCTGCAATCCGTAACACAAACCCAAAACTGGTATTCCCGCCTTTTCCGCAAACGCGAATACGTCGAATGCGGGCATAGGAGCGCCTTCGGCATAGACACTGAAAGGGCTTCCGGACAAAATAATACCTTTAGGATTGAGAGAACGAAGCTGGGCTTCGGAAATGGAGAAGGGATGAAGTTCTGCGAAAACGCCGCATTCACGGACTTTGCGAGCGATAAGCTGGCTGAATTGTGAGCCAAAATCAAGGATAACGATGCGTTCAGAGATGGTCATATTGCGGTGAGTATTAGTCGGTAGTTATTGGATTATTTTGCCACAAGTTAGGTAAAATCTGGCTTTCAGCATGAAAAAAATGGTCGTATCCCGGAAAGCCTACTACGGCGCATGAGCGGAGTTCCAGCAATGGATGTAGAGTTTGATGATTGCATCGTACACAGACACAACTGTTATCGCTATAGCTTTCGACGGACTATTTGCGGGATAGATAGCAAAAATAGTTTTGTTTACCCTTGCCTGTTATGCCGTTGCGTTTTATCTTCGTATCGGCACAATATGGGCAGTAAATTTGGAGTTGTTGGTTACTGCATCCTCCAAATTTACATCCTCATTGCGCTTTTTTGTAGCCAACTATTTAGGGGCAGGGCTTCCTAAATAGCTAGGTAGCGCATAAACCTTTGCGATTTTTGCTTGAAATATTCCCAAAAACTCTTTTCACACTCTACAACTCCAAAACCATGAAATACCCCGAACTCAAAAACTACATTGGTGGCAAATTTACATCGAGTACAAGCGGTAAATTTTTAGATGTTTATTCACCGCTTGACGGCAGTGTAATTTCTAAAGTGCCGCTCTCGAACGCTTCCGATTTGAATGCCGCTGTGATTACAGCACAAAATGCCCAAAAATTATGGGCAAAAACGCCTATTAAAGAGCGCGTTCAAGTATTTTTTCGCTACAAAACGCTGTTAGAAAAGAACATGACAGAACTTTCCAAACTCATCAGCGAAGAAAACGGGAAAACCTTCGACGAAGCGAAAGCAGAAGTGGAAAAAAGTATCGAACTCACAGAATTTGCGTGTTCACTGCCGCAACTTGTCGCCGGTGAATGGTTGGAAGTCAGCGCTGGTGTAGAATGCCGCACCGAACACGCGCCACTTGGTGTGGTGGCTTCGATAGTGCCGTTTAATTTCCCGATGATGGTTCCAAATTGGACTATTCCTAATGCCATTGCGCTTGGCAACGCCATGATTCTGAAGCCCTCGGAAGTTGTACCACTTTCATCGCAAAAAATTGCCGAGTTACTGAAGGAAGCGGGGCTGCCAGACGGAGTTTTTAACATTGTAAACGGCGACCGCGACATTGTAGAAGCCATCTGCGACCATCCCGATATTCAAGCAGTATCGTTTGTTGGTTCAACCAAAGTGGCGAAAATCGTGTATGCCCGCGCAACCTCCCACTTCAAACGTGTCTTGGCACTTGGCGGCGCAAAAAATCACCTCATTGTTTTGCCGGACGCACACGCAGCAATGACGGCTTCAAATGTGACGGCTTCCATGTCGGGCTGTGCAGGGCAACGCTGTATGGCAGCTTCGGCAATGATTGGTGTGGGAAAAATTGACCATATCGTAGAACAACTTTGTGAGGAATCACGTAAAATCGTGCTTGGTAAAAACTTAGGTTCGGTGATTTCTAAACAAGCAAAAGAGCGGATTGAAAGCTACATTACCGAAGCAGAAACGCAAGGAGCGAAGATACTTGTGGACGGCAGGAACTCTGTGGTTGCGGGCAGTGAAGGTGGATATTATGTTGGTCCGACAGTGATTGATTTTGTACGTCCCGATATGAAAATAGCTCAAGAAGAAGTTTTTGGACCTGTGCTTTCTATTCTTCGTACTGACACTGTTGATGAGGCTTTGGAAATCGAGAATAAGAATCCATATGGTAACGCAGCAGCGGTGTTTACGCAAAGCGGTGCTATGGCACGATATGTGTCAGAGCGTGCAAGCGCGGGCATGGTAGGCGTGAACATCGGTGTTCCAGTGCCTCGTGAGCCGTTTTCGTTTGGTGGGTGGAACGAATCAAAATTTGGTATGGGCGACATCACGGGCAAAAGTTCGATTGAATTTTGGACACAACTCAGAAAAATGACGACGAAATGGAATCCGGATGCACGCACTAATTGGATGAGCTGAGGAAAGGCTTTTCCGAAAAAGAGATACATTGATGACCTTGGTGCTGTATCAACCACAGTAGGCGAGAGGCTTCTGTCCCGCATGAAGATTAAGAGCTTCTTAAACAGCGAAAGAAAACCAATTGGAGTCCTTTTTTATTGCGCCGAGCAGCTTAACATTTTTTTAACATACGGAATCAAACTTCTTCGTAAATTTGCAATCTGGCTTTTGTTCAAACTTTTGGGAGTACAGCGCGTGAGCAGCAGCACATCGAGCCAACGTCAGCCCGACTGGCAGGCATCGCAAACACTTGATGACAAAGAACTTCAGCAACAATTGATTACTTCTGGCAAATTGCCCAAACACGTTGCGATTATCATGGATGGTAACGGCAGATGGGCGGAAGAGCGCTCCATGAGCCGTGCGGCAGGACATCGTGAGGGAATCGAAAGCGTTCGAGATATTGTGAAAGCTTCCTCTCTTTTGGGCATTCAATGTTTGACGCTCTATGCGTTCTCAATGGAAAATTGGCGGCGACCACACACAGAAGTAAATATTCTGATGGATTTGCTCTATCAGTTTTTGAAAGCCGAAATCGAAGAATTGCATCGCAACAACGTTCGTTTGTTGACTATTGGTAAAACAAATGCGCTGCCAAAAAATGTTCAAAAACGTCTGGTAGAGTGCATGGAGTTGACAAAAGACAATACTGGGCTGACGCTGACGCTGGCGTTGAGTTACAGCGCACGGTGGGATATTACTCGCGCCGTACAGATGATAGCGTTGGATGTTCGTCGTGGAAAGCTCTCGCCCGAAGATTTGACCGAAGAGCGGTTTGCGACTTATTTGCAAACACATATTATGCCCGACCCCGACCTGCTTATCCGCACCAGTGGCGAGATGCGTTTGAGCAATTTCCTTTTGTGGGAGATGGCATATTCAGAAATTTACGTCACCCGGAACCTCTGGCCCGATTTCCGTCGCGCCGATTTATACGACGCTATCAGCGATTATACGCAACGTGAGCGTCGTTTCGGTAAAACATCACAACAAATCGCCGATGAAACGAACCATGAAACTCACTCCACTTACGTTCAACGGATGTTCAATGTCTTTCGTTCAACGTAGTATTAAACCTCGCCATATCACACCTCGCGCTACTGAGCTTTTCCTGCTTTGTTTGCTGTTCGTTCTTGTGTTCGTTGCTGGCGCATGTATGCCGCAGCAACTCAACGCACAAGCACAGCCCAAACCGAAAACCGTCAAGATTCTCAGTGTTGAAGTGGAAGGGCAAAGCACAATTGATGCTCAGGCAATTATTAACCTCTCCGGCTTGCAGATCGGCGATGAGATTGCTTTTCCTGTTGCAAGTAAAACTGCCGAAGCCATCAAAAACCTTTGGAAGCGCAAACAGTTTACTGACGTTACGATTGATGTCGTGCGCGAGACCCCAAGCGGTGTCTATCTGAAAATTCGCGTCGCCGAAGCGCAACACGTGGCAACTATCAAGATTCGCGGCAACCAAACGGTTTCCAACAAAGATATCACAAAAGCGTCCGACAAAACCCCCGGCGACTTAATTTCGCAGTACGACCTTAACCTCATCCAAAAAGCTGTCAAACAGCTCTACGACAAGGAAGGCAAACAATTTGCTAAAGTCGAAGTAACGCTAGAACCGACCGATTCAACGGGCTTCTCAACTTTGATTATTGCTGTTAAAGAAAGCGTGACGTTTTACACAAATAGTGTGACGTTTTCGGGCAATAAAGATTTCTCTAATAGCGATATTGCAGGCGCATTTGATGACACGAAAACCAAGCAATGGTGGCAGTTTTGGCGCTCCGCAAAATTCGACAAAAAGAAATACGAAAAAGACAAAGAACTGCTCGCCACATTCTACAAGAAAAACGGTTACATTGATGCCTCCGTCCTTCGCGATTCGCTGGCGTACAGCGAGGACTTTGAAACGGTGGATGTATTTGTCTGGGTGGACGAAGGTCAGAAGGTCTATGTTCGCAATATAGCGTTTGAGGGGAATTTAGTCTATCCGTCGCAGTTTTTACAGCTTCGGTTGGGCATGTTTAAAGGAGATGTATTCAACGTTGAAAAATTTGAGCAAAATCTTCGCGGCAATCAAGAGCAGTCTGATGTTTCTTCGATGTATCTGAACAGCGGCTATCTGACGGCACGGTTTGAAGAAGAAACCAAGCGCGTAGCGCCGGATTCGGTGGACATTACAGTACGGGTGTTTGAGCGCAATCAATTCACCATTCGCCGCGTAGAAATTGAGGGAAATACCAAAACGAAAGACAAAGTTATTCGTCGTGAGCTTTTCACCCGTCCGGGCGATTATTTTAGCCGCGCAGCAATTATCCGCGGTGTGCGGTCATTAGGGCAGTTGAACTATTTTAATCCTGAGAAAATCAAGCCTGATGTAAAACCTATTGATAATTCGCAAGTAGATTTGATATACAAAGTTGAAGAGCGCTCATCGGATACGTTTAATGCCTCCGTTGGGTATGCTGGATATTATGGAGTGACGGGTTCGGTTGGTATCACATTGAACAATTTTTCGCTTGCCGAGCCGCTTTCCGGTGG
This sequence comes from Candidatus Kapaibacterium sp., assembly GCA_025358765.1. GTDB lineage: Bacteria > Bacteroidota > Ignavibacteria > Kapaibacteriales > UBA4661 > JANYIG01. The sequence continues at coordinate 79,176 of JANYIG010000165.1, forward strand.
TGCGGGACAGGTTTTTAACTTTAGCTGGGAATTTGGTGGACAGGGGTTTAACAGTCTGCGGACGTTTTCGGCAGGCGTATCTGAACCGTGGTTATTCGATGAACCAACAACGGTGGGGTTCAATCTGTATGACACGCAATATCGCTTTCCGTACCAGCTGCGTTTGTCTGGTGCAGCTATCAATATTGGTCGCCGTTTACGCTGGCCCGACGACTATTTCCGTGCAGACTGGCAGGTTCAGGGTCGTTACGTGCAGCAGCCGGAAGGCAGCATCAGTTCATATTACAAAAGCGGGACGGAATTTAGCATTCGCCAGACAATTTCCCGCATAAGCATTGACAACGCTATTTTCCCGACCGACGGCTCAAAATTCTCGTTCACAACACTTTTTGCTGCGGGCGCATTAGGTATTGGTCAGATTGATTACCTGAAAAGTCAGCTTGATTTTGATGTCTATACGCCGCTGTTGGCAATTGGCGACAACAATCGTTTGGTACTGCGGTTGGCTTCATCATTTGGCTACGTGACGGGATTACGCGACCAAACAAGCATTCCGCAAATTGAGCGCTATTTCTTGGGTGGCACGGCGCTTGGCGGCTTTGGAACGATACCGTTGCGGGGTTATCCTGACCGTAGTATTGGTCCGCGCGATGCTGCACCTGATTCATTTGGCAATCCAACAGGAAACGCAATAGGCGGAAGGGCGATTATTACAAGTGCGGCAGAACTGCGCTTTGCGGTCACGCTTAATCCTGTACCCATTTACCTGATTGGTTTCCTCGAAGGCGGCAACGCATGGGGTAGTTTGGGCGAAGTGAATCCGCTCGACCTCAAGCGTTCGGTGGGTATTGGCGTTCGTTTGTTGCTGAACCCCATTGGCTTGTTAGGGTTTGATTATGGCTATGGTTTCGACCGTGTTGGTAGCACAAGCCAAGATGATGGTGTGCCGAAGTTCCGCTTCCAGTTCCAGTTTGGACGATAATTTTTAATAGCTAATGTTGAGAGTTATTTATTATCCATCATTAAGTCAACTTTAAACGTTTGGCAAACATTTAACATCTTTGTAAATTGAAAGTCTTTTAAGTTCTTATTTCGTTTATTTTTACCATTTTATTCCTCGTATGAAATATATTCTGAGTACAGTGACGGCAGTAGCGCTTTTTGTGGGCGCATCCTCGCTTGCACTGGCACAAAAAGGTGGCGCAACACCATCGGGTAGCATGAAATTTGGCGTTGTTGATACGCGTAAAATTCTTGAACAAATGCCTGAAGTCAAAGAAGCTGAAGAAAAACTTCGTGAAGTCGGTACAAAATTCAAAGATACGCTCGACACGATTCAAAAAGATTATATAGACGCACTTCAAGCATATGAAAAACAAAAAGCAATGATGCCTGCTGAAGCAAAAGCAAAAGCAGAGGAAAACCTACAATCCATCCAGCAGCGCTATTTGAAATATCGCGACGAGAAAATCAACTCGCAAGTACCTACGAGCGAAATCAGCAAAATGCAGGAAGAATTGCTCGACCCACTTCGCAAAAAAGTAAAAAATGCTATCAAAGAGGTTGCAAAAGACGAAAAACTCTCTGGAGTGTTGGAGTCGCCTGCCTTCATCTACGTGGATGAAAGTTTGGACATCACATTCCGCGTCCTCGATAGACTCAAACGCAACAAATAACGTACGAATACGGGTCAGAATTTTCGTCCACCGAAGTCCCAAAGCGTTATATCGAGCATTTGATAATCCTTGTAAAGCCAAAGCAGAACATCTACGATTGTTTTGTTTTGGCTTTTTTGGTTGCTCTTGTTAATTCTAATGCTACGATTATATTCTTCCACCAGATAGGATTTACGCCATGAATACACAATCCATGCTACACCCAACGCTGCGCCCAATGCGGCACATCGTGTTTCGCAGAGTTCTTCTCGTGCTGATTGTAGGACTGACAGTTTGGCTACCGCAATGCGCTTTGGCGCAGGCAAAAGTTGGATTCGTCAGCACACAAGCGGTACGTGACCGATTTCAAGAATTTAAGACCGCACAACAACGGTTGGAGGCAGTGACGAGCGATTGGAAACGTGAAATGGAAGAACAACTGACAGCTATAAACGTACTCGAAGTGGAAATTCAGAAGAAACGCCTTGTTTGGAGTGATGTGGAACGCCGCGAAAAAGATTCGATTCTAACCAAACGCAAACGTGACCGCGAGGAATATGTTCGCAAAAAATTTAATGCCGGAGGTGAGTTTGATACACTTGCGGTGAGTTATCTACGTCCAGCGGAAACAAAGATTGCGGCTGCCGTGCAAGACATTGCATCATCGGATAATTATGACATTATTTTAGACAAAGGCGTTCAACCACTGCTTGTGGCGAATCCGCGCTACGACATTACCGTCAAAGTGATGGAAAAATTAGGAATATATGCGGACGACCTCAAGACCAAACAACAAGAGGCGGTGGACAGAGAAGATAGGCAAAAGCAAGACCAACAAAAGCGCGTAACGCCACAACGTCGCCGCCCAACAAAGCCGACAGACGGTTCCGAGAAATAGTGCCAATCCTTAGCTCTACAACATCTGCACAATGGTTTCTGTTGCTGCCCGGAGAGTTGGGAAGATATAATCGGCAGCGGGAATCGTACCAGAGCCGTAATCACCAATAAGAATTGTTTTGACACCAGCGGCACGTCCGGCTTCTGCGTCGGAGATGCTATCACCTATCATCCACGAGCGGCTGAGGTCAATATTCCAACGCTCTTGCGCTTCGAGAAGCATGGCGGGGCTTGGCTTGCGGCGGACGTAATTGTCCGGCAGACAGAGTTCTCCGCAACATTCCTTGTAGTTCGAGACATCTATCTCGCCAGCAACATACACATCATCAAATACAAAGCCAGTATTTGCGCGGAGTTCACGTTGCATCTTTTCGTGAATTGCTGATACATCCTCCTCCGTCATCAACCCTTTTCCAATGCCTTGCTGATTCGTGACCAGCACCGCCAAAAAGCCGCGTTCTTTTACCGCACGAAATAATGCGAAAAAATCCGGCATAAAAACAAAATCATCCACATCGGTTACGTAACCACCCATAATGCGGGTATTCACGATACCATCACGGTCGAAGAAAAAAGTATTCGTTGTCATGGTATTCTTCGCCACATTATATTCACCACGTTTTTTTCGGCATCGCAAGATTCACGTCAAACTCCAGCTTTAGCGAGCGTTGCGATACGCCTTTTTGGGCTTTGGGCAGTGTGACTTGGAATACCCGCTTGAACTCCACAAAATTCGGCGCTGTCACGGTTTGTTCGTAGCGTTTGCCGATGCGGAGTACGAGCGAATATTCTCCCGTAAGCGCATTGCTCGCGGAGTTGATGACATCCCCATTGGGAAGTTCACGAATATGGATTTGCGATTCCATAGGTACTCCAGAATCTTTATTTTTTACGGTTCCTGTCAGCATTGCCGTTGGTTGCGGTTTGATTTTATCAAACTCCTTGCCGAGTTTGGCGTAATATAAATCGCCATTCCGCACAAAATACGCCTCGTCGCCGGATGCCGTGAGTGCAAACCCATAATCATCACCTTTCGTGTTGAACGGCTCACCGATGTTAATCACGTCGCGCACCGTGCCGTCATCACCGAGCATAGCTTTGTAAATATCTAATCCACCAAACCCTTCATACCCGTTCGAGGCAAAGTACAGCGTATGCCCATCTGCTGCAATAAATGCGGAGCGCTCGTTTGCCTCAGTGCTTAGAAAGAGTCTTTTCGGATACGACCATTTCCCATTGTTATCTTTTTTGCTGACGTAAATATCCATATCGCTGTCATACTGAGGTCCACCAGCAAAAATCAACGTGTGTCCATCAATTGAAAAACTTGCCCCATCGGTTGCGAAAGCAGTATCTTTGCGACGCATATCCATAAAAAACTCATTGATACCGCCGCCCAAACCGACAGGATTGCTCCACAGTGCCCCTTGACTCTTCGCTTCATAGTATGGACCACCGTTTTGTTGCCAGCCATCGCGCCAGCTTTCAAACATGACGGTGCGTCCATCGAACGAGATATTTGGCTCGTCCTCTCCGCGTACACTATTTATACTCGCATTTAAACAGGCTGCCGTTTGCCAGATGCCATTCACGTTCTCGGAATACCAGATATCGCCGTCGAACGCATCAGCACTCGTGCGGTCTTTTTTACGTGACCACGATTGTTCGCCACGTTCTGACATAAAAAACAGGTATTTCCCATCGGGCGTAACCGAAGGATTTCCCTCGTTGAAGGCAGAATTGAGCGCATTCAGCCGTACAACTTCCACAAAACCTTTGTGCTTGGGAATAAATGCTTTGCGCTTGATTTGGGAATGCGACATCACAGGCACTATTAACAGCAACATCACTGCCAAGAGCCTCATGAAACCTGAAGCGCCCGGCATACATTGTACAATTTGGGGTTTCATAGTGCGTACACCATTTCTGGAATATAGTTGAATGGGAATATAAAGGGTTTACGAGAGGAGATGTACTCATTTGCCAACACAAATGCAAACGACATTCACCAAATCTACGGACTTACCGCAACAAAAAATAATTTTTTTCAAGACGATTTTCAAGTAATTTCAATGGTTGCAGCCGAATTTCAACAGAATCAACCTTCAAAACCTAATACTTTACGATAAAATGACCGCAGAGACAGGGAGGACGCTGAGTCTGGAAAGGAAAGTTGATCTTCTCTTCATTTATTCTTGATTCTCTGCGCTCTCTTGACGGTTTCCGTCAGCCTCTGCGTTCAAATCCGTTCGGTACTAAAAGAATCACACACAACCTGTAAGCACAATGTTTTATGGACATCCGCCAATCTCTCGAAACTATTCTGAAGCCGACACAAATCCTCACGAAAGCGATTGAGCGCATAGGATATGCCAATGATGCAAGTTGTTATCGTCTTGTCCCACAGGCTATCGTTAAACCCGCCACAACAGAAGATGTGCAAGCGCTCTTCCGTTGGAGCCGCGAGTATCGCATCCCGCTTTGTTTTCGTGCTGGTGGCACGAGTTTGTCGGGGCAATCCGTGACGGACGGCGTTTTAGTGGACATAAGTCGTGGCTGGGAAGGCGTTACGGTCGAGCAGTGCGGCGAATATATTCGAGCGCAGGCAGGCATTGTAGGTTCCAAGGTGAACGACCATCTTCGGCGCTACGGGCGCAAGCTTGGTCCTGACCCTGCTTCTATGAACTCTGCGCTGGTAGCGGGCATCGTGGCGAACAATGCAAGTGGGATGTGCTGCGGGGTAGCGCAAAATTCCTACCATACTATTGCATCCATGACGATTGTACTGCCAAACGGGTTGCTGCTGGATACAGCTAAACCTGATGCGAACGAACTTTTACGACGTGAATCGCCCGAAATTGCGGACGGTTTACTTGCACTCAAAGCCGAAATTGAAGCAAATACGGCACTCACCGCAAAAATTCGCCGCAAATACAAAATCAAAAACACCATTGGTTACGGCTTAAATGCGTTTCTGGATTTTTCTACACCGATTGAGATTTTACGCCATTTGATGGTTGGGAGCGAAGGAACATTAGGCTTTATCGCAGAAGCAGTATTCCGCACAGTTCCCGACCACCCGCTTAAATACACAGGATTACTATTTTTTTCAACCGTGCCGGAAGCCTGTGCGTCTATCGTTGCGTTACGGGATTCCGGCGCGGCGGCGCTTGAACTTATGGATTACGCTTGTTTGCAGGCGATGAAGAACCAATATGGCGCTCCGAAAGACATCATTGAAGGGATTCCTATCACGGCGGCGGCGCTGCTCGTTGAATATCAATCCTCTGACCGCGACGAACTCGAATCCTTCAAAACCCGCTCTGCAAGCGTGATTGAGCAACTGCCTGTGATTCAAATACTGCCGTTTACGGAAGATTATCTCAAACAAGCCAAACTCTGGAAGCTCCGAAAAGGCATTCTACCCACGACGGCTGCTGCCCGCAGAAGCGGCACTACGTCTATTACGGAGGACATTGCTTTTCCGATAGAGCATCTTGCGCCCGCCATTGCTGCGCTTCAGGAAATGTTCATCAAACACGGCTACGATGACGGTGTGATTTACGGTCATGCGAAAGATGGCAATTTGCATTTTAACATCGCTCAATCCTTCAATACTGACGCGGACGTTAAGCAATTCGAGGCGTTTTTGGACGACATGGCTGTGCTTGTGGTCGAAAAATACGATGGCTCACTCAAAGCCGAACATGGCACGGGGCGCAATATGGCTCCGTTTGTGGAGAAAGAATGGGGCGAGGAAGCATATTCGATTATGCGCCGTTTGAAAACGCTCATAGACCCGCACGAAATCTTGAATCCGGGCGTGATGATGAACGACGACCCGCGTGTACACGTAAAAAACCTAAAACCTATCCCGGAAGTCGAAGCAGAAGTGAACAACTGTATCGAATGTGGCTGGTGCGAACCCAAATGTCCAAGCCAAGGATTGACGCTCTCGCCACGCCAACGCATTGTTGTTCGCCGCGAAATCAAACGTTTGACAACAACAACCGAAGCTCCGATTCAAACACCAACCACAAACCACGCTCCTCAAATCTCCCTTGCGGAGCTTGAACATGAATACAATTATTACGGTTTGGAGACGTGCGCGACCGATGGAATGTGTGCAACGGTCTGCCCTGTGGGTATCAACACGGGAGATTTAGTAAAACTCCTCCGCGAGGCGCAACATACCGACGGCGCTCAAAACATAGCCGTGACGATTGCTCGTAATTTCAAAACCGCCGAGACCGTTGCAAAATTGGGTGTGCGGGCGGGACATCTTGTGAGCCGGATTGGTGGTGCGGCACTCGTTCGTGCTGCCACACGAGCCGCATCTACACTTATGTCGGGACATATGAACGAGCGATTGCCGCAATGGAACGAACGACTTGGAACGGTTGCTGCGCTGCCCTCCACAAGCCGCACTAATGCTGATGTTGTCTATTTTCCCGCGTGTGTAAGTCGCATTATGGGCAAGCCCACGGGCAAGCCCACGGGCAAGCCAAATGGTTCGCCGGATAACGTTATACAAACGCTAACGACCATCGCAGCACGGGCAGGCGTGAACGTTTGGATTCCAGATGATTGCACAAGTTTTTGCTGCGGAACACCGTTTTCGTCGAAAGGTTTTCACAAAGCACACGATACCATCCTCGAAAGTACCCTGAACCAAATGTGGGAATGGTCGGACGGCGGAAAACTACCGATTGTAACGGAAGCAAGTTCGTGTTCATATATGTTCCGCACGTGTGGCAATGAGCTTTCGGGCGAGTTAAAGCGACGCTATGATGCCATGACAATTTTAGACAGCATCGAATACACGCATGATGTTCTGTTGCCCAAGCTGGAAGCGGCTGGGCAGCTTCGGCAACTTGATGAATCCATCATATTGCATCCTGTTTGTTCGATTATCAAAATGGGTATTGATGGTAAACTGCTTGCAGTGGCTCAACAGTGCGCTTCGCAAGCGACGGTTCCCATCAACGCCGGATGCTGTGCGTTTGCGGGCGACCGAGGCATGATAGCGCCAGAATTGACCACACACGCAACGGCACTCGAAGCACAAGAAGTGAAATCCTGCGGCTACGACGGCTATTATTCCAGCAATCCGATGTGCGAAACAGGCATGACGACGGCTGTTGGCGAACAATATATGTCGTATCTCTATCTCGTGGAAAAAGCGACACGGTAGCATCTGGGTGTCAAGATGAAAAATTGTTTGCAGAAGGATAGAGGAAGTTGTAAATTTGTAGCTCTTTCATCGTATAACCACACTCGTTGCGAGCGACGAAAAGCATTAGAGAGGTGCCAGAGTGGTTGAACGGGGCGGTCTCGAAAACCGTTAAAGGAGCAATCCTTTCGAGGGTTCGAATCCCTCCCTCTCTGCGAACAAAGGATGAGTTTAAGGGGTGAAGGCTGAAAAATGGTTTCTCCTTTTGTTTCATCCTTTTTTATTGCCCAGATGGCGGAACTGGCAGACGCGCTATATTCAGGTTGTAGTATCCTTTCGGATGTGCAGGTTCGATTCCTGTTCTGGGCACATAGATGTACGACAAACCCGCTTCGTTACTGGAGCGGGTTTTTTATTGCCCCAACGGTGTCCTAATTTTTTATGCTCTATAACGAGGAATGTATTTAATCAATTTTTCAACGTATTTTATGACGTGCAGAGTAGGTTGTGGCGCGTGTTGCATCGCACCTTCAATTTCATCACCCATTCCGGGAATGCTGGGCGGTAAGCCTGCTGGGGTTCGTTGCATCCAACTCACGAACGACAACCATTGCCTGCTCTTTGGAAAACCTGAACGCCCACCTGTGTGTGTGAGTTTGCTCCCGTCCGAAACGATGTGCGGAACCAGTAATGAAGAAGCGTTTGTGATTCTGACAGCGTTGGAACACGCAACACGTCCCGCATAAATTCTTTCATTCCTCATGCTCCCGCAGAAACACTTTTTTGTCGTTGTTATCACAACCTTCCACGGGAGTTTTGCAACATTTTTCCTTGCATATCGTTCCTTTCCTCGCTATCATTGCAGCAGCATATTCACCCTTAAAGAGGAGCTATTTATGAGTACATTCGGTTATGACGACGAGTTCTCCGACGAAACACCGGAGTGGTCGAAAAAAGACATGGACGAAGAGGTACGCCGCGCCCGCGAGGCGCTTAAAAACGAACGTCGTGGCGAAGCATCCGAGCGTGCTCCCAGCCCCGACGTGTTGGAAGAACTTGTGCTGTATTGCATGGATACGGGTAAATTCGAGGATGGTTTAAATTTTTGCATCAAACTCACAGAATTTACGCCGTATTCAGCCGATGCGTGGCAGAAAAAAGGATTTATCCTGAATCACCTCGAACGCTATCAAGAAGCTCTCGATGCCTACGATACGGCACTTGTCTTCGATCCAATTGATGTGGATACACACATCAATCGTGCTTTGACTCTGGATTTCCTGAAGCATTTCGACGATGCAATGGCATCCATTGAAAAAGCGCTCGACTACGCACCCGACAGCGAGGATGCTCTGTTCGCCAAAGCTACGATTTACGAACGCAATGAGATGTACAACGAGGCTGTACGGGTATTCCTGTACTTGCTGCACTCAGACAAGCTGGCGAAGGACGTTTGGTATGAACTTGGGTATTGCTACGATTTTCTTGGGCGGTATTCGGAATCGCTCGAAGCATACAACCGCCACATTGACGAGGACCCATACAATTACAACGCTTGGTACAACTGCGGCGTAGTGTACAGCAAACAAGAACATTATTACAAGGCGATTGAACGCTATGATATGGCGATTGCCATTAACGAAAAATTCGTGGCAGCGTGGTACAATCGCGGCAATGCGTACGCGGCATTGCATCGGCTTTCGGAGGCGATTGAAAGCTACCAAGAAGCACTCAAATACGAGCCGCATGATGTTCCAGCGTGGTACAACCTCGGCAATGCGTATCAAGAAATCGGCGATTTGCGGCTTGCTATCAAAAGTTTTACCCATGCCATTGCGCTCGACCGCAACTATTTTGAGGCATACTTTGGACGCGGAAGCTGCTACGATACGCTGAATCAGTACCAGCTTGCGCTCGACGATTATGACCGTGTTCTGGAACTCAAAACTGATTATGCGGAAGTCTGGTACGCAAAGGCGGATATTTACTACAACATGAACCGCGTCGAAGAATCATTAGAGTTCTACCGAAAAGCGCTTCAGCAAAACCCAGCCGATGCTGAATGCTGGTTCGATTACGGCGACACGCTGCTTGAATTGAACGATTTTTCTACCGCAATGCAAGCCTTCCAACAAGCGTCCACGCTTATGCCAGAGTGGGCAGAACCGTATTTTGCAATGGCAAAGATCCATGCCGTACAAGATTCTATGCACGAAGCAAGCGATTTGCTTGTCCGCGCACTCACGCTTGACCCCGCGCTTCGCAGCGATTTTGACGAGGAGTTTCCAACGTTCCTCTCTGCACCTGCCGTCAATGTGCTTCTCCGCGCCATTGTGAAGGTATTTCCAGTTTGAACGGCGAGGGCGCACTTTTTTAGAATATTTTCAAAGCGATGCTTCTTTTTAAGAGGCATCGCTTTTTTGCGAATTAACTTTTTTGAACGGCGTTCAAAAAATAATTTGCGGTCAATCTGAATTTTTATTACATTGCATATAATTATTAAACACTGTTCAAAATATGGCAAAAAACCTTAAAAGTACCCAACGCCGCGAACGCGAACGCGAAGAAATGCAAGAACGTATTCTTTCTGCGGCAATGCGATTATTCATTAGCGAAGGTTATGAATCGGTGACAATCCGGCGCATCGCCGACGAGGTAGAGTACACGCCCGGAGCCATCTACTCGTATTTTGCGGACAAGGATGAAATTGTATTTGCGCTGTGCAAAAAAGCCGCTGAACTTCTGAATGGGTTATTCAAACCGCTTATGCTCGTTGCAAACCCGTTTGAGCGTCTCACTGCTATCGGGCGCGTGTATATGCAGTTTGCGCTTGAGCATCGTAGTTATTACGATTTGATGTTTATTATGAGTGCCCCGGCACCAAAGATGGTTGAAGAAGGCTGGGATGAAGGCTTTCAAGCATTTTATATGCTACGCGAAACTGTTCAAGAATGCATGGATGCTGGATATTTACCGAAAACGGATGCGAATATTGCGGCGTTCGCTATGTGGTCGCTGGTGCATGGCAGTGTATCGCTCTTTATCCGCCAACGCCTCCATATGATCCCCGAAGAGCAGCACGAAGTAATTTTACATGGCTCACTTGGGTTTATGATGCAAGCAATGACGCGGCATTTGACAAATGGGAACGGTGCAATGAACGGAATAGCCGTGGCTGCTCATCCCTCAGTGGAAGCTATTCGTGGCAAGAAAAAGAAAAAATCATAAAATTTTTTACCATACTATTAAACGCTGTGTAATTTTTATATCTTGTTGAGAGAGTGAGCGAGTATTTTTGTTGTTGCCGCATTATGAGTTGTGAGGGCTAAAAACCTTTGAATGAGAACGACACATCTGCGTTAAGTTTTTTGAAACAATACCAACATTTTTTTATCGTGAATATCATGAAACCCAGAACAGTTCTTCCTTTGGCGGCATCGGTCGTTCTCGCAATGGCGACGCTGAACGGCTGTGCCGATAAATCGTCGGCAAAATCCGCACCAAACCAAATCGGACAGACAACATTGGAGGCAGTTGCCGTCAAACTCGCTCCTGTACTCGTGCGTGAGGCAACATCTGGCATCCGCGCCATTGGTATCCTCAGCACGAAAGACGAGATAAAACTGTCGTTCAAAATCGGCGGTGTGATAGCATCCATCAGCGTTCGAGACGGCGACGTTGTTCGCAAAGGGCAAACGCTCGCGCATTTGAATCTTGCGGAAATTAACGCGCAGGTGGCACAAGCACAACAAGGCATGGAAAAAGCAAAACGCGACTTGCAACGCGCTCAAAACCTGTACAAAGACAGTGTTATAACGCTGGAACAAGTTCAAAATGCTGCCACAGGCTATTCCATAGCTCAGTCAACCCTACAAATTGCCACATTCAACCAACAATACGCCACTATCGTAGCGCCCACAAACGGCAGGGTATTAAAAGTTGTTTCCAAAGCTGGCGAACTTGCTGGTGTTGGTTCGCCTATTGTGGTTGTCAGCTCCGAATCAAGCGGCTGGGTGGTGCGTGTGGGACTGTCCGACCGTGACGTAGTTCGGTTGCACGTTGGCGATAAAGCAATGGTACGGTTCGATGCCTTTCCGAACACCGACTTTTCCGCGATCGTAAGCGATATTGCGGCGGCGGCGAACCAACAAACTGGAACGTTCGAGGCGGAGTTGAAGCTGCAACCGAACGGGAAAAAGTTCGTGACTGGATTAGTGGCAAGCGCCGACATTACGCCATCCACAGCGGAAAATGTTGCATTTGTACCGATTGAAGCCATCGTCGAAGGCAATGGCATGAACGCCAGTGTTTACGCACTCTCCGAAAACGACACAAAAGCAAAAAAACTTCCCGTGCAGATTGCCTTTATTCAGGGCAATAGTGTAGCCGTCAAAGCAGGACTGCAAGGCGTTTCGGCGGTGGTGACCGACGGCGTGGAATATCTTGCCGATGGAGCGGCGGTGCGAGTTGTAGGAAAATAATTGTCGTCAAAGAATAATGTTCACAAAATATACAAATGAAGTACTTCCTTGAAACATTACGACTGAGAAGCGAACCATTGTTCTACGCAGGTTTGGTGTTTTTGTTCGCATCACTCATCTGTTTGCTGCTCACCAGATTCTCCCAAACACAAGTATTGGGCGTAAATGCGTGGTTTAAACCATTCATTTTTTTTTCTCTTCGACCATACTGACATGGACGATGGGATGGTATGTGTACTACCTTGGCGATAGAGTTGACGTTGTTATCTATACGTGGGTGCTGATTGGTGTTTTGTGTTTTCAGGATGTGTACATCGCCACACAAGCGGCACGTGGGCAACTCTCTCACTTCAACATAAGCACTCCTTTGTATGCCCGCATGTTTAGCCTGATGGCACTCATGTCTGCTACGATGACCTTTGCAACGCTCTATATCGGGTGGCTGTTTTTTGTGAACGAATTTCCCGATTTGCCGCCGCACTACGTGTGGAGCATTCGTTTGGGCATTGTCCTTTTTGTTGTATTTGCGTTGCAGGGTTTTGTGATGGGGGCAAGGCTTTCCCACACCGTTGGCAGTGCTGATGGCGGCTCCGGCTTGCCTGTGTTAAACTGGAGTAAAAAATTTGGCGACCTGCGGATCGCTCACTTTTTTGGGATGCACGCCCTGCAAATACTTCCCCTCGCATCCTTTTATATAGTGAAAACTGTACGAGGAGTTTTTCTCGTTGCAACGTTGTATTTTCTGCTCGCGTTGCTTTCGTTCATCCAGGCAATGCAGGGAAAACCACTGTTTCGATAGATTTTTTCAACTTTTTCCGTACGATTTATGCAAACAATTATAGGTGCTGGGGGCGTGATTGCCAATGGATTGGCAAAAAATCTGCCGAAATACACCACCGACATCCGCTTGATAAGCCGCCATCCAAAAGCCATCAACCCTGATGACCACTTGTTTCCGGCGGATGTGACCGACCCTGCCCAAACGATGAAAGCCGTCGAAGGCTCAGAAATTGTGTATTTGACAGTGGGACTACCTTACAACATTACGGTGTGGCAACAACAGTGGCCACTCGTCATGCAGAACGTCATCAATGCTTGCAAAGCGCACCACGCTAAACTCGTTTTTGTTGACAACGTGTATATGTATGGAGCCGTGAAGGGATGGATGACCGAAGAAACACCTATTCACCCGAACAGTAAAAAAGGACATGTCCGCGCAGCCATCGCACAAATGCTCATGGATGAAGCCGAACGTGGCGGCATTACGGCGCTGATTGCTCGTGCTGCTGATTTTTACGGACCGAACACAGCAACGAGTTTTTTTAATGCGCTCGTGATCGACAATATGGCGAAAGGCAAAAAAGCACAATGGATGCTCAACGATGCCGTGCGGCATTCCATGACATTCACGCCCGACGCGGCAGAAGCAACCGCTATGTTGGGGAACACAGCAGACGCTTACAACCAAGTATGGCACTTGCCCACGGATACGAATGCGCTCACCGGAAGAGAATTGATTGCGCTTGCAGCCAAAGAATTTAACATCAGGCCGCGTCACACGGTGCTGAGTAAATTTATGCTACGGATGGTCGGTCTGTTTGTACCTGTAGTCAAAGAATCG
>JANYIG010000179.1 GCA_025358765.1 Candidatus Kapaibacterium sp.
GCTTCTGCTAATTCTCCGGCAACCACGCCACCACCAGCTCCGCTTCCAACAACGACAGCATCACACGTGAGCGTTTCGCCATCGCTCACAGAAATGGTCGTTAGGGGACGCTCAATCAAAGGCGTGGGCGAGAGCGGTCCCGGATAACCGATTGCCTTCCATGACGGATTGATGCTGCCTTCGGGCGTTTCGTCCGAATAGCCGTAGTACAAAAACATTGCTAATTTTTTGAGCGCAGAAAATCCTTTCCGCAATAGCCCGATACTGCTATGCGACCACGATTGCAAAAGTTGTTCGCATTGTTCTGTCGTAAGCGATGATGCACTTTTGAGTGGACCAAACCACGTTAAGCCAACTATCGGAGATGCAAGTAAATCAAGCAATTGCCGAAACTCAGACTGTTCTGCGGGGCTTGTGTAATCCATTGCTTGAGCAATTTTTTCGGCGAGGTCGAAGTCGCTTGCCTTACGGCTCCAAAAATCGTCAACATCATTTGTGGGGTTGTTTGATTGCCGGACTTCAGGAATGAGTGCGTCGCATATGGCACGGAGCGTAGTGAGTTGCTTTGATGTGAGGTTCATGGCATTTGGGGGCAAAACGGTAGATGTAGATGATGTCATTTCTTCTTCCATGTCGTATATTCTCAAAATTTTTCTACATTTGCAACATATTCTTCCTCAAACTACGGACGCAAAACACTGAATATGGCTATTTATCGGCTTTCGGACTCCAAACCAACAACTGTTCTTCTTTCGGACGATAACGAGCGTATTGGCTTCGGCATCGCATCGGTACTGGCGCAGAACAATGTTCCTTTTTCCATTGTTGCCGAGCAAATAAGCGGTGTGCTTGGCTATTTTGCTGACCATATTATTACAAACACGCAAGACCTGCCCGCCGTTCCACAGGTAATCGTGGATTGCCGTTGGTTGCCGGAGGAGGAATCGCCTCTGGATTTTGTTCTGCAAATGTACCCCAATACTCCGATTTTAAGTGTTTCGCCATGCCTGACCGCCACACGGCTTCAAGCCCAATACGAAACCGAAGCTGCTGTTGTGAGGTTTAATGCGCTTCCGGGATTATTTCCATTGATGAAACGTTTGGAAATAGCGCCAGCACTAAACACTAAGCCGGAAGCGCTCTTGTATTTAGAACGGTACGTGCAATCATTGGGCTTTGAAACGGAAGTCATCCAAGACATTGTAGGCTTTGTCACGCCGCGCATTGTGGCAATGCTCGTCAACGAAGCAGCATTTGCAGTGATGGAAAATGTTGCCTCGCCGCATGATATTGACAACGCTATGAAGCTCGGTGTAAACTACCCGTACGGACCGCTTGAATGGGCAGATGTGATTGGCTTAGACCTCGTGGTAGAGATACTTGATGCGCTGTATGATGAATATGGGCAGGAGCGGTATCGAGCGTGTGTGCTGCTCCGGCGCTATGTGGATGCTGGCTGGCTTGGAATGATAGCGGGGCGAGGTTTTTATAGTTATGGCGAGAACGGAAAAAAACTTGCAACGAAGCATTAAGAGTAATACCGAAAAAAAGCCCGTCATCGCTTGACTATTGTCATGAACAACGGGCTGTTACATGTATTTTTTGTGTTTACGCCGTGAAGCAATTATTTTTTCTCGTAGGTATAAAAACCCCGTCCCGACTTGCGTCCGTGCCAACCGGCAGCAACCATCTTCTTTAATAGTGGACACGGGCGGTACTTGCTGTCGCCAAGCCCTTTGTAGAGTACATCCATAATGGACAAACAGGTGTCAAGCCCGATGAAATCAGCTAAGGTGAGCGGTCCCATTGGGTGGTTCATACCAAGCTTCATCACTGTATCAATATCCTCCGCGCTTGCCACGCCTTCCATCACGCAATAAACAGCTTCGTTAATCATCGGCATTAGAATGCGATTCGACACAAAACCCGGATAATCTTGCACCGTGACGGGTGTTTTACCGACCTTTTTAGCGAGGTCGAACACTGTGCCGAACGTTGCATCGTTTGTAGCGATACCGCGAATGATTTCGCAGAGCGTCATAAGTGGCACGGGATTGAAAAAGTGCATTCCGATGACGGCTTCGGGACGCTTGGTGACGGCGGCAATTTCGGTAATTGAAATGGAAGAGGTATTGCTTGCCAGAATCGCACCTTCGCGGCAATGGGCATCAAGTGTGCGGAAAATCTCGTTTTTAAGCGTTTGATTTTCGGTGGCTGCTTCAATCACCACATCGGCGCTTTTTACTGCCAATGCAAGATCCGTGCTGGTGTTCAGGCGTTCGAGCGTTGTGGTTTTGTCGATTTCGGAGAGCATACCTTTTTTCACCTGACGGTCAAGATTGCCTGTGATAGTCTTTATGCCGCGTTCAAGGAATTCTGGTTTCACATCCACCATCGTGGTTGCATAGCCGTATTGTGCGAATGTGTGGGCGATTCCATTGCCCATTTGTCCGGCGCCGATGACGACGATATTTTTGATGTCCATAGTTTTTTTTTGTTAGAGTGTTGTAGAATATTGAATATTGTGGAATATTTGAAACGTTGCAAAACTACGAATCTTGTTTGCTTTGCGCTAATATTTTCTACGTTTTTCACAATTTCGATAAATTTATGGTTCGCTTTGGAACCGCTCTCCATCGCATAGAGATAACAAGCGTCTGACAGAGGAGTTTTTTATGCAAAAAGCCGTACAATCGGAGAATACTCTTTCTACGCATCCGCTTATCACGGAGTTGCGCCAGCGTCGCAAGCAGCTTTCGGAGAAGCTTTTGGTGGTAACAGAAGAAGCGCGTCATATTCGAGATACGATTAATCCCAGCATCCTCGACATGTACGACAAGCATTTCCGCGCTGCCGAAATCGCCCTTCAACGCAAAACTTTAGAAGCCGCAGAAGTAGGGCGACGCGAGGAACTCTTTCGTATTAAACTCGAACGCGGCGAAAAGCTCACCGAGCGGATGATTGAGGTTGTGAACACCATGGTTGACCGTGAGTTTGCTCGCATACACAAGCGGTTGCGTGAAGTTTTTGATATGAAAAAGAATGAGCAAGAGAAATCTGCCCACAAGCGCATCAAACAAGCGGAGGAAGAGGGCGAAGTCGCTCGCATGTACCGCGAAGTCGTAAAAAAACTACATCCCGATGTTGCCAGCGCATCAGATTCTTCAAGTTCTACGGTTCAAGATTTGGGTTCCCGCAATCAAGCGCCAAACGCTGATTTTGAGAAATTCTGGCAGAACGCTCAGGAAGCATATAAAACCAAAAATGACCGACAGATGCGTTCAATTTACGAAATTGTGTGTTTGACGGAGGAAAAGGACGATTTTACGGATATTCTATCGGCAGAAGAATATTTGCGGGGCGAGATTTCACGCCTTGCCCGAAGGGTGCATTCGGAAGAAACAAAACTCAAAAATATGAAAACGTCTGAACCTTACACGCTCCGCGACAACATCAAAAATGGACAATGGCGCGAGCAAGAAACAAATCGTCTCGCAGAGAATCTCACTCAGAAAGAACGTGATATTGCTCGCTCGAAGGTGTTTTTGGAATCCATCAGCGCCGGACAGTGGAGCCAGCAAGAGAAATTAACCAAAACACAGTTTTTTAATGACGATTTTATGGAAAATACCTATTTCAGCGCCCGCTAACCCTCTTTAATTCTCGCCAAATCTCTTGCAATTTTACCAATAAATATTCAGAATCAGATGGCATATTCAATTGAACAACGTGACGAACAATTGCTGAACACTACAGCGCCCATCCGTTATCATTGGTATTTTGACAACGCGCATCGCCATTTGGTGCGGATAGTCATGGAGATTGATAATAATAGCGATAATAATAGTACGGCAGAGCCGCTTACATTGGGTTTGCCAGTCTGGATTCCGGGTAGCTACAAAGTACGAGATTATATTTCGACATTGGGAAGCTTTACGGTCACTGATGCAGATGGGACGGCGCTTGTGTGGCAATGGATTTCTAAGAACCGTTTGCAAATTGCCTCACCAACGCAATCGGTACACGTAGAATATTTTTACTACGCTTTTGAGCGTGATAGCACGATTCGTTCATCGCACGTGACGCGCTCTCATGCGTTCATCAACCCCGTCACCTGTGCGCTCTATGTGGAGGGGCGGGAACACGAAATTCATCATGTATGTTTCCACTACGACCGCACAAAGTGGGCAACGATTTCCACGCCGCTCTCTCCTGTTAAATCCGCGGTTGCGAGCGATGAGCCGCTTGTACTCGGAGCGCTCAATTACGATATTTTAGTGGATTCGCCCGTAGAAATTGGGAATCATTTCGTGTCAAAATTTCTCTATGAAAATTCGGTAGTAGAAACGGCTGTCGTTGGGCGTGGGAACTATGATGCAGACTGGATTGCGCGGCAAATTGAAACAATTGTTACCACCGAGGCTCAAATGTGGGGCGGGTTGCCTTTTGACCGTTATGTGTTTATTATTCACCTTTTTCCTACAATGCGTGGGGGCGGATTGGAACATGCTCGTTGCTCTGTGAACGCCGTGGAAAGCGGTAATTGGAGCGACACAGCAAAACTTCACAACCTGCTTTCATTGTTGTGCCACGAATTTTTTCATGTTTGGAACATCAAGAGGATTCGCCCGCGCGAGCTTGGTCCATTCGATTACAATCAGGAAAATCTGACGCGGATGCTCTGGCTTGTGGAGGGTGCTACGTCCTATTACGACGATATGCTTACGTATCGGTGTGGCTTTTACACGCGCGATGAGTATTTCAAAGTGATTTCCAAAGACCATCTGGGGCGCTTTTTTCGTACTCCCGGGCGCTTGCAGGCTTCCATCAAGGATAATAGTTATCAAGCGTGGGTGAAACTCTATTTGCCACACGACGAATCTGTAAACCGCAATGTGTCGTACTACCTGCACGGCGGCTTGATATTTATGCTTTTGGACTTTTGGATTATTACCCAATCGAAGGGTATAAAACGGCTTGATGACGGATTTCGTGCGCTTTGGAGCGTGTACCAGCAACGTCCTGCAACTGGCATTACCGAAGATGAGTTTATTGAAGTAGTTGAGAGTGCGACTGGCGTGACGGTTCGAGAACGTTTGACACAGTGGTTGAACTCGACCGCCGAGCTGCCATTTGACGAGGTGTTCGGGGCAATGGGTCTTGCGTGGCAGCCCGCGCCAGTAAAAGATGTAAAGCCTTCCGAAGGCACACAGCCAATGACCCTTGTGCAGAAGCTCTTTACGGGGGCAACGCTCAAGGCGGAAAACGGGAAAATCCTTGTCGCGCAGGTAGAGGAAAATACACCAGCAGAGGCTTCGGGACTGGCTCCAGACGATGAAATCTTATTTGTGAACAGCACACGGGTTGCAAGCGTGGACGATGTAGAATATCAGCTTGCCAAACGCGGCACAGAAAGCGCTTCTCAGCTTGTGATTGCCTCCGATGCAGCAATGGAGGCTATTGCACTGCAACCCGTCTTGCAGCCAGAGTTTGTTTTTGCGGTTGCGGAAGCCGCAAATGATGAGCAGAAGCGATGGATTGAGTTTTGGCTCGCACGGTCATAAATGAGAATTGAGTCTTAGAGATTTTACAAGATTTACGAGCAATTACATTGTGAACAATTTGTATATTGCACGGCTACGTCCCAATTCAGGCTAATCAATGTCAGCGCATTACTATCAGGTTCTATCCGGGAGGCATATCGCATAACCATTACACATCAAGGCGCATAATTCTGTAATTCACGCGCCACCGTTCCGAAACTACACCAATGTATGCGTTATTTCCGAATATACCTCGCCATGTTGGGCTTGTGTACTTGTTGTGCTTCGTGCAGCACCGTCAACAAAACCGTCACTAATTCGCTGGCGTATTTTAACACGTATTACAACGCCAAACGCCTAATGATTAAGGCAGAAGACGAATTTGGCTACCAAGACGACAAAAAACGAAATCTTATTAAACCGCGCGTGGTCGTTGTAGAGTCCTCAACACTTCTGGAGGATAATGCGGATTACCGTGAAGTGCCAAAATTCCTTGAGGCGTTCGTCATATCGAAGGAGAAATTACAGCCCGTTGAGTCGCAGCTTGATTCTATCTTGCTCAAAGGCTCAAAAATCTTGACCCGTCACGCGAAATCAGACTATATTGACGGAATGCTCTTTCTCATAGCGAAAACGTATTTTTACAAAAGCATGTGGTTTCAAGCACAGCTTACGTGCCAAGAAATGCTCGTGACATATCCGTACAGCGAGTATTCACCGGATGCCCACTTACTCTTGGCAAAGGCATTTTTGATGCAAAAGAAGTTCCCGCAAGGCGATGAAGCTCTGTCCAGAGCAATTGATATTGCGTGGGGGCAAAAACGATATGACGCACTCTCGGAAGCATTTAGTATTCAAGCGGAATTGGCGTTACATTTTAACAAAATTGAAGACGCGGCAAAACCTTATCGTCGTGCTGTTGCCCAAGGTGACGATGCCGAACAGCAAGCACGGTGGCAGCTTGATTTAGGCGTGATTCTTTATCGTACGCATCGTTACAATGATGCTATTGCCGAGTTTGCAAAGGTGAAGAAGTATTCGCCGGATGCGTTAGCGATTTTTGAGGCAGACTTATATCGTGCAGCCGCATTAGCAAGGCTTGGGCAATTTGAGGAGTCCGAAAAACTCATTGCTACGCTCCAAAAAAACACGAATTACAAGGAATGGCGGGCGTGGATTGCTGGTGAGCGCATTAATATGTTTCGTTTGATGAAACAGCAAGAGCGCTTAGATGCTGTAACGTACATCGCCGATACGACGTATCCGAATCATGAAGCTGTTGCCGCCGCAAAGTATCAACGAGGGTTGGAAGTATTTCGTCAGGGCGACGACAAACAAGCCTACACATTCTTTACCGCCGCTCAAGTAAAGGAATCGCCAGCATACTCGCGGGCAGCGCGGTATGTGGAACTGATGAATCAGATGCAAAGTACACCGGCTGTAATGCAAAACGTGACGAAATTATTCAAAGAAAGCACGACGGCTTCAGTGGCAGATTCGAGCCGAGACACGACGAAAACACGGATTGCAGCCGACTTATTCTGGCTTGGGCGTGTGAATGAATTAGTAGGCAGACCCGATTCTGCTTTGTTATTGTATTGCACTGCCGTTGCGATGGCTCCCGTAGGTGACACAATTCGTGCCCGCTACATGTACGCAGAAGCGCGATTGCATGGCTTCGACAAAAAAGCGATGCCCGAAGCAAAAAAACAAGCGGATTCGTTGCTCACGTACATTGTCAAAAAATATCCGCTTACGGAATATGCCTCTGATGCCCGATACCGACTTGGTTACACGGAAGAGTTTGTTCATGATGCAGCAGCAGAATTGTTTACGTCAGGTGACCGTTTTCGGATAATTGGCGAGTATAAATTAGCGTTACGAAAGTTTGATAGTCTTGCAATGTTTTATCCAAAATCGCAATATGCACCGAAAGCGCTCTACGTTGCTGGTTGGCTCTACGAACAACAGTTAAAAAATGCCGATAGCGCCATGTCGCAGTATCTGGCACTTGTGGATCGCTATCCTGAGTCTTTATATGCAAAAGAGGTGTATGGAGCTGTAGAAGCGGCATACAAGGCACGAGAAGAAAAATTAGAATTAGAGCGCGTGAAAGCCGCTGCTGCGAGTTCATCTGCAAAACCGCAAGCACCAACAGAAACAGAGCAAACACCGCTGCCAAGCGCTGGACGAGACGCAGTGCCGTCTGCTGGACGGCAGCAAAGTTTGCCGCCAGCAAAAACGATCGGTGATACGACAAAAACGCTTCTTGTATTGCCGCCTAAAAATGCTGATAGTAGTGCTGTTCCTACGCGCCGCAAGAGTCAACGCAAGTCGTCATTGGATGGCAAAATAGAAGGTAAATCCGATGGCGCAACGGACAACAAAAACCAGCCAGCGGTAGTGACAAGCAGCAACCATGCCGTTTCCAATGATTCGTCACAGAATAAGAGGAAGCCGTAATTCGCGTAATTCTTTTTGCTCCAATTGCTCCAAAACGCTGAGGAAACAAAAACCATAGTTTTTGATACTTCTACACGGTATGAAGACGCTTTCCATAAGACTTTATAATGCTTCTCGCATTCACAATCTGGCATTGACAGTATGGCAAAACTGAAATATACGGTTCTCGTTATTGATGACGACCCGCTCGTCATTTCGACCGTCACCGAAACGCTTAGTGAACAGTACGAAAAGGTGCTATCCTATACCGAACCGGAAAAAGCATTAGAAAGTATCGAACTCTTGCGTCCCGACTTGATTTTATTGGATGTATTTCCGGGCAGCATGAATAGCCTCGATGTACTGGAAACATTGCACGATAAGGGGTTGAAGATTCCTGTTGTCCTGATGACGGGGTTTTCGGATGTGCGTATCGCCGTGCGAGCACTCAAACTTGGTGCCGAAGACTTTATCGTAAAGCCGTTGGACAGTGTGCAGTTAGAAGTTGCAGTACGTCGAACACTCAAAAATTACGACCTGCGCCGCCAAATGGATATTTTGCAAGAACGGTTGGTGGAGGAAGAAAGCAGCGAAATTCTCGGTAGTTCAGAGGTGATGAAGCAAATCAAGCAATTTGCGGATATTTTTGCTCAAAGCGACGACACAACGGTGCTGATTCTGGGCGAGTCTGGTACGGGCAAAGAGCTGATGGCGAAGTACATCCACAGCAAGTCGCCACGTGCAAATGGACCATTTGTATCGGTCAATTGTGGTGCGATTCCGCGGGAGTTGGCAGAGAACGAACTTTTCGGCTACGAACGTGGTGCCTTCACAGGCGCGACAGAAAAAGTCAAACTTGGTCGTTTTGAAATGGCACATCGTGGAACACTCTTATTAGACGAAGTAGGTGACCTAAGTTTGGAAATGCAAGTGAAACTTCTGCGCGTGTTACAGGAAAAGCGGTTTTATCGTCTCGGCGGCACAAAGGAGGTGGCGGCGGATGTGCGTGTGATTGCAGCTACGAACCGTAATTTAGAAGTGATGGTCGAGGAAGGAAGATTCCGTGAGGATTTGTATTATCGTTTGAATGTAGGAACGATTACGATGCCACCGCTTCGTGAGCGTTACGGTGACATTCTGCTTTTGGCAAGTACATTTTTAAAGGAATTTGCCAAAAAATTCGGCAAGCAGATTCAAGGATTTACCCCCGACGCAATTGAAATTCTGAAATCGTACGAGTGGAAAGGCAATATTCGTGAGATGCGAAATGTGATTGAGCGAGTGACCTTACTCGAAATGACGGACGAAATCAACAGAGAATCACTACGCTTTTTGCGGCTGTCGAACGCGGCGGTAGCGGCTTCGGTGCAGCATCATAATTTGGTAAGTGGTCAACATTACTTAGCTATTTCCAATCAGAGTGCGCCGATAGAGAATGTTGTTCGGGATTTGATTGTACAAACGCTCAAACTTGCCGATGGTGATCAAGCAAAAGCAGCAAAAATGCTTCAGATGACGAGGGCGAATCTTCGTGTACGAATTGAGCAGCTCAATATTGAAGTTATGTCGGGAACGAAAGCGGATTCCGAAAAAGAATAAAAAATAACGATGTGGTAATGCTTCACTGCAAGAGTATTTTCGCTTTCAGTTTGTTTTGACAAATTGTTATATTAACTCAACAAAGTACCATTTCAGACAGAATGTAAGGAGTGTGCAATGCAAAATGCTTTTGACGGTAAATCTGCCGGCACAGAAAAACGTGAGCAGAGCAGCGAAGAAGTATTGCAATTAGTGAGTTTTACCTTGGGTAAAGAAGAATTTGGGATTGATATTCTCAAGGTGCAAGAAATTAATCGAACATCGTCGGTAACCCGTGTACCCAATGCCCCGCACTTTATTGAAGGTGTTATCAATCTTCGTGGCAAGGTTATTCCCATTGTAGATTTGCGGAAACGTTTTGGTATGTCTGCCTCGCTGCACGACAAAAATACCCGTATTATTGTCGTGGAAATTCTCTCCAAGACGGTAGGTTTTATTGTAGATTCGGTGCGCGAAGTTTTACGTATTCCGCAGGCAGTTGTTGACCCACCACCACCAATTGTTGCGGGCATTAGTTCCGATTACATCGAAGGCGTGGGCAAAATGGATGACCGTTTGCTGATATTGCTGAATCTCGAAAAAGCACTTTCTTCGTCTGAAATCCAGGCTCTCTAATGTTGTTGGATACTTTATGACATCGCAAGACTTGATACAAAAGTTGTCATTTGACTCTGATGCCGACATTCGCCGTCGAGCGGCAGAAGAGCTCATCAGTCAAAGCGGTGATGCCGAAAGCATCATTCGTGCTTTTGTATCTGGGTTAACCGATTCTGACAAAGGCGTACGTGATATATGTGCCTTGGGGCTTGAGCAATTGTACAAGGATATGACCTTGCAAAAAGCACAGGCGGTCGCGTCGCTCATTACTCATCAGAATATTGAACTGCGAAATCTCGCGGGTGACATATTGCTCAAATTCGGAAACTACGGTGCCGATGCGCTCTATGAGTATTTACGTGACCCTCGTGCGGATAATCGCAAATTTGCATGTGATATAATTGGCCTCAGCGGCAATGTAAATGCTGCTGAATCAGTGGCAATGCTTTTAGATGATGATGATGTAAATGTACGATGTGCGGCGATTGAGGCGTTGGGTTATTTAAGGGCTACTCCATATTTGCAGCCTATAATTGCAATGTATGAGAAAGATGAGGGAGTTCGTCCGTATATTGTCAACGCTGTTGGTAATATTGGTGGTAATGAAGCGCAGACGTTTTTGCTCAATCTCATGAATGCGAGCGAAGTGGATTCATTCCTTCAGATTACAACGATTGATGCACTTTCCAGCTGTGCCGATGACATTACTATTGCTCACCGTTTGCTGCAATCCCTTCCTAATGCAGAGCTTGAAATTCAGCTTATACTTCTCAAAGCAGTTTATACAATTGCTTTTCGTCTGAATACTTCCATCTCATTGCCTGACGACTTGCGTGACATTGCGCGGCAGGCGATGACCGATGAAGACCCTGAAACTCGGATAGCAGGACTCTTAGCACTTGGTCATACTTTTTATGAAGAAGATATTTCTGTTCTGCTACACGAAATCAAAACAGATCATCCCGACACTCAAAAACATATTCTCTCCATTCTCCTCTCACAATCTTCGGCGGAAGTCGTTAGTATCTTTTTCGATAAACTTTTTGATGTGCTGAATGATAGTTACAGCCAGTTAGTAGAGTTGTTAGGGTTTTTAGTGTCGCTTTGGGGGAATGTTACATCAGATAATGCACAGACAGTACTCGAATCTATCGTGCGACATTATGCCGAAATGCCCAGCGAGTATCAGAAAGAAATGGTTGAATTCCTGCTTTCTGTCAAGCGCGATGTGCTGATTGAATTATTGCAATCGGAATTGCGATCTGATGTTCCACAACGAATAGAAGATGCGTTGTTTTACATCGAGTGTTACAGTATCCGAGAATTATTCGACAGTAGAGAACCAGTTCTTCATAAGTAGGCGGGCATGAGTATTCATGCTTCTTCGCAACCTTCCGGTTAATACATGAATTCCGAATTGTTTGATAAGCTCAGATTTGCATACAATCAGAATGATCCAAGCAACAATCCGAATCTCTCACTTTACGAGAAAGTTGGTGCTGTGACTTCTGCATTGCTTACTACGCCTGATTCACAGGGACCGAAAATGGATGATGCTACATTCAAAAAATTTCGCGATCTGATTTATCAGCAGTGCGGCATTGCTTTTACCGAAAACAAGAAGTATCTTTTAGAAGGGCGTATTGGTAAGCGTCTGGAAGCGCATGGTTTAGCGACATTTGATGAATATTACAAACTCATTTCTTCCTCCGCGCAACAGCGTGATGAACTCCCTAGTTTATTTGAAGCTGTCACGATAAATGAGACGTATTTCTTTCGTAATCCGCCCCAGTTTGAGGCGTTAGAGCAGGTGATTATTCCTGAGATTATGAATACCAAACAATCTCAACCAACCAAAAAACTACGGATTTGGAGTGCTGCATCATCATCTGGCGAGGAGGCGTATACGATTGCAATGTTGCTTCTGGATAAGATTAAACCTCAGTTTCCAGGATTTCAGTTTGAAGTTTTTGCCAGCGATATCAGCGCGGCTGTTTTAGAAAAGGCTCGCACGGGTGTGTACAAAGAATATTCTGTGCGAAATATGCCAGCATATTATCTGAATAAGTATTTTACCCGTGATGGTGATAAGTTTGTTCTATCGTCGGAAATACGGAACATGGTTAAGTTTTTGTCCGTAAACTTATATGAAACGCCGACTATGCGAACGATGACAAACTTTGATGTGATTTTTTGCTGCAATGTGTTGATTTACTTTGATACGCTTGCAAAGCAGCAGGTCGTAGCAAATCTTTACGATTCTCTTAACAAAAATGGCTATCTCTTTATTGGATATTCCGAGTCGTTGCATGGAGTATCTAAAGCGTTTAAGTTAGTACACTTTCCCAAAACGATTGCCTATAAGAAAGAATAAGAACCGTTGTAATGTATATGGAGTGTGAATCTCCTACACATAAATATAAGTATCATTCTGGAACCCTACGTTTCCTATGAAGAAAACCATTCTGGCAGTTGATGATTCCTTGTCAGTCAGAAAATTTATATCACTGGCATTGAGAGCAGGAGGTTATCGTGTTATTTCTGCAGTTGATGGTATGAATGCCCTTGAAATTCTACCAAATGAAAAGATAGACCTTCTGATTACGGATTTAAATATGCCCAATGTTGATGGGTTTGAACTCGTGCGTACTATACGACAGAATGCAGCGTATAGTAGTCTGCCGATTATCATTCTTTCGTCTTTAGCTGATGCCAATAATATTCAGCAGGGGTTGGCAATGGGGGCAAATTCCTATTTGATTAAACCATTCAACATGAAGAAAATTCAGGATGAGGTTTCAAAATATATTTAAAAGATTTGATAAATTCTTTTGCGGCTCTTATATTGAGGGCATAAAATCGTTATACTACTAAAAAAACGCTCCATTTTTCATCATCAATAATTAGCAAAGAGATCGCTATGAAATTTCTCGTTGTCGATGACTCGCCGACTATGCGCCGCATTGTGATTAATGCCCTGCACAGTTTCGGATACAATGATGTAGTTGAGGCAAGCGATGGACAAGATGCGCTCGCTATCCTCTACACAGAGAAAATTGACTTCGTCATCACCGACTGGAATATGCCAAACATGAATGGGTTGGAACTCACGAAAGCTATTCGTGGCGATGCAACGTTTGGTAATTTGCCAGTGCTGATGGTAACGACGCGTGGCATTAAAGAAGATATTGTGCAGGCGCTTCAAGCAAAAGTCAACAACTATATCGTTAAGCCATTTACTCCTGCCGTACTCAAGGAAAAAATTCAGGCAATTGTTCCTTCAGCGTAACAAGATAACCGTTTTGTCATGGGGCTAAAGGGGGACCTCCTGTAGAAAGATACAACATCTCCTCAACTTTAGGACACCATTCGCACTTTTTTGGTATTGTTTTTGCGTGTGGATTATTTGTCCAGATACTGTTGCTTATTTATATTTTTCGGAGGCTATCATGCGTGTAGGAGAAATCAATGAAATGCTGCACAAAACCGAGGAGCTCAAAGCACTCTTTGTTTTTGGTCAGCGTGTTATTCCGTTTTTGGAAGAGATATTTTTGTTCATTCGCGAGGTCACCCCTCTTTTAGAGAACATCAATACTTCCATTGAGGAAAATCTTACCAAGATGCCGAAAGCTTCTCAGCAGCTGTCTAACGTGACGCGAGCTACAGAACTTGCCACAACGGAAATTCTTGATACGCTTGATGGTCTTTCCTATAAAGCGGATGTGATAAGCTCCAATATGAAGCAGCTCCTCACAATCCAGCAACAAAACCGGCAGGAACAATTAAAGATTGTTGATATTGTTGGTAAACTACAGAGAGATGAACAAACGCCAACGGATAGTAAAGAGTCAATCTATGCCCGTATCACCGATGTCGTCAAGAAAATTGAACATCGTGATGGTGACGGCACATCCTCAGGGTATTATGTTGATTCCATAAAATCTGCCGTCAGCGTGTTGGAGCAGCCGCAACCATCGGAAGAATTAGTAGCAAATTCCGAGAAATTGTTGGAAAGCATTCGTATGGATTCTACCCAGATTATGATGTCTCTTCAAGTACAGGATATAACTTCCCAGCAACTTGCTGCTGTGAATGGGCTGCTCCAAACGGTACAAAGTAGGCTCTCAGAAATTATGATACATTTCCGTAATACGGAAATAGGTGAATTGATTTCTACCGCAGCTTCTCGGCGTTCGCCGGAAGAGCGTACAACTGCGAGTGAAGATACAAATACGCAGATTGCTTCGCTACATCGCCAGATTGCATACGACCATGATATTGATTCGGCACTTAGCACTGACCCAAATCGTCAAAATCAAGTGGACTCCATTCTTTCGGGATTCAATAACGGTTCATTGAGAGATGCGGCTGGTCAAGATGACATAGATGCAATGTTTGGTGCAAGTGCTGAGGATAACAAAACATCTTCACAGCCAGTAGTAGCCCAAAAAACTGCTCCAACGCCAATAAAAGCCGCTTCATCGGAACCGTCTCCGCCGCAAAGCGATATTGATGCTATGTTTGGTGGCACACCTGTTGCCCCGTCACAGGATGATATTGATGCTTTGTTTGCTCAAAAATAATAAATCACTAAATATTTTTCCTGAGCATGTTGTTTAGAAATTCTCTATGAATGAATCTGCTGCTTTTGATAATGAAATGAAGGAGTTGCTGGAGAGTTTTCTTGTTGAAACACAAGAAATTCTTGATACTCTTGACCAAGATTTGATGGATCTTGAATCTCAGCCGCAGAATTTTGACCTTCTCAACTCTGTCTTCCGAAGTTTTCATACGATCAAGGGAACGTCGTCGTTCATGGGGTTTGAGCAAATCACAAGCATCACACACCATGCAGAAGACATTCTCAATAGACTTCGTAAAGCTGAATTGACAGTAACCTCCGAGATAGTTGATGGTCTGTTAGAGGTGTATGACTGGCTTAAAATATTGCTTAAAAAAGCAAAATCAAATGATACGGAGCCTATTGATTATACAAAAACATTAGAAAAACTTACAAAAATAGCCTCACCAGATGCTGCAAAAGCCGCACACATAGAGGGACTTGCTTCCGCACCTGCCGTTGAACAGCAGGCGGCAGATCAAGAGCCGGGAAGTGTTGTTGATTCTCTTTTGAGCGATCCAACGTTTGGCAAAAAAGGTGATTATTTCACCGATGATGAATTATCCATGATTGCGGCTGCCTTTGATGAAATTAGTCGTAATATGGCTCCCGCAGGTGTATCTTCGGTTGAGTCGGTTGTGCAAGCTCCCGTTGCGCCACCTCAGGCAGAGACAGTTAATACATCCACTCTTGAAACTCCAAAACCAGTTGTTGCGCCACCTCCAGTTGCCGACACTCCTCTAAAGGTTACTCCTCCCGTTCCTGTTATTGAGGCAAAACCTGCTCCTGCAAAACCCGCAGCGCCAAGCAAACCTACGGGTAGAGCCGATGCCGATGACAAAGCGATTACAAAAACGGTAACTGCTGCTGCTGAAACAACTATCCGCGTTGATGTTAATCGCTTGGAAACATTGATGGATTTGTCTGGTGAGCTTGTTCTGGGTCGAAATCGTCTGGCGCAGGTAACACAAGAACTTTTGCAGCGTTACGATCAAGATCATGACTTTTTGCGGGAACTTCAAGAAACAAGTTCTTCAATAGATTTTATTACGACAGAACTCCAATCGGCAATCATGAAAACGCGCATGGTTCCGATTTCTAAAATCTTCCAGAAAGCACCACGTATCGTGCGTGACTTATCAAAAGAATTTGGCAAAGATATTGAATTGGTGTTGCGTGGTGAGGAAACTGAGCTTGACAGGGGTATTATTGAAGAATTGAATGATCCGCTCGTCCATATGTTGCGGAATTCATGTGATCATGGCATTGAAAAACCTACAGACCGTGAGAAAACGGGTAAACCCGGCAAGGGTACACTGACTCTTGATGCCGAACACGAGGGCAATCATATTGTTGTCAGTATTATTGATGACGGCAAAGGCATGGATGCTGAAACTATCAAAGGTAGCGCCCTCAAAAAAGGGCTAATTAGTGCTGACCAAGCGCAAACGATGAGTGAACGCGAGGCATTAAATCTTATTTTCATGCCCGGCTTTAGTACAGCTGAAAAGGTTACGAGTGTGTCCGGTCGTGGTGTAGGTATGGATGTGGTTCGCACAAACATTCAAAAACTCAAGGGTATCATAGAAATTGATTCTAAGCCAGGCGTTGGTACTACATTTACTATCAAACTGCCGCTCACATTAGCTATTATTCAGGGCTTGTTGGTTCGTGTGCAAAATGAGATTTACGCTTTGCCCCTCAGCGCTGTTGTGGAAGTTGTGAATACGGATTTGAACCAAATTTATAGTGTGAACCAGAATGAAGTGATTCGCATTCGCAATCAAGTGTTCCCTTTGATTCGCATGGAGAAAGTCCTGAAAGCTCCCACGTCGTCCGACAGTTTAGAAAATCGTTATGTCGTTGTTGTGGGTTTAGCGGATAGACGATTAGGCTTGGTGGTTGACGAGCTTCTTGGTCAAAAAGAAATCGTGATTAAATCACTCGGTGAGTATCTTGGTCACATTCGCGGCATTTCCGGCTCGACAATTTTGGGCGATGGACGGGTGATTATGATTATTGATATTGAGGAACTCATACACAGCCATAGCAGTAGCATTCGGTAATATTTACGTTTCTCAAGAGTTACACAAAGTTCTATGAAACCGATACGGGTTCTTATTGTTGACGATTCTGCCTTTGTGCGAAAAGCCATCACGACAATGTTGCAGAGCGAGCCGGATATTGAAATTGTCGGTCTGGCAAATAATGGTAAAGAAGCCGTCGAAAAGATTGCAGAACTGAAGCCAGATATAATTACGCTGGACGTAGAAATGCCCATTATGAACGGCTTGGAAGCCCTCAAAATCATTATGGAGCGTTTTCCTACGCCTGTTATTATGATTAGCAGCCTCACAACAGAAGGTGCTACAGCCACCATTGAGGCGATGTCCCTTGGAGCAGTGGATTTTATTCCAAAACAGTCCACGCTGACTGTTCAGCAGACGATGAAAGAGGAATTGCTCGCCAAAATTCGTGCAATTGCACAGAGTCATTCCCTTAAATCTCGACTAAGTAGAACACAGCAACTTTTGAGCTCTTTATCATTTCGTAGTTCCTCAAAACAAGCTCCCACCGCGAAACCTGCGCCAAAATCGGAAGAACAGTCGCTTGAGCGATTAAGTTTGCAAGAGCGTATCGCACGCCGTAGGGAATCCCTAAAGTCCGACAGCCAAGACACTGCAGGTACTATGTCGTCATCAACCGCTCCAGCGCAGAAACCACTTTCGGAAGTCCGCGTTAGCGGGAGAAAACGTCCGGTATCAAACACGATGAAAATTATTGTGTTAGGTGTTTCAACGGGCGGACCGCTTGCACTTCACCAAGTAATTCCAAAACTTCCGCCGGAAATGCCTGTGGGAATGCTGATTATCCAGCATATGCCGGCACATTTTACAAAATCCCTCGCAGACCGCTTAAATTCCCTTTCCCACGTTACCGTTCGTGAAGCTCAGGATGGTGATCTCCTCGAACCCGGCTTGGTACTTATCGCTCCGGGCGGCTTCCATATGAAAATTGGGAAAGATCATAAAACAATTCATGTAACGCTGGAACCCGCAAGTACATTGCATCGCCCGTCGGTGGACGTGACGGTGGAATCCGTTGTGGAGAGCTTTGGTGGCAATGCGTTGGGCGTGATTATGACGGGAATGGGACGTGATGGCTGTGCGGGCTTGAAAAAACTTCACGACAAAGGTGGATATATTATTGCCCAAGATGAGGAATCGTGCGTCGTCTATGGTATGCCCAAAGCAGTAGTAGATGACGGAATTGCTGATGAAGTGTTGCCGCTTGAAGACCTTGCCGATAGCATTGCTGCTTGTGTTGGCGCTCATGCCATTGCAGCAAAATCTTCATAACGTATTTGTTTTTTGTTATTTCTTGCCGATTTGCCGCTCCGCAAGTTCTCGTGCCGCTTGCAGGGCGCTCTCCAAATCTTCGTTGACAATAATTACATCGAACACATCTTTCTGAGCGAGTTCCATTTCCGCCCTTGCCAATCTCAGTTGTAATTGCTCTTCCGATTCCGTATTTCGTGCGCTTAATCGTCTCCGAAGCTCGTCCATGCTCGGTGGGGCAACGAAGATGAGTAGCGATTCCTGCGGATACGACCGCTTCAGTGATAACGCACCCTTCACATCAATGTCAAACACGGGATACAGCCCTGCTTCCAACGCTCGGTTGATTTCCGATTTGAGCGTTCCGTAATAATTTCCAAAAAACTCTTCGTATTCTGCAAATTCATCCCGTGTAATGGAGGCTTCAAATTCCTCGCGGCTCAGGAAATAATAATCCCGACCATGCACTTCATTCGGGCGACGCAGGCGCGTGGTGGCAGATACAGAAAAAGTCATTTGTGGATACCGTTCGAGCAAATGCCGTGCAATCGTTGTTTTACCCGCACCACTTGGCGCTGAGAAAATGAAAAGCTTTTTTTGATTTGTGTTCTCGCTCATTTGTTTTACCTCAGGCTTTCATTACATTGGGAATGGCATTCTCGAATACGTCGGTAAGCCGTGCAACCGTTGTTTCGAGCATTCTCTCTGGCAATCCAGCAATGCTAAATTTCTCGTGAACGACAGTGCCAATGCGATGAATTTCAATTGTATGATGGACGCACAAACTTTTAAGTTGAGTAAAATTGCTTTCGGGAAGTGAAACGACAATGCGGGATTGCGCCTCGCCAAACAGCACTGTTGCTGATAGTGACGTTTCCAAATCAATCACCGCCCCCAAGCCGCCTTTGATAGCTTTTTCTGCCAACGCAATTGCTAAACCGCCTTCGGTGCAGTCATGCGCCGAGCGCACAACGCCGCCACGAATCGCAGCAATAACCAGCGTTTGTAAGCGAACTTCCTCGTCAAGATTGAGTGCAGGCGCATTGCCAGAAATCGTATCGTGTATGGTTTTCAGATACTCCGAACCTCCCAACCCTTCCGTAACGGCAAGGTTCCCAAGCAAAACAATCGCATCGCCTTCCGACTGGAACCCGCTCCCAACCGTCTTCCCAACATCATCAATCAACCCAAGCATTCCAATCGTCGGCGTTGGGAAAACAGCGTTGTTGCGCGATTCGTTATGAAAACTCACGTTGCCGCCCGTCACCGGTGTGTTGAAGGCGCGACAAGCATCGCCCATCCCGCGCACCGCCTCTCGAAATTGCCAATAGACTTCGGGGTTGTACGGATTGCCAAAATTCAAACAATTCGTAATCGCCACAGGCTCTGCACCCACGCACGCCACATTCCGTGCGGCTTCGGCAACGGCTATCATACCGCCAACATACGGATTCAGATAGACGTATCGGCTGTTGCAATCGGTCGCAACGGCTATCGCTTTGCCCGGAATTTCTTTCAAACGAATGACCGCTGCATCGCCGTCGGCGCGAAGGACAGTATTGGAGCCGACCTGCGAATCGTACTGCTCGTAAATCCAGCGTTTGCTGGCAATCGTGGGCGAAGCGAGCAATTTCCAAAACGCTTCTTCGTGAGAAACAGTTGTGGGAAGCGTTTCGGGCTTGAATGCTTGGGTTTCAGCAAAATATGCCGCTTGTCTCCATTCGCGTTCATACACGGGAGCATCACCGCCCAACACAAGGGGTTTTGCGGACATTTCCACGACGAGTTTGCCGTTGCGCGAAATGTGAAGAATGCCGTCGCCCGTAACTTCGCCAATCTGCGTAATCGGCACATCCCACTTGTCGCAGATTGCTTTGGCAATATGTTCTTTGCCTTTTTCGACCACAACCAGCATACGCTCTTGCGATTCGGACAGCATGATTTCGTACGCACTCATTTCCGGCTCGCGGAGCGGAACGAGGTCGAGGTTGATGCTCATACCCGTACCAGATTTGGCGCTCATTTCGGAGGTCGAGCAGCAGATTCCCGCCGCGCCCATGTCTTGCATCCCCGTCACAACGCCGGATGCAATCAGTTCTAACGTGGCTTCGAGCAACGTTTTTTCGGCAAACGGGTCGCCGACTTGCACGGTTGGACGCATGTCTTCCGGCGATTCGTCAAATTCCTTCGATGCCATCGAAGCGCCGTGGATGCCGTCGCGTCCGGTGCGGCTGCCCAAAATCATCACGGGATTGCCCACGCCTTCCGCCGCCGCCGATGCGGTTTTGCCAACTTCCACGATGCCGACCGCCATTGCGTTCACGAGTGGGTTGCCCGCATAACAATCATCAAAATAAACCTCGCCCCCAACGGTTGGAACACCGAAGGCATTGCCGTAGTGACTAATGCCGTTCACGACTCCTTTGAGCAAAAATTTTGTGCGAGCGTTTTCTTTTTTTTCGTCCAAATTGCCAAAACGAAGTGAATTGAGCGCGGCAATCGGTCGTGCACCCATCGTAAAAATGTCGCGCAAAATGCCGCCAACACCAGTAGCTGCACCTTGTACGGGTTCGATGGCGGACGGGTGGTTGTGGCTTTCGATTTTGAACGCGATTGCCCACTGTTTGCCGTCCGGACTTGTGCCGATGTCCACCAAACCCGCATTTTCTTCGCCTGCTTCCACGAGCAAACGCCCGCCGGAACGCGGCAACGTTTTGAGTTGGAGGATGGAGTTTTTGTACGAACAATGTTCGCTCCACATCACCGAAAAAATCCCAAGCTCGGTGTAGGTGGGCGTTCTGCCCAACACCGTGAGGATGTTGTCATACTCGGCGGCGGTCAAGCCTACCTCTTTTGTAGTTTGGGCGGTAACGGGAAGTTCGGAAAAAAGATGGTCGGGAAGTGTTGGTTCTACGCTCATGTTCTGAAATAGGTCGTGTGAAAATCTGCTTGAAATATTCTGCTTATAGTATTGTATTCTGTTGAAGTTGCCGCCAAATTACGAAGAGTGCGGCGAACGGGGAAATTTTTGATGAATTTTTGCGAACAAGGCTTCGCCGATTGGTAGAATTTTTCGTAAGTTTAGCGCCAATACGTGTGTCGTTACGTTGACATTCCTGCTATACCTTTTATCGTATTTTCATCGTATTTGAAGTAACTCCAATGAGTAAAAAGAAAAAAGATTCCAAACCGAACATTTCCCCGCTTGCCACGCTCCGACCGCGCATAGATGCGTTCTTGCGGCGTTCCGACTTTGCGACGACGGCGGAAACTATGCTCAAAACTGATATAGATGCACTTGCTCAAGGCGTGAAGCCAGAGCAGTTTCTCGCTGTCTTGTTGCCGTTGTACTCCGTATCGCGCTCGGTGCCGGCGTTGGAAACCGTTGTTCCGGCGTGGTTGTCTGAACGTCAGTATCAGAGAGCTTTGCAGGATTTTCTTGCCAAAGAAGACCCGGAGTTTCGCATCTACGATTTTGCAAGAGCTTGGTTGGAACAAGCGGGTGGGGATATTTCTGCCTTAGAAGCTACGGTTGCTGCACGGAACAAACCTCTTTTTTACAAAGCCTTTGCCCATTCAGAGCATGTCCTTAAAAATTCTTGGCAAGGTCTTGTTGTTGTGACGTGGTACACCGATACACGGCGGCACAAAATACAGGGCTTGAGTATTCTGGTTGACCACAACCCACCGTGGCATGGCGCAGCGAAGGATCTTATGCTTTTGCCTGTAATGCACCCTGTGGAGCTTGAGCATTCTTTTCTTGGACACTGGCGTAAACGGATGAGTGCGTTAGATGAAATAAGTGCGTCCGAAGCAAAAACGCTTATTATTCGTTCCCTTGAAACAAACCGCAAGCAGAATATCCGTTTGCCGAAAGACCTTGTGGCTGCCTCGCAGATGTTTCACAAACAGGTTCTCGCTCTGGACGATGCTCCCGACACGCCGCTGTTTACAATGGAAGATTTTGAGTTGCTCTCGAAAACCGGACGCTCCGCAGAAATGATATGGAGTGAAGAAAGAACCGTCGGGCGGCGGATTACGGGATCAGATGGGAGAGAAATATTTATTGACGCGGACACGGCAAATGAAATGATGGACTGGGACGAAGACGGAGGAATATCCCCAGCCTTCCTCAATTCGTTAGAGCCGACTGAACGTCAAAATTTGATGAAAAGTCTTGAAAATATCGAACGATGGAATCCGAAGAACGTTAGCGCGATGTCCACAGAAGATATTATTGCCCAGCTACGTGCCTTTGGCGTAGAGTTTGACCACGAGCAGTTTATGCGCGATGTGCAAGGAGCTTATTCTGTTGTTACCATAGGTGATAATTTTCAGGAATCTTCTATGGCTGTTCTTGAACCAGGCAACCAATTTTTCTTTGTTTCGGCGGCAGAAATTTTGTGGGAGCATCTTGCACCCGATGTTCCACGTGCTGAACAGCTTACAGATGATGTGGATGAAGGATATGACTTCGTGGAAGACGGTGATAGTGTTGGAGCCGTAGAACAATGGCTTGTGGTGTGGGAACAGTTTAAACATTTATTAGACGTGAAAGCCCAGTATCATCGTTCTTCCTCGACATCACTTACGAAAAAAATTAAACAACTATTCAAGCACGAATCTGATACGATGAAAAGCGTTGAAGAAGCTGGCATTGCTTTTGCGAGCATCACACCATTAGAAGTTTGGCTTGAAGAAGTTTCTATGGAACTTGCCAATGCCGGATTGGAGGATGTATCATGGTATTCCAAGCGCCTTCATTTTTTAGAAGAGGTATTACAGCGTTTTCCCAAGTCCAATGCTGAGTTTTTGTGCGCTATGCACCGCGATGAGGCTGAAACATATTTTCGTCTTGGCAACGCTGCTGAGGGTGAACGTCTCTTTCAATCCCTTGTTCAAGAGTATCCTGATGATGTATGGCATTACATTCGTTGGGGCGACCAATATACTCGGGAAAAAGATGTTAAACTCAACGATTACGACCGCGCCGAAAAGATATACCGAATGGCGCTTGAGCGCGATCTTGATGACGATGATACCAAGTATGTCACTGAACGCCTCGAAAATTTGGAAAAAGAACGAATTGCCTGAGTCGTCAAATGTAATCATCAACTCAGAATCACCAATATTCCACTTTATTTTGTCCGTACTATGAACCCACGCACACTGCTTTCTGCACGGCTTTTCGCCCAATACGCCCAATGGCTTACTTTGCCCATTGTGTCTGTTGTCATATATTGCCTTGCCTTGCAACCAATTATTGCCCAGCCTGTCGAGGTGATGAATGCCGCGAAGCTCAAGCTCGCGCTTAATAAATTGAACACACTCGGAACTGTGCTCTACGTTGCTGCACATCCCGACGACGAAAACACGGCGCTCATTGCGTATTGCGCGAACGAACGTCTGTTTCGCACGGCGTACATTTCGATGACGCGCGGCGACGGCGGACAAAACCTTATCGGCAGCGAGCAATCGGAGCTTTTGGGGTTGATTCGTACCCAAGAACTCCTTGCTGCGCGGCGTATTGATGGGGGTGAGCAGATGTTCACACGGGCGTTGGATTTTGGATACTCCAAAACGCCAGACGAGAC
>JANYIG010000182.1 GCA_025358765.1 Candidatus Kapaibacterium sp.
TAACGTTGCTGCCGTGATTGACGTACCGCTTGAAAGCGCTGATTTCTTTCTGGAAACCGCCGAACAACATGGAACACCAATTCAAGCAATTTGGCTCACACATTCACATTTTGACCACATCGGCGATGCTACAAAACTCAAACGCGCCACCAATGCTCCCGTGTACATTCATCCTGCGGACGAATATCGCTTGGACGAACCTAAAAAACACATTTCCTTTCCGCTCCCGTTTGCGCTTGAAGGCGTAAAAGCAGATAAATATTTTCAGCATGGAGACAACATTTTCTGCGGCGATTGGCAATTTGAAATACGCCTTACGCCTGGGCATACCGAAGGTGGAGTCTGCTTGATAGACATGGCGCACAATCTGGCGTTTGTCGGCGACACGCTTTTTGCCGGAAGCGTGGGTAGAACCGACCTCGAGGGTGGCGATATGCCGACGCTGTTGCATTCCATCAAAACACAGTTGTTCACGCTCCCAGACGAGATGCTCGTGCTGCCTGGACACGGCACGAAAACGACAATCGGCACGGAACGCCGCACGAATCCTTTTTTACGAGCCATTGCCTAAAATTATTTCGTTCAACACAGAGTTTGGCAGAACAATAAGAATTTAGTACGTTAGCAAAGGATGATTGTCAAAGCGAATCCACCTAAAGGTGGCGCTGACAGTCATCCTTTATCGTTTATAGCCCAAGGAGTATCAAAAATGAACATTTTATCATTTTTCCGTCATTTGAAAGTCATCGTACCGGTTCTATGTTTGTACCTGATGCTTACCGAATGCTACTCATTTACGGGTGCTTCGGTTCCTCCTCACCTGAAAACGCTCCAGATTCTGACGGCTGAAGATGTTAGTGGATTCGGCGATGCACGATACCGCGAGGTTCTAACAGTAAACCTTGTGAAAAATTTCCGCAGCGACAATTCCTTCACCCTCGTTCAAGAGAGTCCCGATGCGACAATTGCCACCACAATAAGCTCAATTGCCGACGCAACGGTGTCGGTTAATCAAGGCGAATTAGAAAAAGAGCGCAAGATAACACTCACCGTCAAAGTAGTATGGAGTGACCTTGTGAAGAAAAAAGAACTCTTTTCGAGAGATTTTTCAGCATTTCAGATTTACGCCATTAGTGACGGTGTTCAAGGAAGAGATAATGCCATCCAAAAGTCGCTTCAGCAAATTAGTAATGATGCGGTTCTCGCTGTAGTTTCTGGTTGGTAAGAAATTTAAACATGAACAAAAACGATAACGATAACGATAACGCTCCAATTTTACCATTCATATTCCAGTCGTTTTCCGTATGGAAACATTGATCCGACTTATTCCCATGCACGATGCGCTTATGGCGCTTTATTTCTTCTCGTTGTGTATCCTCTTTTTGTTTGGACTGCATGGCTTGGTGATGATTTATTATTATCACAAGACCCTCCACATCAAGACCCCAACCCCAGCAATGCCCGAAGATTTACCCATTGTGACAGTGCAACTGCCCATCTTCAACGAAATTTATGTTGTTGAACGCTTGGTGGAAGCAGTCTGTGCGATGGAGTATCCGAAAGAAAAGCTCGAAATCCAGCTTTTGGATGACTCGACCGATGAAACGGTGGATTTGTGCCGTCACATTGCCTCGCTATATTCAGCGCAAGGTTACGACATCAAACATTTGCACCGTACCGACCGCACGGGCTTCAAAGCGGGCGCACTAAAGGCGGGTTTGGCGACGGCACGTGGTGAATTTATTGCAATCTTCGACGCGGATTTCGTGCCACGACAGGAATTTTTACAGAAAACTGTTCCGCATTTTTTCCGAAATACGAACATCGGTATGGTGCAAACGCGTTGGGAGCATTTGAACGAAAAATATTCGTTTCTGACTCGTGTGCAAGCATTGGCATTGGACGGACACTTTGCGATTGAGCAGCAGGTTCGCAACAAGGCGGGATTTTTCATCAATTTTAATGGCACGGCAGGCGTGTGGCGTAAAGAGACAATCGTGGACGCAGGAAACTGGCAGCACGACACGATTACAGAGGATATGGATTTGAGCTATCGCGCACAGCTTCGTGGTTGGAAGTTTGTCTATTTGAATGACGTGACTTCTCCGGCGGAGCTTCCGGCGGAAATCAACGCACTTAAGTCGCAGCAATTTCGTTGGACAAAAGGCGCTGTGGAAGTGGCAAAAAAAGTACTCCCATCAGTGTGGAGAGCGGATTTACCACTTGAAGTCAAGATTCAATCAACGTTTCACTTGGGTGCGAATATCGTCTTCCCATTCATCGTCATTGTTGCGCTGCTGAATGTACCGTTGGTTATCATCAAGCATACGAGTGCCGGTTTATATGATTGGTACTTCGATTTGATGATTTTCTTCACGTTGGCTTCGATTAGCACGTTCATGTTCTACACCTACGCGCAGCGCTCTATCCACGAGGACTGGCGTAAACGCATCCTCATGTTTCCGGTGTTTATGGCGGGCAGTATGGGTTTGGCAATCAACAACACCCGTGCCGTTCTCGAAGCGTTATTCAACAAAAAAAGCGAATTTATTCGTACACCAAAATTCAAAGTTGAAAAGCAAGGCGATACGTGGAATGCAAACAGATACAAGCAGAAAAAAATTAGCAAAACGGTCTTCGTCGAATTAGCATTTGCCGCATACTATTTTGTGGGTATTTGTATTTCGTTGTGGTTTATGGAAATTGCAGCCCTGCCGTTTCAACTGATGTTCTTCTTTGGCTTTGGTACGATTGGCACGCTGTCGGTGCGCCACGCTTGGAGCCGCTAAGAAACACAAGTTGGTAAAAACTTAAAAGCCTTGATGAATACCATTCATCAAGGCTTTTTTCTTGGTTCCGAATTGTATTCGGGGTTTTATTACCACACCAAATCCTGCTCCGCTTTTATGAGCCGCTCTTGTGCGTCCTCGACAGAATTGCCTATTGCCGTCAGATGACCCATTTTCCGACCCATACGGCTGTCTTTTTTGCCATACAGATGCAGGGAAACACGGGGGTTTTGCAGGAGTCCAACGATAGTATCTGGTACGCCAGAACCAGGACGCACACCGAGCAAATTCAACATAACTGTCGCAGACGTTATCAGCTCGCCACTGCCGAGCGGCAGATTACACACCGCACGAATATGGTTTTCAAATTGCGATGTATAACAACCTTCAATTGAGTAGTGACCTGAATTATGTGGGCGCGGAGCAATTTCGTTGAACAAAATTTCGTCGTTTTCCGTGAGAAACATTTCCACACCAAAGATGCCAACACCCTTCACAGCTTCCACTGCGGCGAGTGCTATTTCCTGCGCTTTTTTCTGTAGTCGCGCTTCAATGAGTGCTGGAGCCAGTACCCATCGGCAAATATGATTTTCCTGTACAGTTTCCACGCATGGATACAAAACCACCTCGCCACGACGGTTGCGGGCAACTATTACTGCCAACTCTTTCCGAAACGTTATAAATTCTTCTGCCATTACTTCACGCGGCGCATCGGGGTCGCTGGTGAATTTTTTGAATGCTACAAGGACGTTGTTGTCACGTTTAACAGTCATATTGCCGTAACCATCGTAGCCGTGTGTACGGGTTTTCATCACGAACGGATAGTTATGTGTTGCGCCAAATTCATATCCTTGCTCCACCGTATCAATGCGAGCAAAGCGCGGAACAGGAATACCTGCGTTTGCCATCGTGGTCTTTTGAATCAATTTATCTTGTGCAAGCCGCATTGTCTCTGGCGTGGGAAACACCGGGCGACGTTCAGCAATACGTTCCAAAATTGCCACGTCAATAAACTCGTTTTCTAATGTCACAATGTCGCTCGCCTCAATAAACTGCTCAAGTGCTTCGGGTGAATTCCAGCCTTCGGGAAAATCTATTTTAGTCATCGCCCCAGCGGGAGAATTTGCGCCATGTTCGATAATAGCCACTCGCAAACCCATGCGGTATGCTGCTTGGGCGGTCATCTTTGCAAGCTGTCCACCGCCCAAAATGCCGATAGTAAGCGGCTCGTCAGCGTTGTAAAGGGAAAGAAGCATGAGAAAATGAAGTGAGGATGTACACGTTTACAAATGAACTTGAAAAGTAGGTAGCTCTGAAGCTATTCGAGAGGCGGATTTTTGAACTTCATACATGCGAGGCAATTTTACAATGAACGTAGTTCCTTCACCGAGCGTACTCTGCACATCAATCGTGCCTTCGTGCATTGTCACACACTGTTTTACAACGGATAATCCAACACCTGTTCCGGGAATCATCTCTGAGGCATTTTTGGCGCGATGGAAGGTGTTAAATATAAATGGCACATCGTCGGCAGGAATGCCAATGCCGCTATCTTGAATCGTTATTACCGTTTCGTCGCTCTCGCAACATACGTCAAAACGAATGGTAGCGCCTTCTTTTGAGTATTTGGCAGCATTCAAGAGCAAATGCCCAACAATATGACGCATCAGCGTTTCATCTGCCATAACGATAGTTGTTTTGCTGTCCTCGCAGCCTTGAATCGAGAACTGAACTTGTTCCAACAAGTTTATCTCGCTATCGGCGCTGAGTTCGCCTAAAACACGACGACAGAACTCTTCAAGATTGATACGCGACGGCTTAAATGTCAACTTATTCGCTTCTGTTTCCGAAAGAAGGAGAATCCCGTCCATCAAACCCATAATACGCTTGATGTTGGCAAAAATCTTTTGATACGACTTATTTTTCTGTTGCTCATCAATCCTACCCGCATACCGCTGTAGCATTTCCGTACTGAGTGAAATGCCTGTGAGTGGCGTACGAAGCTCGTGCAACACCATAGACACAAAGCGCGATTTGAGTTCGCTTAGTTGGCGCTCCTTTTCTAATGCTTTCAGAATTTCGCTTTCGGCGATTTTGCGTTGTGTGATATTTCGCACAACCGCTTGATAGCCAATAACGTTGTCTTGTTCCATCACAAGCTGCACATTTTGTCCCAACCAGATTTCTGTACCGTCGCGGCGCTTCATCAAAAACTCGAAATATGTGGAAGGGATTCGCTCTTTGAATTGCTGACGATATATATGCACAGCTTCTTCGCGTTGATCAGGATGTAGAACCTCGTAATATTGTTTACCAAGAATTTCTTCGGCATCATACCCCAAGAGCGTGTGAACAGCAGCATTTGCAAAGACAAATCGCCCTTTCGTGTCGGTGCGATAAATCCCGTCGGTAGAGTTTTCGAAGATATAACGATACTGCTCCTCTTGGCGGCGGAAGACGATTTCGCGGTATTTGCGGTCGGCTGTTTCGAGTGTGAGGGAAATCATTGCAGCAGCAAACGAGGCAAAAAGTTCTTCTTCCGACCCCCACGTGCGTAGTTCTCCGACATGCTCCAAACACAAGACCCCAACAAGCTTTTTATTGAACCACACTGTCGTATCAAGCATAGAAGTGATGCCAAATGGCTTGAGGTAACCTTCAGTAAAAGCGCTTGTGGCGGTGTGCTGGGCAGCATCATGAGCAACAATTGCACGGTCTTGGATGAGCGCGGCGAAATAATCAGGATACTCTTCCCTGCGAAGCTGGATGCCGTGTTCCGATGGATCAAGTTTTTCTTTACTCGTTATATATAACATTTCACAGACAATCGCTGATGAATCGTCGTTGAATGACCAATATTCAGCACGTTCCACGCCAAGCACTGTCGCTGTCACCCGTAAAATCGCTTCTAATGCTGTCGAAACATTTGTCTTATCTAACTGCGCCAATTCGACCAACATTCGCTGGCGGTACGCAATATTAGATTCGCCTTCAAAACGGTGAAATTCCATGCTCAATCCTTACAAATAACGAAATGTGATACAGCGTACTATGACGGCATATTTTTGTATAAACCATTTTCGAAGATATATTGCTCGACCGCTTCTGGCACAAGAAATCGGATAGACTGTCCATTCACAATGCGGCTGCGAATTTCGGTGGACGATAACGCTATCACCGGCGCTTCAATCCATTTCGGTAGTTTGTCAGCAACGGAAAGATGAAAGGCAATTGCCCATTCAACTTCCGGTGAAATCGTGTATGGACGGCGAGCGATACACAATTGGACAATACGAAGAATCTCTTGCCAGTGTTTCCATTTGGTAAATGCTGCTGCTTGGTCGCCGCCAACAAGCAAAAAAAGCTCTGCGTACGGGAATTTAGCTTGAAAATAATGTACGGTATCAATGGTATATGAAACCCCTTCGCGGTCAACCTCAAAGGTTTCTGCATCGAATTGGGGATGTTGGCGTAGTGCTAATCGTAGCATATCTAAGCGCTGCGCGGAGGTCGTGGTCTCGATAGAATCATCACCAAGTTTGAACGGGGAACGGTATGCAGGCACAAAAAACGTCTTATCCAGCCCCATTTGCTCAGTGAAGCGATCTGCAATAATCAAATGTGCGATGTGTGGTGGATTATAGCTACCACCGATGATGCCGATTTTCATAATCGTTTGTTGGTGCAACACGGCACAGTACAACACAAGATACGGCAAGTTTTTCTTACCTCCAACCTGAAATGCCACGCTTTTCGAGAATAGTACGTAACGACGCAATGCTTTAAAAAGCAGATGTCCGCATACATCTGAATAAATCAAGACTGTGGCGGACATCTGCTATTCTTTATGTATTCTATGCTTTACTTCGTGCCTTTGCTATTGCCTGCTTTAGCACGTTCTTCGTATTCTTTTTGCAAACGAATCGGGTTCGGAGCGCCACTGTTCTGCTGCTTGAACACTTGGAAGCGTGACGGTGGCAGTTGAAGCGGGAAAGAGTTGTTCGATAAATCCGTGTCCGCCGTTTCCAAGAACGGGTCGAGCGCGAAGTTGGCAACGGGCTTTTGGGTCATAATCACTTTGTCAGCATGGGAGTTATTCAAACGCCAGATTTCCGCCGGATAGCGACGGACTTCTTTCGTTCCATCTTCGTAGGTAAGCTCAAGAATAACGGGCATCACTAACCCACCGACGTTGCGGAACCCAAGTTCGTAGAAATGCAAACCGCCATTAACAAGTTTTTTCTCGTCGTCCGAAAGCGACGCATAATATTTCTCGAATTTCTCTTTATCCCATGGTTGCACGGCAAATGGGTTAGTGCGGTTGTAATAATCAAGTGCTGCTGTGTCCTGCTCGACATACGATTTTGCAATGTCTTTTTTATTGCGAAGCTCTGTTAAATTCAAAGGTTCAGCCTCTTCGTCTGCCTTTTTCTTTGGCATTTCTACCTCAGGATTTTGCGTATCCACCGTCAAATGCGTCACGCTTT
Source organism: Candidatus Kapaibacterium sp. (assembly GCA_025358765.1). Taxonomy (GTDB): domain Bacteria; phylum Bacteroidota; class Ignavibacteria; order Kapaibacteriales; family UBA4661; genus JANYIG01. Next base: position 7,277 of record JANYIG010000182.1, read on the forward strand.
CAAGCGCAATGTCGCAATTATCTGTGCCGTAGAACCAGCCACGCCAGAACCAATCCAAATCCACGCCCGAAGCGTCTTCCATCGTGCGGAAAAAGTCCGCTGGCGTTGGATGCTTGAATGCCCAACGACGCGCATATTCCTTAAACGAATAGTCGAACAACTCGCGTCCCATCACGGTTTCGCGCAAAATATTGAGTGCAGTTGCGGGTTTACCGTAGGCATTATTGCCAAGTTGAAGCACTTGCTCGGAGTTCGTCATAATCGGATTTTGAAGCGCTTTGTCTGCTTTCATGTAATCCACCATATTCCGCGCCGGACCGCGCCGCGCCGGATAATTTCTGTCCCATTCCATCTCGGAAAGGAATTCGCAGAACGAGTTCAAACCCTCGTCCATCCACGTCCATTGGCGTTCGTCGGAGTTGATAATCATCGGAAAAAAATTGTGACCAACTTCGTGAATCACGACCGAAATCAAACCAAACTTCGTCCGTGTGGAGTAGGTTCCATCCGTCTCAGGGCGTGGACCGTTAAAACAAATCATCGGGTATTCCATGCCGCCAACCGGACCGTTAATCGAAAACGCAACAGGGTACGGATACGCAATGCTATATTTCGAGTAGGTACGGAGTGTGTGTGCCACAGCGCGAGTGGAGTATTGATCCCAAAGCGGGCTTCCTTCCTTCGGGTACATGGACATCGCCATAATACGCTTACCCTCGACTACCACACCCATGGCATCCCACTGGAATTTACGCGAGCTTGCAAATGCAAAATCACGCACATTTTCAGCGCTGAACGACCATGTTTTTTTCTGTTTTGAACGATCGCTTTTCGTTTCATTTTTCTTTGCCTCATCCATTGTGATAATCATCACAGGCGCTTCTGCTGTTTCCGCTTTTTTCAGCCGGGTACGCTGCTCTGCGGTCAGCACGATTTCAGGGTTCGTTATCGTTCCTGTTGCAGCAACCACGTGGTCAGCCGGAACGGTAATGTTGACTTTGTAGTTGCCAAAAGGAAGGGTAAATTCACCGCCACCAAGGAACTGTTTGTGAACCCAGCCTTGGTAATCGCTGTACACCGCCATGCGCGGGAACCACTGCGCTACTTCGTACAAATAATTACCATCTTTCGGGAAGAATTCACGCGAAGAACGTGCGCCCGTCGAGTTCGGCACGATGTTGAAGCTCCAATCAATCGAAAACACAAATGGCTGTCCGGCACGAAGCGGCGCGGGCAAGTCAATTCGCATCATGGTCTTGTTTATCGTGTATTTCAGCGCTTTTCCGAGTGCATCTTTTACGGTGCCAATCTTGAAGCCACCGTCGAACGTTTCTTCAAACACCATGCGCTTTACGGCATCTATCGTGCCGCCGCCAAAACGCCCGCCACCTTGTTGGATTTTACCTGTTTGTGTAGCGTAGGTATCGGAGCTTTTCGCAAAATGATTCTGGTCAAGCTGCACCCAAATATACGTCAGCATGTCTGGCGAATTGTTGATGTAGGTAATCGTCTCCGAACCAGTAATGCTCTGGTTGTCGTCGTTCAGCTCGGCGTTGATAACGTAATCAGCGCGTTGCTGCCAGTATTGGTGCCCCGGAGCGCCGCTCGCCGTGCGGTACGTGTTGGGCGTGGGTAAAATCTGCTCCAACTGCTCGAATTTGCCGGTGCTGAATTTGCCATCGGGCGATTGGTAATAATAACCGTTTTGATAGCCGTTTGCGCCACCTTGTGCGAAAAGCGTTCCGGCAGCCAGCAGCAGTGCTGATGCGCCTGAAACGAGGGATTGGGTAAGCCTGTTCATAGTGTTTGTGGAAAGGAGTGGAAGAAGTGAGAATTGATAATCATAAAAATTGATACTCAGATAGTCAAAGATACAACGGGAACGCTGCTGGTTGCGCCTCGTGCATCGCTTGGTATGCCGCTTGGAAGATATGCTCCACATCCGGTTTTGACCAATAATTTCCGTCCGTGCCGTAAGCGGGGCGATGCGCCTCACCCGGAAGTGTACGCGGTGCGCTGTCGAGGTATTTGTAGCCGCCGTCGCGCTCCAATACTTGTTGCATCATGTACGCAGTGCAACCGCCCGGAACGTCTTCGTCAACAAACAAGATGCGGTTCGTTTTTTTGAGCGACTCAACGATGATGCCGCGAATGTCGAATGGCAGCAACGATTGTACGTCAATAATTTCGGCGCTGATCCCCACACGGGCGAGGAAATCCGCAGCATCCAATGCAAAGCGCACCGTTGCGCCGTAGGTAACGATGGTAATATCCGCACCTTCGCGCAAGATTTCTGGTACGCCAATCGGAACCGTAAATTCGCCAATATTTTCTGGAACGCGCTCTTTTAAGCGATAGCCGTTCAGAACCTCAATAATCAAGCCGGGTTCATCGCTTTGGAGCAATGTGTTGTAAAAACCCGCCGCTTGCACCATGTTTCGCGGCACAAGTACGTGAATCCCACGCACAAAGTTGATAATGCCCGACATTGGCGAACCCGAATGCCACACGCCTTCTAACCGATGACCGCGTGTGCGGATAATCATCGGTGCTTTCTGCCCGCCTTTGGTGCGGTATTGCAGCGTTGCAAGGTCGTCCGACATAATCTGAATCGCATAGAGCAGGTAATCCAAATACTGAATCTCGGCAATCGGTCGCAAACCGCGCATAGCCAAGCCAATCGCCTGCCCAACAATCGTACATTCGCGGATGCCTGTGTCGCTAATACGAAGTTCACCAAATTTTGCTTGCAAGCCAGAAAACGCCTGATTCACGTCGCCTAAAAAGCCCACATCCTCGCCGAACGCCACAATGCGCGGGTCACGTCTGAATGCAGCCTCGAAACACGCATTCAAGACTTTAAAGCCTGTATCAGTCAGAGAATCGTCGGTGAACACCGCTTTAATTTCCGGCACGTTCAACGCCGATTCAGAAGACTGACTCTGTAAGTGGCTGCTGTAGCGGTCTTTGTTCAGTTCTTCTTGTTGCTTGAACCACACGGCAAGCGCTTCTTTCGCTGCACTTGGCTCAAAGCGTGTTGTGACGAGTGCCTCAATCACAGCAACCATGATATCTTTGCGGTCGGGGTCTTCGCGTTTCAAAATGTCACTGCCAAGATTTTGCAAATGTGCTGCGTGTGCGGGGTGTGCGGCTGCCATTTGCGAGAGCAATGAAGCTACGTCGCGGGCTTCAATGCGAATTGGGTCGCTGTAAGCAGCACGGGCACGGTCTTTGGAATCGCGTACAAACGCAAAGTCTTCTTGCTCGTAAGCGTCCAGCTGCTCTGCCGTCGCAAAATCTTCGGCTATCATCCACTCGCGCATTTTTGTAAGGCAATCATGCTCACGTTCCCACTCCAAACGCTCTTTCGATTTGTAGCGTTCCTGACTGCCGGAGGTAGAATGCCCCTGTGGCTGCGTGAGTTCCACCACGTGAACAATCGCAGGAACGTGTTCGCGGCGAGCAGTCTCGGCTGCACGGGCATACACATCCACAAGCGCCTCGTAATCCCAGCCTTTCACCACATAAATATCATAACCGTCCTTTGTATCGGATTTACGGCGAAATCCTTCCAATGCCTCGCTAATGCTCTGTTTTGTCATCTGGTATTTATTCGGAACGGAAATACCGTATTCGTCGTCCCAAACGGAAATTATCGCGGGCGATTGCAATACGCCAATGGCATTCACCGATTCCCAGAACGGACCCTCAGCGCAGCTTGCATTGCCGATTGTACCAAAAGCGATTTCATTGCCTTTGCTCGAAAATTCCGTCATTCCTTGCAACTCCGCTAACTCGCGGTACAGCCGTGAAGCATACGCCAAACCCACCAAACGCGGCATCTGCGCCGCCGTTGGCGACAAATCGGCTGAAGAATTTTTCATCTGTGCCAGATTTTTCCAACTTCCGTCGGGATGCAAGCTGCGTGTGGCAAAGTGCGAATTCATAGTGCGTCCTGCCGTTGCGGGGTCGGCTTCTACGTCACAGTGGGCGTAAATCTGGGCAAACATCTGCTGAATATTTGCCATGCCCGCCGCCAGCATAAAGGTTTGGTCGCGGTAGTAGCCGGAGCGGAAATCGCCTTCGCGGAATACCTTCGCCATGGCAAGTTGCGGGACTTCTTTGCCGTCGCCAAAAATGCCGAATTTGCCCTTGCCGCCCAAAACCTCACGGCGACCCATCAAACTCATCTGACGGCTCTGGTACGCGGTTCGGTAATCACGAATGACTTCTTCTTTGGTAAACCGCTTGTGTACGCCGTTGACGTTATTGGTAGTGTGATTTCCGTTTGCGGAATGACCATTTGTGCGGGGTTTCGCCACGTTTTTTGTGTCGTTTGTGGCTGTTTTTGTCGTTGTTTTGGTTTTCATGGTTGACAGATTAGTATGTAAACGAGACTGTCTTCAATAGAGATTCGCAAACTACCATGTTCTTCGTTTATAGCCAACGACGAACCGAGACATTAGTAATTTTTTTTCGCTACGAACGAAATTGCAGCATCAAGCCACAGCTTCCATCATCCACTCTTGAACACTATGCAGATGTTTCTTTTCCACACGGGCAATAAGTTCGATGCCATCATCGCCGTCCGTGCGGCTCAAAATTGTGCTTGTACGGTAGAGGTTCGACAATTCCTTCATTGCGTGGTACGGAAGGAGCAAGTGGACAACTTCATGCCGTTCGTCAGCAATGTCAAGCATGGCTTGTTTGAGAGCAGCAATATTAATGCCTCGTTGAGCAGATATACCAACGCTTTGTGGGTACTGTTCTTGGAGCAAATGTAATACTTCTAACGATTCCAATGCGTCAATTTTGTTGAACACCATAAGCATCGGTTTATCACCTGCGCCAATGACCTCCAGCGTTTCCATGACAGCCGCGATTTGGTCACGGAACTGGGGGTGTGAAATATCCACCACGTGCAACAACACGTCTGCCTCAATCGTCTCCGCCAGCGTAGAGCGGAAGGATGCTACAAGATGCGTAGGCAGTTTGCGGATGAATCCAACAGTATCCGACAAAAGTACGTTTTTGTGTGCTCCATGACTGTCTGCCGCATCAGCATTGTTACTCAGTTCAATGGCACGAACCGTTGTATCGAGCGTTGCAAAAAGTTTATTCTCAACAAACACTTCAGCACCGGAAAGCGTGTTCATCAACGTGGATTTGCCAGCGTTCGTATAGCCCACAAGCGCAAAGCGTTGAAGCTCATCGCGCCCTTTGCGTTGTTCCGCCTTTTGAGTGGAGATGGTAGCAAGTTTTTCTTTCAAAAATCCGATTTTATCACGGATGACGCGCCTGTCGCTTTCAATCTGCGTTTCGCCCGGACCTTTTGTGCCAACACCGCCAAATTGCTTTGACAAGTGCGTCCACATCCGTGTCAGGCGCGGAAGCATATATTGAAGCTGCGCCAACTCGACTTGAAACTTTGCTTCTGTTGTGCGAGCACGGGCAGCAAAGATGTCCAGAATAATGCCGCTTCTGTCCATGATTTTCACACTCAACTCTTTTTCGAGGTTGCGAACTTGCGCGGGTGATAGGTCGTCGTCGAAAATCACCATTGCAATCTCTTCGTCTTCGACGATTTGCTTGATTTCTGCGAGCTTGCCTTTGCCGACCGCCGTGCCGCTGTCTGGTTTATCAAGAGCTTGATAGAGCTTTTGGAGTACTTCTACGCCAGCAGTTTCGGCAAGAAACTCTAATTCATCCAAATGTTCAAGTGCTTCTTCACGGTTCGTGCGTTTTGTACCAACGCCAACAGCAATGGCGCGTTCGCGGGGGGAGTTAACGATTTCGTGCAAAATTTGTGGGGAATGGTGTGAAACAAGAAATAACCGAATCAAAAAATACAACAAATAATTCGCTTTTTATAGCGATTTTCGTTGAATAATCAATGCGGTACACCCCAAGTCAGTACTACTATTATGGAGCAAGGAGTTTCAGAACAGAGCATTGCGTCGGAACGATTTTCATTACGATTCTCGGTACACAAGCTCTGACGCTGAACGCAGAGCGCAGTTTCGCTTTTGGTGCTTTGTGTCTGATGACGTTTGATGCTTTTATGGAACCCGCCGCCGTAACGCTTGGATACTGGACGTGGGTATCTGTGCGAATGCGCTTTTTAGCAGAGATACCGCCAGCATTAGCATTCCATGCGTATTGGGGGCAGTTGCTGTATTTTACATTGGTGAATCTTCGCTAAATTCGTATTATCGCATCAGCTCGTAATAATGCCTATTCCAACCTTATTTTACCAACAGTTTTAACGAACTCTCATGAACCTGTTCACAACTGAGCGCCTTGCAGGGCTGCTTCCACGCATTCGTACCATCGTTACGAACGACATTCTTCCGTTGGAGTCCGCATATTTGCAAGGCTCGTTTCGCGTTGTGGAGCCAGCCCTCAAGAGCCTCCGTGAACAGGTGAAGCAACAAGGCTTGTGGGCTCCGCATCTGCCGGAACACGACGGCGGTTTGGGGCTGACGCTCACAGAATTTGGACAGGTGAGCGAGGAGTTAGGTCGCAGCCCGCTTGGACACTACGTTTTTAACTGCCAAGCGCCAGACATTGGCAATATGGAACTTTTGCATCAGTTTGCAACACCCAAACAGCGTGAATGCTGGCTTGAACCGCTGATGCGCGGCGATATTCGTTCGTGTTTTTCGATGACCGAGCCGGAGTTTGCTGGTTCAAATCCTGTGAATATGGCAACAACAGCCGTGCATGACGGCGACGACTATGTGATTAACGGTCATAAATGGTTCACGTCATCGGCTGACGGTGCTGCGTTTGCTATTGTGATGGCAGTCACGAATCCCGAAGCGCCGCCGCACAAACGAGCAAGCATGATTATTGTACCCGTCAACACGCCCGGGTTTCACCTTGTTCGCAATATTCGCATTATGGGGGAAGAAGGCGATAGTTACGCAAGCCATGCGGAAATTAGTTACGAAAACTGCCGTGTACCCGCATCAAATCTTATCGGCGAGGAAGGAAAAGGTTTTGAACTGGCGCAATTACGGCTTGGTCCGGGTCGGATCCACCATTGTATGCGGTTTGTCGGCATTTGCGAACGTGCGTTCGATATGATGTGCAGCTACGCCGTAAAACGCGAACTTGCGCCCGGCAAACCACTTGCAGGCAAACAAATCATTCAAGATTGGATAGCAGAAAGCCGCGCCGAGATAGATGCCGCACGGCTGATGGTGTTGCACACCGCACACGGTATTGATGCCAACGGTGCGCCCGCCATGCGGCAACAAATCTCGACTATCAAGTTTTTTGTGGCAAATGTGCTGCATCGCGTTGTAGATAGGGCGATTCAGGTACATGGCGCGTTGGGTATTACCGACGACACGGTGCTTTCCTACTGGTATCGGCATGAACGCGGTGCACGGATTTACGACGGCGCGGACGAGGTACACAAATCATCGCTCGCACGTCATATTCTCAAAGGTTATGGATTTTCTTCAAACGAATAATTTTGTAATACACGACAAAAAAGCTAAATTTAGCATTCAATCTAAATTTAGCCATAAAAAATACACCTTTTTAGCCTTATGCCAGCTATAACTTCGTTTCGTAACCCGTTCCGACCTGGTGCAGGTCAAATGCCACCGCATTTAGCAGGTCGTGAACAGCAAATTGATGAATTTAGAAAACTTCTTCGGCAAGATATTATTCTCGAAAATCTTGTTCTGACAGGGCTGCGCGGTTCTGGTAAAACAGTTTTGCTGGATACACTTAAACCAATAGCTATTGAGAATCAGTGGTTATGGGTAGGAACAGATTTATCAGAAACCGCTAGCTTAAGTGAAGAAAGCATCGCAACGCGTTTATTGGCAGATCTTTCCGTTGTGACATCAAACATTATCATACACAAGAAGCCATCAAGACAAATAGGTTTTGTTGTTGATATTCCAGACGAAATCGTTACGCTGAATTACAATGTTTTAGCACAGATATATAGTACAACGCCTGGTTTGGCTGCAGATAAAATCAAAAACGTTCTCCTCTATACATGGCAATATCTCAAGGATACAGACTCAATTACAGGGGTCATTTTTGCATATGACGAAGCTCAGCATCTATCGGATCACGCCGCCAAAGACCAATATCCCTTATCTAATCTGCTTGATGTTTTTCAATCTATTCAAAAGCAAGGTATTCCCTTTATGCTAGTTTTAACGGGTTTGCCAACGCTCTTTCCAAAATTGGTTGAAGCCCGCACCTTTGCTGAACGCATGTTTCATATCATTGTTCTTGACCACCTCAGTAGCAAAGATAGTCGTGAAGCTATTCTTAAACCTATAAAAGATGGCAAAGGTTCGATTACGTTCAATGATGAGTCTGTCGCAACGATTGTTGAAGTATCAGGCGGCTATCCCTACTTCATTCAATTTATTTGCCGCGAAGTGTTTGATGTTTTCATCCAGAAAAAAAACTCGGGCGAAGAAGCCTCCGTACCAGTAAATGAAATCATCCGGAAATTAGATGCAGATTTTTTTGCCGGGCGCTACGCACGCGTTACAGACCGTCAGCGAGATTTACTCCAGGTTATTGCATCATTAACTAATTGCGACACAGAATTCACAGTACAAGAGATTGCTGAGTTTGCAAAGCAAATGCTTGATAAGCCCTTTAGTAAAAGCCATGTTAATCAAATGTTGAACACGCTTGCGGATGCTGGTTTAGTATATAGAAAACGTCCAGGAAAATACTCTTTTGCTGTTCCTCTATTCGGTCAATTCATTCGCCGACAGATGGAAAAATCTCCTTTTTAAAGTTTCTCTCCCAGATTCTTATTTGTACGCCATATCTTCAAAGGGTACGGCTTTTCTTCAAAAGACCATTAACAACAACGAATAACGGGGCTTCAACGCTAATTCCGTACATCTTCAACCCAAAACCCCAATATTAAAGCAATGATTCCAGCCGAACTACTCCGCAAAAAGCGCGATGGTGCCGAACTCACCCGCGACGAAATCCAATGGTTTATCAAAGGCTTAACCGACGGCTATGTGTCCGATCCGCAAGCCGCCGCATTCCTCATGGCAGCGTGTACGCGGGGTTTGGCGGCAACAGAAGTGGCAGCACTCACGCTGGCAATGGCAAACTCTGGCAAACGCTACGATTTTTCGAGTGTCAAAAAATCGAAAGTAGATAAACACTCTACCGGCGGCGTGGGCGATAAAATCTCGCTTCCGCTGTTGCCCGTTGTAGCTGCGTGTGGTATTGCGGTTCCCATGATTTCCGGTCGTGGACTTGGTCACACGGGCGGCACGGTGGACAAACTCGAATCGGTCGGGATTTCAATGGATGTTGACAACGCACGTGGTATCGAACTTTTGAGTACATTCGGTGGATTTCTGGCAAAACAAACTGCGGACATTGCGCCTGCCGACAAGACCCTCTACCACTTGCGCGATGTGACGGGAACGGTCGAATCTACGGGCTTGATAACAGCTTCGATTCTCAGTAAAAAATTCTGCGAAGATTTGGATGCACTCGTCATGGACATCAAAGTCGGCAAAGGCGCATTCATGGACACGTTCGACAAGGCACGAGTGCTGGCGGAAAGCATGATTGGCGTTGCAAAAGCCGCCGGCTTACGGATGCGAATCCTCTTCACGAACATGGACGAGCCGCTTGGTTACGCCGTTGGAAATTGGCTTGAATTCGAGGAATCGTTAGAATCCCTCAAGGGCAACGCTCCGACGGACATTCGTGAACTCACAGAACGGTTGGGCGCAGCAATGGTTTATGTTGGTGGAGGGGCGGCAACGCCGGACGAAGCGCGAAAAGCCATCCAAACAGCGTGGAATAACGGCTCTGCGGAGAAACTTTTCCGTGACCTTATCACCGAACAAGGCGGCGACATCGAAAGTAGTGCTGCGAAATACGCCAACACGCCACGTAAGGCTATTGTCGCACAGGCAGACGGCGTGATTACGGGTATGCAAGCACGAGAAATCGGCTTGGCGAGCATCGTTCTGGGTGCAGGGCGCATGAAAGCGGACGACGTGCTGGATTATTCGGCGGGCATCGTGTTTCGTAAAAAATGTGGTTCGGAAGTCAAAAAGGGCGAGGAAATCGGCTTCGTGCAAGGCACGCGCACTGCAACGTTTGATGCGGCAATCGCTGGTGTTCAAGCTGCTATTACGATTGAACGAACCGGGACAGAATTTGCGCCCAAGCCGCTCGTGCTGGATGAGTGGGATTCGGCGGAATAATAAATGAACGAACAAACCTTCAAATCTCAATACGTTTTTGAATGGTGAATTCTATGGAAGACAACGTATTATCTCATGTGTTTTCAAACTCGACCAATGACCCCAAAATACCCGACAATTCTGGCGTTCAGGTCTTTTGGCGAATATTTTTTGCTATCCTTGCCATGCAGTTTGTGTATGGCATTGTGAACTTCGCTGTGATGGAAAGCATGGGAACTCGCATCTATCTATCACAAAACGGCTTAGATGCCCTTGACAAAGCACTTACCGTATTTCGAGCGGAATCTCCGTGGCTGAATATGGTGGCAGAAATGTTTGCTCTTAGCGCTGCCATTGGCACAACGTGGCTGTTTGTAAGGCGTATAGATAAAACGACGATGGCGGCAGTTGGGTGGCGGCTTACGAACACAGGGTGGGAGCTTGTTCAAGGTACAACCTTTGGTGGTGGCTTGATAGTGCTTGGTTTTGGGGGCTTGTGGATAGGCGGTTTTGTTCACCCACAATCCTTGTCGTTTTCCGCAGAAACAGTTATTCCATCCTTGGTTGTGTTCGTTTTTGTTGCTGTCAATGAGGAGTTTTTGTTCCG
>JANYIG010000188.1 GCA_025358765.1 Candidatus Kapaibacterium sp.
AATTATACCAATCGTTTTTCTGCGTCTATGGATTCGATGCTTATTTACAATATCGGTCACCTGATTACACCACAGACATCAGGTCAAAAGGGACTTGCTGGCGCAGCCATGCAGAAAATTCAGGTATTAGCGGATGCCGCCGTGTTAGTTGAAAACGGTATCATTACCCGTATTGGCGATTCTTCCACGATGAAAAGCCTCGTATTTGTCGCCGAATCGCTGACGGAGCATTTTGAGTACACATCATCAACCCAAACAAAACCGCCAATCGTACAAATGCTCGATGCACAAGGAATGGTGGCGCTTCCGGGTTTTGTGGATTCACACACGCATACCGTGTTTGGCGGACATCGTGCGAATGAATTTGCTATGCGTTCGGCAGGCAAGACGTATCAGGAGATTGCAGCCTCCGGAGGCGGAATTCTTTCCACAATGAATGCCACACGAGCCGCTTCAGCAGAAGAACTCTATACTATTGCCTCTAAACGGCTCCACGACATGTTGCGGCACGGTACGACAACGGTGGAAATCAAAAGCGGCTACGGTTTGAACACAGCATCTGAACTGAAGATGCTGGAAGTTGTTGCGGAGTTACAACGCTCTCATCCGATGACAATTATACCGACGTTTTTGGGCGCTCATGCCTTTCCACCTGAGTTTCAGGGTGATGTTCACAACCGTAATCGTTATATAGATATTATCATCAACGAAATGCTGCCGACGGTGAAAGAGCGCGGATTGGCTCAGTTTTGTGATATTTTCTGCGAGCAGAATTATTTTTCGCTTGAACAAACAGAACGTATCTTGAATGCCGCTCTGGAGCTGGGATTCAAGCTCAAACTTCACGCAGACCAACTTTCTTCCTCGGGCGCATCGGAACTTGGTGTGCGGCTTGGAGCAGTGTCGGTTGACCACCTTGAATGCACGACGGAAAGTGGCGTTCAGGCAATAGCTTCCTCAACAACGATAGCAACGGCACTTCCGGGTGCTTCGCTTTTTTTGAATCATCCGTATCCACCCGTGCGGCGCTTGATAGATGCTGGTGCGACGGTTGCATTAGCAACAGACTTCAACCCCGGCTCTTCGATGACGTATTCTATGCCGATGATGATGACGCTTGCGTGTACACAAATGCAGATAACGCCGGAAGAAGCGCTCACCGCAGCAACGCTGAACGGCGCGACTGCGCTTGAACTTGCGTACGAACGTGGTAGTTTGGAAGTCGGCAAACAAGCGGATATGCTGTTGTGCGACATACCAGACTGGCGTTTTTGCGCCTATCACTTTGGAACAAACCCCATTTCAATGATTATCAAAAACGGAAAGGTCGTGAGTACAGTATGATAAATCCAGCAGAACATCTGCGCGACATTCTCATTGAACCCGCACCAGATCTCTTTTTCTCGCGGAACGACTCGGACGACATACGCATGGGCGACCTCGTACTCCGCAAACTCGAAGGCTACGTGCAAGAGGTCACGGTCGGCATTTTGGGTGTGCCCGAAGACGAGGGCGTACGGCGCAATAAGGGGCGTACGGGTGCGCGATACGCGCCAACGAATATCCGGCAAGCGCTGTACAAATTCACTCCATTCTCACCCGATCAAACATTGGATGACGATATTGCTTCGCTACGAATTTTTGATTTTGGCGACATTCGTGAAGGCACAACGCTCGAAGAAACGCATGAGCACTTAGAATATGCCATCGAAATCTTGCTCGACAGCAACATCATTCCCATTGTTCTTGGCGGCGGACACGATATTTCGTACCCCAACTTCCTCGGGTTCTCGAAAACAGCATTTCAAGTTGGAGTGATAAATATTGACGCGCATTTGGATTATCGCAATCCAGTCCCCATGCGGAATAGCGGCACTTCATTTCGGCAAATGCTCGATGATGAGAGTAAAAAACTACTGCCTCATAACCTCGTAGAGCTTGGTATTCAGCCGTTTGCAAATGCCTCGGCGCACGTACAAACGCTCAAAGAACGTGGTGCGATGCTTCGCACATTAGATCAGATTCGCAGCGAGGGCATGAAAAATCTGTTTGAAGATGCCCTGCGCTATGCTTCCAACGACACAGATCGCATCATGGTGAGTTTCGATATGGATGCCGTGCGGAGCGCAGATGCGCCGGGTGTTAGTGCGCCATCACCCGTGGGTTTGACAGCAGAGGAAATCTTGGAAGCCGCATTCCTGGCGGGTCGGCATTATTCCACACAGCTTATTGATATTGCTGAGGTTAATCCGAACTTTGATGTCGATGGAACAACGTCCAAGCTCGCAGCGCTTGTGGTTATGCACTTTTTGAACGGTTTTTTGCAACGATAGTTTACCAAAACACCATTTTTGCAAGGAGAACGCTATGTTGATGGATTCCTTCACCCTTGATGTGTCGGCGATTGGCGGTTTGACCGACGAAGAATTTTTCCGCTTGGCAACGTCGAACAAAGAACTAAAACTTGAACGAACGGCATCGGGAGAAATTATTACCGCTTTGTCCCGATTTTGTGTTAGAAATACTCAATACTTCCAGCTCACTCAAATTCACACAAGCCAAAATGTACGAATGGATACAAAACGGCTGCCGCCTTGCGTGGTTGCTCGATATTGCAAGTGAAACGGCATACATCTATCGCGCGGACGGCACAGAATCG
>JANYIG010000020.1 GCA_025358765.1 Candidatus Kapaibacterium sp.
TGGAGCCACCTGCTCGACGCGCTCAATAGCGCGACGCATCACCGATGAGGTACCAACAATGCTCAAAGAAGGAGGAGATGCCATTAAAATTTCGTTGTTGGGTGAAAGCCCGCTTTTACCGCCGCGTGGATGTGCCGGAAACGAGTAAATCTGTGAGTAGGAGCGCTTTTGGGGCAGTTGTCATTTTTGTGAGGTCGTAAGAATCCATTGTAACACCATCAATAACAGTACCTATAACCAACCCAAATAGACCGCCCAAAAAGCCTCCGACGAAGCCGAGTGGAAGAATTGACGACTCAATATCACCTTTAGCGTTACCAGAATGGATTCCAGTGGAGGCAGGAGTGGATGCGGCATCATTAGACACAAGAATGGCAACTGTAGCACCCAATACAATCGCTCCAACGCCCGCCATTGCCCAGGCAAGATGATTCGGTTGATACTCAATTTTTGCAATCTCGCTGCAACCGATGGATTTCACATTCCGAAATTTGTTCGAGGTATAGAGCGTATCCGCCACAAGGCTATCCAAGCGCATGTCATCAAAACTGGTTCTGTCTGTCACAATAATATTCCACTTCAACTCTTGCGCTCTTCCGCCTTGGGCAACCACGCGCTGCGCCGGCACTTGCTGGGTTTGTACCTCTTGCGGTAGCGCCGCAGGAGTGAAGTAAATCGTTATCGCAGCCACCAGAGCCGCTTTCAGCACCCAACGATATATAAGCATAGAAATATTAAGCACGGAATATTCCAATCCTCAATTTGTTGCAGAAACAGGTGGCAGCGCCACGACAAATCGTGCGCCCTGCCCCAATTCGCTCACAACCCAGATGCGACCGTGCATCGCCTCAACAAAACGCTTTACGATGGAAAGCCCGAGCCCCGTCGAACTTTCGTCGCCCGTTGGTTGCGCGGAAAGGCGGGTGAATTTGCCAAACATTTTTATTTTGTCGTCGTCGGTTAAGCCTGGACCTTCGTCTCGCACGACAAGCGCAATACTACCCGCTTGCGGCTGAAGTTTGCCATCGTCGGGAAACTCCTCCGGCAACAGGCGATCGCTTGCTGTTATCCAAATATTTTTCCCGTGCGGCGAATATTTGACGGCATTGGAGATAAGATTGTCAAGCACTTGACGAAGCGTTGCTTCTTCGGCAATGGCAAAAAGTGGTTCCGTTTGTGTCCAGTGAATCGTAATATTTTTTTTCTGTGCTGGTATGATGTATTGTTTTACGATATTTTCAGCGACCTGCACCACATTTGTTGAATGCAGATGCAGTGCAACAGTGCCGCGTTCAATGGCATCAAGGCTCAACAACCGACTGATAAACTCCAACGCACGCTCGGAAGCATCGTAGATAAGTTTGATGAATTCGTCCGTTTCCTCAGCGGTCATCGTATTATCCGCCATAATCATCTCCGCCATCAAACGTACCGAGCCGATGGGATTTTTCAGGTCGTGTGCAACGATGCCCATAATCTCGGATTTCTCCCGGTCTAACTCCTCAAGCTGCCGCAGTGCATTGGCAAGTTCTTTGTTACGCGTAGTGATGTCGTAATGCTCGAACCCCAATCGAATCGTCTCGCTGAGTTCGTCGGGATTCCAGGGTTTAGTGATAAAACGATAGACATAACCAAGATTGATGCTGTCAATAACATCGTTCACATCGGTGTAACCCGTGAGGATAATCCGCACTGCCTGCGGCACGACGGAGCGACTTTGCGCCAAAAACTCCGGTCCCGACATTCCGGGCATTCGTTGGTCGGCAATGATGACTTCAGGTCTAAAGCCGTCATTCAGAAATTCAAGGGCAACAGCGCCCGAATGCGCCAAACGGACATCGTAGCGCCCGCGAAAAAGTTTGCCAAGAATCTGAAGCAACATCTCCTCGTCATCTACAATCAAGAGCGGGCGCAAACTCGGAGGCACATCAAGCGAATCCTTGGTAGGGTTTTCGTTCACGTCGTCGGCATCGCTCAACGATAGAAGAGTGCTATCGTCATCCCTGAGTACCAACAGCGGTGCGTGGTCATCACGTGTGTTCTGGGTGTTGCTCATAATTCTGTAATAATTTCAAGTAATTCAGAAATTCGATTGCCGTAATTATTTTCCCTTCAGCTACCCATCGGCTTCGGAACTGGCGAATGGAAAAGCCAGTGTAAATGTCGTTCCTTTGCCAAGCACGGATTCAACCGCTAATGCCGCGTGATGATGCTCCAAAATTTGTCTGGAAATGCTCAATCCCAAACCACTATTGCCCGTTCCCTTTGTGCTGAAAAATGCTTCAAAGATATGCTTTCGCACTTCGTCCGTCATTCCTTTTCCATTATCAGCTATTGTTAATTCAACCATTCGGGCATTAGTATTGCGTACGGCTGCAATGGTAATTGCGGTTGCTTCGGCTTGCGCGGCATTGACCATCAAATTTAAGAACACTTGATTCAATTCCCCCGCATTTCCCGTAATAGTGATGTCCTCTGCTACCGATAACTGCACGGCAACGTTTTTAAATTGATAGCGAAAAATTTCAATGGTTGATTGCAGTTCTTCTACGAGATGAATTTGATAGAGTCCGGCGCGTTGATGTTTGGTAAACGTTTGCAAGTTTGCCACAATAGTTTTTACGCGCTCTGCGCCGTTGTGGGCAATGGAAAGTGTTTGCTGGGCATCGTCACATAATTGTGCAAACGCCTGTGCGCGGCGGGTGTGTTTACCCTGTTCATCGAGCAAATTGAAGAAAAAATCGTGAATCTGCGTGATGGTATGCTTCATATCGTAAAACGCTGCAAGCACGGCGGCGTTCGGATTGTTGATTTCGTGCATCACGCCTGCGGTGAGCATCCCGACGGCGTTCATGCGTTCGCTTTGCACCAGCAGACTTTGTGCGGCTTGCAGTTCTTTCATAGCACTATCAATTTCGAGATTTTTTTCTTGAAGCTCGCTGTTAGCAAGTTCAATTTCCCGCGATTGTTCGGCTTGCACCTCCACTTGGCGCTGAATCTCCTCGTTGGCGGCAGCAAGTTCAAGATTATTTTCCTGTAATTGACTATTAACGGTTGAAAGTTCGTTCCGTTGATGCTGGATTTGCGTAATGTACGCACGGAGGTTGCCGACCATTTGGTTGAACACGCGTGTGAGTTTGCCAATTTCATCGTGCGAAACCACCGCTACGTCCGCAATGTCAAGCTGCCCGCCTGCAATGCTCTCGGCGGCTTGTTCCAAGGTTTGAATTGGGCGCACAAGACGCGAAGTTTGCCAAAAAAAGACCAGCCCGCCCACGACCACAATCGCCATGCTCACGAGGAAGCCCATCATTCGCCCGCTCCGTACGTCGCGCTCCAAAAATTCTCGTGTTAATCCCAGAATCAACTGCCCATGCGTTGCATCGTTCAGCACAATCGGGACGCTGACAATCGTAATTGCTCGTAATTCTTCTACAGTTGGCGCGAGCGAGCCGCGAAAACCGATTATCACCTGTTGATATGGCGCGGCGTTGCGCTGTTTCACCTCGCCCATGAGAATTCCCTGCGTGTTGTAGGCAAGGGCAAACTGCACATCGGGCAGCGTACGAACGCCCGCCAACGCATTGTTTACCGACACGGTATCGTCGAAGACCATACCAGAAGCCGTTCCGTACGCCGTCACCTGAGCAAGCACAAGTGCTTTTTGATTCAAATACTCCGACATCTGGCGTTCCTGACGCATAGGGAAAAACCATGCGACAAACACCGACACCGCCACAAGCAAGGCAAGCGCCAGTGCGATAAACTTTTGTTTGATGCCGAAAGTGTAGTGCATAGCCAATTGTATCATTCAAAATTTTACGCTTATCCCGCCAAACAAGCCGCGTCCGGGGAACATCGGCAGCGTGTTCACTGCCTTCCGCACCCATTCTGGTTGCCATGTTTGTACGTCGAGCGCATTCTCCACACGGGCGTTCAAAAGGATATGCGTTGTGCCCATATTCCACCCAAACGCTTTGGTAATATCCCACGCCACGTTGACGCTCAAAAGATTAAATGCTTCGGCGGCAGGATTGACCACAGCAAACTTCTGATTTTTCGACGTACCGCCAAAATCATCACGTGGACGGCTGTAAAAAATGTTCATTATGCCAACGGACAACCCTGCTTCGGGATTGTTGTACCCCGCACCAAGCCTTGCCGTAACGTTTGGCAAAGGGCTTGCATCCGTAAATCTATCGCCGGAAAGGTTCGTTTGGTACGAGATTGACCCAAGGATGTAAAGCGGTTCAATCGGAATATATTTTCCTTCAAACTCCACGCCGGTATAGCGGTAGGTGGTCAAATTGATAAAACTTGGATTTCCTTGTGGGGGCATGGGCGGCATCTGCTGCATTCCTGGGAATCCAACAGCGATGAGGTTGTCTTGTTTACCATAAAAAAAGACCAACGATGCCTGAAGATTAGTGCGTTTGTAAAAAAGCTCCACGTCGAGCACGGACGTTGTTTCGGGCTTGAGTTTCGGATTGCCTTCGATTCCGCGATGGTCGGGTGGCGGGGTCGTAAGAAATGATTCGTAGGCAGATGGCGAACGGAACGCCTGCCCGTACAGTGTTTTCAGTGTCAACTCGTCGGTGATGCTCCAGATAGCGCCAAAACGTGGAACCACATTGAGCGGGAGCGTTTCGACCTTATTTACCTGCGCTCCGGCAATGAGTTTGATGCGCTCTTGCAGCGTGTATTCCGCTTGAACATAAGCACTCCACCACACTTGATTGTATGGCTCAACGGTATAATACCCATTACCACCAACATTGGGTGGCGGCTTCAGAAACAGCGAACCGTTGCGGATATTCGTCAAACCACCAACAATAATGTTCATGGTTTGGAGCGGTTTGATGGAATTTGTCAACTCAACGATGTAATCACGCGACTGAATGACTTGGTTGTTCAAAGAGCCGTCATATTGTGTGAGCGTCCCATTCAGGCTTGCTTTCCACCCATCGGTAATATCGTGTGTGTAGCCAATATCAGCATTCCAAAATGTTTGTTTAAAAAGCGATGGGGGTAATTTGATGTTCTGGTCGTAACAATCGGCGTTGTATTGCATCACCGACGTAGAGGCTTTTAAGCCGCCAAATTGAATACCAAGATTCGCTCCTACGCCGTTTTGTTTGTAATTAAACGTTTGCGGCTTTGGTGGATCTTCTCCTTGCAAAGTTTGCTCCCAGCTTGTTTGATTCAGATAATTCAGACTGCCATAAACATTCACATTTCCAGCCGTGAAGCCCCCATCAAGTGAGCCAAGCGCCGTTCCAAACGAACCAGCTTGTGCCGATGCGTTCAACGTTGGCTTTTTTGCTTTTTTCATAATAAGGTTGATGACCCCCACATATGCACCCGTGCCATACAGAACCGACCCGGGTCCGCGAATAACCTCAATCCGCTCTACGCCCGCCATCGAAAACGCGCCTAATATTGCCGAATATTGACCAGCATAAAGATTTTCGCGGATTGGTCGCCCGTCTATCAAAATTAAGATGTGGTCGTTGGTGGCAACCGGCTGCTGTGCGCCGCGCAGCGCAATACCGTTGCGGTTCACAAAACTCGTGAGCAAACCCACGCCCGTCATGTAATTCAGCGCGTCTTTGAGGGTTTGTGCGCCAAACTGCTCTATTTCTCGGGCGGTGAGTACGGATACCACGCCCGGCGCATCAATGATTTTTTCCTCCGATTTTGATGCCGTCGTGATAAGCAAATCAAACAACTCTTCTACGGATGACACGCCAACAATGCTTGCAAGCTCCGTCAGTTCTTCCAGCGAGAGTTCGCGCAATTCCTCGACGCTCATCAGCAGAATTTGGCTGCGCGTGAGCTGCGTACGTTTTTGGACGAGTGGCGTGGTCGTGTCCTGTGCCATAAGCGGCGACACAATCACGGCACACAGCATCACAGCAAGGATACCGTACCAAAACCGAGGCAAGAATGGTAACCTGATGTTCATAGCACCACCGCTAATTTGAGCAAATCCGCCGACAACTTTAGTCCGACAGATTCCGCTGCTGTACGATTGATTTCAAATTTTTTATCGCCATTGACAAAAATGTTGATATGCCCACCCTCGCGTGCCAAGCCAGCGCCTTTGGTGACAATCAACATCGGTTTCGTGCGGGCGAGTTCTTGTACTTTGGGAAGTTTTTTGCTCATATTGTCGGGGATAAAGGCGATGTGGCAACCGCTCAACTCCGAGACCTCGGAGACATTTTTCACCTTAATACCTTGAGAACCGATTTGTTTACCAGCGACGGTCTTTTGCAATTGCGCGGCAATATCGGGTGCATTCAAAACACCGATAATAAAATCCCCACTCTGTCGTTCGAGAGGGAACGTGACAAAGCTACAAAACTTAAAAATGTATAAGGCTTCAAACAGCCCTTGCTGCGCGGCAATGTGTGGCAATGCTATATCCCAACACAACAACCACATCACAAGAACAACGAATCGTCGTTTCATTCGGCGCTCCTTATTTCGCAACGTTCTAAACGTACAAAGCAGATGAGGGTTCGAGGAATGGTTAGACTAACGCTCTATGCGAGATATTCAGCCACCAAAATACAACAATCCATCGAAAAACGGAGTGGCTTTTGTTGGGT
>JANYIG010000256.1 GCA_025358765.1 Candidatus Kapaibacterium sp.
GCAAACTCGAATACGGGTATTGAAACGGGGGATACGGCACTCTCCATGCGTCGCGCACAAGCTGTGGCGCAGTATCTCACAAAGATTTGGGGTATTAACACTAAACGTCTTACGCTAAAAGCGCAGAATCTGCCGGATCGCCGTGCCCGCATTGATACGCCCGATGGCATGGAAGAAAATCGTCGTGTAGAGCTTATCGCTACACCTGTCACGCTCCTTGCGCCGCTTGTTGATGATGATGTATCTCGCGAAGTCACACCGCCTACGCTCGAAATTACGCCGAGCATAGCCACAGGTGCGGGGTTGAACTGGTGGTACATGTTTATTAAGCAAAGGGGAAATGTTTTGAAGCAATATAGCGGCTCCGAAATGCCAAAGCCACAGCTTTTTAATATGGGTGCCAATCTGGTACGCGAAGAGGAAATTCCGCTCGTCATCACGCTCCAAGCCGCTGATGCTGCCGGAAAACAGGGTAATGTGAGTAAACAAGTGACTGTCAAACAAATCACGCTCAAGAAAAAACGCATCGAACTTGTGGACGACAAACGCATTGACCGTTTTTCGTTCATTATGTTCGACTACGATAAATCTATCGTAGATGCCGAAAACACAAAAAATTTGCTTGAAGAAGTAAAGAAAAAAATCGAACCAACTTCAACCGTCACTATCGCTGGATATGGCGACCGAAGCGGTTCACGCGACTATAACCGCGAACTTGCCGCACGGCGCAGCGCGGAAGTACAAAAACTTTTGCAAGTACCCGAAAACCAGCTTGTTATCAAGCCTGTAGGCAACGCACGCCTGTTGCAAGACAACAATTTACCCGAAGGACGTGCGTATTCGCGTATTGTGCAAATCATCATCGAAACGCCTATCAAAGCTGGTACGCCGCCCAAAAAACGAAAAAAATAATCCATAACCCTGACGCAATACAAATTTGCCTAAAATTTTTGGGCGCAGAGCCACAGAGAGCGCAGAGAACTTGGATTTTTATGGATATGCCAGAGCAGCGCACGAGTTCAAACGTTTCTTAATCTCTGCGTTCTCATATCCTCTGCGCTCAAGATAAACACAATGTCAGATAACTTCTACTTCAGGCACAGTTGCTTGTAAGCTATCCTTAAAACCAATTGCATGAATACATTCACGTTAGAAAATCTTCTTCGACCAAACATCCGTGCTGCAAAGCCTTACTCATCGGCTCGTTCTGAGTTTACCGGTACGGCAGATGTATTTTTGGATGCAAATGAAAATGCGTTCGGTTCACCCTCGCAGACATCAACGAATGGCGCGTATAATCGGTATCCCGACCCGCTCCAAAAAACCTTAAAAGCTCGTCTTGCAGAAATCAAACACGTTGCTCCAGAACAGATATTCATCGGCAACGGTAGCGATGAAGTGATAGACCTGTTGATACGTGCCTTCTGCGAACCTGCTCAGGACGAACTCATCATTACGCCACCCACATATGGGATGTACGAAGTTTCGGCAGAGATTCAAAATGCTCGTGTCGTGCGTGTGCCTCTTTTGCGTGAAGGGCTGACGTACAGCATAGACGTAGAGCGCCTTCTGGCGGCTATAACGGAACGCACAAAAATAATATTTTTATGCTCGCCCGGCAACCCGACGGGAAATTCCCTTAGCGCCGATGCTCTACGTCAGATTATACAGGGCTTTCATGGTATTGTGGTATTGGACGAAGCCTATATTGATTTTGCGCCGGAAACGTCCTTTGTGGCAGAACTTGGCGATCATCCGAATCTCGTTATTATGCAAACACTCTCGAAAGCATGGGGGTTGGCGGGTTTGAGGCTTGGAATGGCATTTGCGTCGCAAGAAATCATAACCGTGCTGAATAAGATAAAACCACCGTATAATATCAACTCCGTCACCCAGCAATTGGTCCTCAAAGCACTTGAAAACACCGTGTGGAAAGAGCGCGTCGTCCGCGAAACCTTGGAGGAACGTCGCCGATTGGAGGTGGAATTACCGAAATTCAGCGTTGTGGAAGCATTATATCCATCGGATGCAAATTTTTTACTTGTGCGTGTCACCAAACCCCGTGAAATCTACGAAGCACTTGTTCGTCAAGGAATTATCGTGCGTGACCGTTCGTCTGTGACGCTCTGCGAGGGTTGTTTACGTATTACCGTTGGTACACACGACGAAAATACGCGACTTTTGGCAATTTTGAACACTTTACCAATTTAATATCAAAAATCTATGGAATACAAACGTCTCGGAAAACACGGCATACAAGTCAGTACGCTTTCGCTTGGTTCATGGCTCACATTCGGCGGGCAAATCAGCAACGATGTTGCTGAAGGGTTGATGAAGACTGCTTACGATGTAGGTGTAAATTTTTTCGACAATGCAGAGGCGTATGCACATGGGCGTTCGGAGATTGTGATGGGTGACATTCTCAAAAAAATGCAGTGGGACAGAAGCACCTATGTGATTTCTAGCAAAGTGTATTGGGGTGGCGACAAACCGAACCAGCTTGGGTTATCGCGCAAACACGTGGTGGAAGCCTGCAATGCAGCATTAAAGCGCTTGCAAATGGAATATTTAGATTTGTTTTTTTGTCATCGACCCGATAAACACACCCCTATTGAGGAAACCGTTTGGGCGATGAATATCCTCATCCAACAAGGCAAAATTTTGTATTGGGGAACGTCGGAATGGAGCGCTCAAGAAATTATGGAGGCATATTCGGTTGCGCGGCAGTACAACTTGATTCCGCCCGCTATGGAACAGCCACAGTACAACATGTTTCACCGTCAGCGTTTTGAGGTCGAGTACGCACAATTATACAAAACCATAGGCATGGGAACCACGGTTTGGTCGCCGCTTGCATCGGGCTTGATTTCGGACAAATACATTAGCGACCTGAACGCATCGTCACGTCTCAATCGTCCGGGTTTGGAATGGCTGAAAGAAACCGTTCTGCAAAACAACGCTATCGAAAAGGTTCTCGCATTAAAGCCGATTGCGGCTGATCTCGGCATGACACTCCCGCAACTTGGTATTGCGTGGTGTGCGACTAATCCCAACGTAAGCACTGTGATTTTGGGCGCAACCCGCGTGGAGCAACTCGAAGAAACTTTAAAATCATTAGAATCTTTGCCAAAAATCACGCCGGATGTGCTGCAAGCTATTGAAAACGTGCTGCAAAACAAGCCGGAGCAACCGGAATATTAAGGCTGTCGGAGGTTTAATTTTCAGACAATTCTTAAAACTCAAAAACATGCCTGTCGCACAGCATCATTGCTTGCACGACAGGCATGTTTATTTTTAATCATTCTGAACGCCGTATTAGTTTGATATTGCAGCTGCTTTTGCTTGTTCTTCTTCCACCAACACACGGCGCAAAATTTTGCCAATCATTGTTTTTGGGAGTTCCGAACGGAATTCTATTTTCTTTGGCACTTTGTAATGCGCCATCCGTTCGCGGCAGAACTTTACAACGTCATCTTCCGTAGCGGTTTGCCCTTCGCGCAAAATGATATACGCCTTTACGATTTCACCCATAAATTTGTCTTTGATACCCACCACAACTGCCTCTTGCACGGCAGGATGTTCGTAGAGAACTTCCTCGACTTCGCGCGGGAACACATTGAAGCCGCCTACAAGAATGAGGTCTTTTTTGCGGTCAACAATATAGAAATATCCGTCTTCGTCCATCCGCGCCATATCACCCGTGAAGAACCATACGTTCCCGTCAGATGCCGTTTTAAGTGACTTTGCGGTTTCGTCCTCACGATTCCAATAACCGCTCATCACCTGCGGACCACGTGCACAAATTTCACCAACTTCGCCCGTTGGCAAGATATTGCCGTCTTCGTCCATTACCGCAAGGTCGGTGTCGGGCAAGGGAATGCCAATGCTTCCTGTGCGATTTTCGCCGCCAAGCGGATTGCCCGTAAGAACGGGAGATGTTTCAGACAATCCATACCCTTCAATGAGAATGCCACCTGTGAGGCGTTCAAATTCTTGCTTCACCTCAAGCGGTAGCGGTGCTCCACCTGAAAAACATGCTTTGATGCTTCGTAAATTGTACTTTGCAATATCGGGGAAATTATTGATAGCAACATACATCGTTGGAACACCCGGAAAAAAGCCAATTTTATACTTTTCTAATGCCTTCACCGTATCAGCAGTATTGAATTTCGGGAATACAACAATCGTGGAAGCGGTTTTAATGGCAATATTCATCACGACCGAAAGCCCGAAGCTATGGAAAAACGGTAATGCGCCGCCAAATATTTCTTTCCCTTCAGCGACAGCCTGTGCCGAAAGCCACGAATTCATCTGGACTGAATTTGCCACAAGGTTGTGATTCGTGAGCATCGCCGCTTTCGGAAAACCCGTGGTGCCGCCTGTGTAAAGCAGCATTGCTAAATCTTCTTTCGGATTTTGCTCCACGCGCGACGGTGGTTGAGAATGTTTGCCCAACACTTTTTTGAAGGAAAAGAGGTCTGGCGCGGGTTTAACATTCACCCAGACACCTTCTTTACGGGCTTTAAGCGGAAAGAGAAGATTTTTAGGGAATGGCAAATAATCTTGAATGCCTGTGACAATAGTACGTCTGATGTTTGTATTAGCCGCGATTTCGCGGAACACAGGGTATTTCAAATCCAGAATGAGCAGGGTTTCTGCGCCGGAATCTTTGAGTACAAACTCAAGTTCGCGTGATGTGTAAATCGGGTTTACGGCAATAATCGTAGCGCCAGCGAGGTTTGCTCCGTAGAATGCAATCAGGAATTGCGGGCAGTTTGGCAGCATAATAGCCACACGGTCGCCTTTTTTAACGCCCATCATCTGGAGTGCTGTCGCAAACTGCTGAACAGACTGCCAAAGCTCGCCGTAGGTCAGCTTTGCGCCCAGAAATATCGTCGCCGTATTGTCAGGGTACGTATCAGCTGAACGTTTTAGCATTTCCCACAACATTGTAGGAGGATATTCAAGCGTGTCCGATACACCATTGACGTAATGCCGCGTCCACGGGCGGTTTGGGTTCGTAATAGTGGCTTTTACCGTCTCTTGGGTTTCAGTTGGCATGGTTCCTCCTCCGGTTGGGTTGAGATGTTTGGAAATAGAATGGTCGGTACGATTTTGGGCATTTGAGAGAACTCCACAACTAAATAGACTGTCCAACGAAGAGAGCCCCATGGAAGGGGGTTGCGAAGCGCTATGTTTTGTACGCTGTGAAGCTGCGACAGGGGTAAAATACATTACGCCATCGTGAATGTCAATAGAAATTTCCCATAAATAAAAAATGACAAGGTAAAGAACCAATTGACATCTTCCGATGAGAGAAATTCAAGATTTGGCGCGTCGCAGGTGATAACGCTTGCAGATGTGGCTGCCCTGATGCTCGGCGTTATGTTAACGCCTTCTCCAGATGGTGTGCGTATTGCATCAAGTGCATTTCGTCGAAGTGGTTTGCCTGTAATTGTATTCCTATGGGAAGACCATTGGATGCTGTTCCTGCGGGAATGCTGATACCCGGAACGCCGCCTAAGTTTGCCGATACGGTGAAGATGTCACCCAAATACATTGCGAGCGGGTCAGAGGATTTTTCGCCAATTTTGAACGGTGGCGTGGGATACGACGGCAACGCGAACAAATCTGCTGTTTTGAACATTTGTTTGTAATCGTTGTAAATCAAGCGCCGTACTTTTAATGCCTTCGTGTAATACGCATCATAATAGCCGGACGACAAAACGTAGGTTCCAAGCATGATGCGGCGTTTAACTTCTGCACCAAAACCCTGCGAACGAGTTTTGATGACCATATCATCCTCGTCATTTGTTACATCCGCCCGGAAGCCGTAGCGAACACCGTCGTACCGCGATAGGTTTGATGAGGCTTCGGCGGTGGCGATGATGTAATACGTAGGAATCAGCGCTCCAATATATTTCATTTCATGCGTGACAATCTCTGCGCCCATGCCGCGCAGCGTCCCTAACACTTTGCGGTATGCCAGCAACACGTCATCGTCACAACCTCTAAGCTGTTCATCGGGGAGTACCGCAACCGTAAACGTTGCGGGTAGCGGAGCATTGAGTTGCGATGTTGTGTTGAGCGGCGTAAAAGGGCAACTTGTTGCATCGCGTTCGTCGTTGCCATTAATAGTATCAAAAAGCAAGGCTGCATCTGCCACTGTTGGGGCGAGCGGTCCAATCTGGTCGAGTGACGAACCGTAGGCAACCAAGCCGTAACGCGATACACGTCCATATGTCGGTTTTAAACCCACCGCCCCACAAAATGAAGCTGGAAGCCGTACCGAGCCGCCAGTGTCCGAACCAAGCGCAGCATGGCAAAGTTCTGCCGCGACGCTTGCTGCGGCACCGCCCGATGATCCACCCGGCACATACTCCGGATTAACAGGGTTTTTGACCGCTCCATATGCAGAGTTTTCATTCGATGAACCCATGGCAAACTCATCCATGTTTGCTTTGCCAATGATGATTGCGCCCGCATTTTTCAGACGTTCCACCACCGTTGCATCGTAGATGGGAACATATGTTTCGAGGATTTTGCTGCCACACGACGTGCGGATACCTTTGGTGTTGATATTGTCCTTTAAGGCAATAACCATACCTTCAAGCGGGCGCGGATTTCCAGCGGAGAAGCGTGCGTCGGCTTCAGCAGCTTGAGCGCGAGCGCCAGCGGCGTTGACGGAGAGAAGGCAGTTCAGGTCTTGTTTGGCTGCAATAGTTGCAAGGAAGGTTTCAACAGCTTCGGCACACGTTGTTTTTTTTGCTTCAAGGTCGTTGCGAAACGAGATATATGATTTCATGCAGGATTCTTCGATGATGGAATGTCGTTGTTATCGTTCTGAGTAGCAGCCGCATTGCGGGCAATAGCGCCTTCTGCGGGCTGAATACGGATGGGGGTAAGGTGTTGGACTTCGGGCAGCGCCTCTGACTGCACGATATTCATGCTATCAATCGCGCTGGCACTTGCATCTGTGTATTCCCCAAGCGGCATCACGCCATCGTTTACAGGCTTATCTTCTCGCGCTGACGGCAGGTCGTCGCCCTCTTCCAACAGAGAACGCACCTGCTGAACAGGTTCATTCACGGTTGATTCAATTTCTTCTTGCAGTGAGTTCAAATTACGCTGGAACTCCGTCTGAGCCTTGCGAAGTTGCGCCATGCCCTTGCCGAATGATTTCGCCAACTCTGGTAATTTTTTCGGTCCGAACAGCAGAACAATTGCCAGTAAAATGAAAAGCAGTTCACCGCCGCCAACGTCAAACATAGTTTTTCAATTGACAATGAATAATGGGCAATGATTGATAATGCCTTTGGTGTGACGCATTATGAGAATTGGAATCGGCTTATTTTTTGACTTCTGCTTTTTCATCTTCGTCGGCAGGCAGTGTTGAAGCTTTTTTAAATTCTTTCACGCCAGAGCCAAGCCCTTTCATCAGCTCAGGGATTTTTTTTGCACCAAAAAGCAGCACAAGAACAAGCGCGATAACGATAATTTCGGGTGTTCCGAGACCAAACATGACGGTACTTTCAAAAGGTGATGAAATTGTAAAACGAGAATGGAATACGATGGCAAAGAGAGTGTACTCAAGCATTCTCTTTTGCAAAATACAAAATTTCAGGCACGTGCGAATGCTGTTTTATGAAGCTGGTTCGTAGTACTGATGGTTTCGCAGATATTCCAAGCGGTCTTGAAGTTGTGCAATCGGCACGAGTAACTTTTCTTTGCCCAAAATCGCATCTTCGCGGTTTTCGTAGATCATTTCTACGTCACGGCTCATCACAATGGCTTCTTCGGGGCAGGCTTCCTCGCAAAATCCGCAGAAAATGCAGCGCAGCATATTGATTTCAAACTTCACCGGATAGCGTTCTTTCTCGCGGGTAGTGGTCTCAGCAGCTTGTACTTCAATAGCAAGTGCCGGGCATACCCGTGAACACAGCCCGCATGCTACGCAGCGTTCGCCGGATTCCTCCAGCACAAGTACGGGTCGCCCGCGATACGAGCCTTGAGGAACAAAGCGCTCTTCGGGGTACGAGCGCGTCATTTTCGGCTCAAATATATGCTTAAACGTCAGCGCCATACCCTTGGCAATTTCAGGAAGGTAAATTTTTTCCCAAAATGTCATCCGTTGTGACTCGGTGTTGTGTTTGATGTTCATAATAATTGAAAAGTCAGGTTTAAAGTCAGAGTAACATTCAAGAGATTATCGAAGAAATGCCATCACAATCGTTGTCAGAATAATATTCACCAGCGCAAGTGGCATCATTACTCGCCAGCCAAGGTTCATCAATTGGTCGTAGCGGAAACGTGGCAGCGACCATCGAACCCAAATGAACACGAAGCACATTACCGCTATTTTTGCAAAAAATGTACCGAATTGCAGTAATCCAAGCACAATTGAGCCTTCCACAAGACCGATTGGAGCCAGCACCGATGCCGGAATTGGCAACTGCCACCCACCCAAAAACAATGTGGTTGTCATCGCTGCCGAAGCCACCATATGCCCGTATTCTGCAAGGAAAAACATGCCGAATTTCATGCCTGAATATTCCGTATGATAGCCGCCTACAAGCTCTGGCTCGGCTTCCGGCAAGTCAAACGGAGCGCGGTTCGTCTCGGCAAAACCCGCCACAAAAAACACTATAAAACCAAGAGGCTGAAAGAAAAGATTCCATTTCAAATCGGCTTGATTTTTCACGATGTCGTTCAAATTCAGCGAACCCGCCATCATAATCACCCCAATCACTGATAATCCCATACAAAGTTCGTAGGAAATCATCTGTGATGCCGACCGTAAGCCACCTAAGAGCGAAAATTTATTGCTGGATGACCAGCCCGCAAACGTAATCCCATAGACTGCCACCGAACCTACGCCAAACACATAGAGCAGTGCAACATTGATGTTTGGTGCAACAGCAAGGTCAATCCGGGTGGTGCCGACCATGATGTAGTTCCCAAATGGTGTGACCGCAAAAGCCGCAACTGCCGTTGTTACAGCAATAAGTGGCGCAAAAAAGTGAAAGCCTTTATTTGCATCGGTAGGAATAATGTCTTCTTTTAAAAGCAACTTTGCCACATCAGCGAACGGTTGCAAAATGCCAAATGGTCCCGTGCGGTTAGGACCAATCCTGTGCTGAATCCACGCAGAAACCTTGCGCTCGTAATACACGCTCACAACAGCGCCCGGTAATACCACCAAACCCAGCACCAATCCGCCTTTGAGCAGAGAAATAAGAATGAGGAGCAATAATTCAGGCATAATCTCAGAAATGTAACGGATGAGTAAAATTCGAGTGCTTTTGTGAAATTCTCAGCTATTCTTTATTTTTTTTGGGATCTATCATCTCCATCAGCTTTAATCCTAACAGCCCGTCTATAGCGTTACCACCACCGTTACTGCCTCCGATAAGTATATCGGGTATGAGTTTAATATGTCCTTTAGAGAGTTCTTCGGTAATCTTGTAACGGGTAAAGTTTTCTCCGCCTAAGGCATTTACCGCAAGTTCATACGCTTCGGCGGTGGATTTACCGACAGCAAGGATTTTGCCTGCCTCGGCTGTACCTGTCAAAGAAATTTGTTCTGCTTGCGCTGCCGCATTTAATTTAATAGCTTCCGATTCCGCTTGTGCTCTTGCTCTTGTGGCTTCGGCTTGGGCAAACGCTCGCATTTTTGTGGCTTCGGCTTCCGCACTTACCGCAAGTTTTACGCTCGTTGCGTCACCTTCGGCTTTTTTTACGGTTGCGTTTGCGGTACGCTCTGCAATCTCAACGCTTTGTTGAGCCTTGACAATTTCTTTTTGCATATCGGCGATTGCTGTCTCTTTTTCCATTCCTTGTCGTGTTTCCTGTGCCTGTTTTTGCGTATCATATGTCACTTTTTGTTCTTCGGCTATTTTTCGATCCGTCAAAGTTTTCATCAATGAATCGGGAGGCGCAATATCGCCAATAAGCGTATCCACGGCGTTCACGTTGTATTCATCCAATACTTTTTTAATGTGCTCCTTAGCAGATTCTTGTCTTTCTTTACGTGAGCTTAAAAACGCAATAACGTCACTGTCTTGTGCAGAATTACGGAAGTAATTTCCAATCGTCGGTTCTAATACCTGAGAGACAAGGTTGACCATATTTCCAAATCGTGCAATGACTTTCGGAGCTTCAGTGGTTGGTACGTGAATAATTTGCGCCACGTCAAGATTGAAGGGGAAGCCGTCTTTGGAGCGCACGGTAATAGTCGAGAGGTTTTTATCAAGATTATGAGCTTCGCTGCGTGCTGATGCCCAATTGAGAACAAGATTTGTCGTCGGCACCAATTCAACTTTCATAATGTATTTGTTTATGGGATATTTCCCAGGACCAATGGGTTCAAGCCAAACCCCCTTAAATCCCTTTTCGACAATACTTCCATGCTTAAATTCGGTGCCTGTCAAATCGTTTCCCTCTTGACCGATATAGGATATAACAACTCCAACAAATCCAATCGGAATTTCTGTCATTGGAATCTCCTCGACTTGCACAGCCCAAGGATTCAGATTGTACGAACCCGCTAAAATTACCTGAGGTTGTAAACCCCTATTCCCGTTATTTTTAAGGAAAATGTCAAAGTTCTGAAAGTTGTTATGTCCATCAATCAATTCACCCGCTATTTGACCCGCCTCAATCGGCAAACCGTCTAAGGTAGTAATAATACCGACCATACTTTCTTTAATACGGATCATTTCCGTGACCGAAACCTGGAAGAGCATGGTGTTGATACGATATGAACCAGCAGTGATATACGCTGTTTGTCTGCCTCGTTGTCCGCCATTATTCAGAAATTTTTCCGCATCCTGAAAATTATCGCATTCAGCACGTTGTCCTAAAATGTTTCCTGTTGGAATTTCAGCGCCGTCTTTTGCTAAGACCAAGCCAATTTTTCCCTCAGGGATCACCGTAAAACTTTGCATGGTAACATCATATTGCCAAAACCATTTCCCAAAATACAAACCCGGAGCAAGCGTTTTTGCCTGAAACCCAGCTTCGCCCCGTGTTGCTATGATGCGCCCGTCCGGTAATTCTTTATGCTCGCCGAACAATACAAACTTTTTTGTCACCAATCCGGTTTTGTCTTCAGGTACTATAACTACCCCAAATAAAAACCGAAGAACATATTTGTAAAGCGCAATACTTACTATCAAAAGAATTGCCCACCAATACGATAAAAGAAAGGTTTCCATAATGATATAATAGTTCCGACATTTTTAGCTCATTTGCAACGCATCAAATCTTACAACGCATCAAAAAGCGTGTCCGCATCGAATGTGTTTATATCGCCTACGTGTCCTGACAATATTTTGAACACCACAGCATCAGCCGCACTGCCAGCAATACCAAGCACTATCACCCACAACAACGATGTGCCGCCGATTTGACGTAGCGTTGGCGCAAGCATGAGCGGATCGTCTGTACCCATAGTGTTGGCAACATCGCCCACTTTCCGGGTCGCATACCGATAATATACCCAATTGCCAAAAATGCCAATCACAATAGACATAAGCAGTGTTGAACTGCGATGGCTGCTATGCGGAGCACTCAAAAAAAGAATATACTTTATTACACGTGCCGAGCCGAATACGAGTAGTGCCGGAATGTACATTTTACGGTACATCATCCAGTACGCCGAGAAAAAGAATGCCGACCAATTCCAGCTTATCTTCTCGCTGGAGTTCTCGAATACATCCCACTTTTGCAAATAATGCTCTGAGCGCTCGCCCACAAAAGAAGCAAGGTTTTCATCGCGGATTATGAGTGACATGAAATCCTCCAGATGCAAGGGTGTACAGTAAATGAAGTTAATTTGGCTTCAACGTATGTGATTCGTATTCATACATCGCAAATGGCTCGCTCTCAGCCCCGCCAAACACAACACCTTTGCGCTCGTCGAGCAATTCATATGTGAGTCCTGCAAACGCCGGAATAGTATCCACAATTTCCTCAAACACATCTTCCGACACGCGGTAACGCCATTTATTTTTGTCTGCACCCATCGCTAGCGCTAATGCTGTGATCGTACCCCAGCTTTGACGGGCACTACGGCGTTCGCCATGCGTCCAACGGTCGTTTGGAGCGCCAAATTTGTCTAATCGGCTCATTTTTAATCCCATGCGCCGCTCGTTTTCTACCGTGATGATAGACGGGGAGAGGTGTTGCACGCGGCTCTCGAAGTTTGTGTAGGTGCCTTCCAATTCAGCGTAAGTTGCCGCGGCAAAGACTACGTGCGCCTTTGCGGTTATTGGCGTGTGATTATACGCATGAACGATGATGAGCTGGAGCTTGCTTAAAACCTCGTCGGGCAGATGCAAACGGTCATCTTCCATGACGTACAGCACTTTGACGGAGCCGGAATTGAGTTTGGCAAGAATAGCATCCAGATTGGAAGCGGCTTTTAGCCCCAATGCCGTTGCGCCTGTTGAATTTGGTGATTTATCGCTGTGGCGCAATTTCACATCACCAAAAGACGGGTCTTCATATTTTAAAAATTCTACATTGCTTGTGCCAAGAACATCCTTCGCAAACCGTGCAAGCGCGTAATTGTCCTCGTTTGTGGCATGTGCAGAGCCAAGAACAATAATCTCATTGCCGCTGAATTGCTTTAATTGCTCGGCTGCAAAGGCAGTAGCTTCTTGCCATTCAACCTCCGTTGATGTAACGTTTTTGCGGATAAGCGGTTTTTGAATGCGGTTCGCGTTCACGTAGTCATACTGTGTGAGCCGCCCGTAGTCGCACATCCAAAATTCATTCACTTCAAGATTCGTATTTGGCTCAAGGCGCAAAATTTCGTTGTTGCGAACGCCTGCTTGAACATTGCAGCCACGCGCACAGCCAGTGCAAATCGTTTCGTTAAAGCTCATATCCCACACGCGAGCTTTGAAGCGGAAGTCACGGCTCGTGAGCGCCCCAACGGGACAGATTTCGATAACGTTCATGGAATATGGGCTATCGAACTCCGTGCCGGGGAAGGTTTCGATAGTCGTGTGATCGCCGCGTTGTACGAACGTCAACACGGGCTGTTCTGCCTCTTCGGTTGCGTAGCGGATGCAGCGCGAACACGAGATGCAGCGCTCACCGTCGAACAATACATTCGGACCAAGCGGGACACGTTTGTCTTTGTGATTTTTTGTCTCCTCGAAGCGGCTCTCGCCCTTAGAGTGACGGAAGCTGTACTCTTGTAATTTACATTGTCCTGCTTCGTCGCATATCGGGCAATCGAGCGGGTGATTGATGAGCAAAAACTCCATGACAGCTTCTTGTGCGGATTCTACCTTTTTGTCAGCAATACGAACGTGCATCCCCTCCGACACGGGTGTTGCACAGGCGATGGAGAGTTTGGGCATGTACAAAATAACAGGATTACCCTGTTCATCGAGCGCAGGTGTGCGATCAGGATTCATCTTGGGCATTCCAACATCGACAAGGCACATGCGGCAGTTTCCGGCGACCGAAAGCGATGGATGCCAACAAAAATGGGGTACGTCAAACCCGTTCTCCAATGCTGCTTGAATAATCGTTTGCCCGTCTTTGGCTTCGATGGCGCGACCGTCAATAGTTACACGCGGCATAAATTTTTTCCAAGTGTGAGAGTATGTTGAGAGTATTACGATGTGAGAGTGTTTGCGTGTTTGAAGTGCAAACCTACTCGAAGATACCAGATTCAGCGCAAATAGGCAAAAAAAGTTCCACACAGGTTCCGTGTATCTCGCATGATTGCTGCCTAAGATGGTAATTGTTAAAACGGTGTTAAGACCGCTAAAAACATGCTCCACAAGATAGTGAATATTGTATTTTACAAAAAATTTATCTACTTTAGTTTAATAGTTAATCTTCCATACTACTCGCCGAAGCACCCATCTGCAACGACGTAGCACCAAACTCCAGACACCAAACTTTATCATTTTATCATCCCAAACTCAACAATGACGCTCTCTGCAACCATATTCTCCGCAATATTTTCTACAATTTCCGACAGTAACTCTTTCTATTTGTTTACCATTTTTAAAGGTTTTGTTCATGCGTAATGTCCCTACGCTTGCTGTGCGGCGTGGTTTCCGAACCGCCCTGTACGCAATGCTACCAACGACCCTTTTTTTTAGTTTGTTTTGTAGTCTTTTGCTTCTGAGCAATGTCTCAAGTAATGCTCAGAGTATATCATCAAGTACATCTTCAAGCCCAAAACTTGGACGAGCGCAATTTATAGCCGCGAACCCACGTCCGTCGCAGGATAGCTATTTTATAACGGTTCCGGGCAAACGGCAGCCTGACGGAACCTACTCGCTTGGCTCGGTTACGGAAGTCAAACGTCCTGCAAAAGGAACCTACGTCAAAGGTTCTGTCATTCTGAAAACGAAACAGCTTTATCCAGTAGATACAAAGTCGAGCAAAAATGTTGCAAGCCTCCAATCCTCTGTATTGATGACCACATTGGATGGTTTCACCGTAAAAAACATTCGCCCCGTATTCCCCGACCTCAATGCTGGCAAGCGCTTGAGCGGGATTGCCTCGGACAATAACGGCATGGGTAACGTCTATGAAGTGCGTTACGATGCGCCCACTGACCCCTTCGATGTGTGCCGCGAACTCAGCATGAATCCTGAAGTGGAGTATGCTGAACCGTGTTATATCTACAAACAACAAGCCGTACCCGGCGCACCGAACGATTCCCTTTACGCCAAACAGTATGCGTGGCAACGGGTGCAGGCGGAAGCCGCATGGGATATGGTGAAAGGAGAGACCACTGTCCTTATCGCTATTGTGGATAGCGGTGTGGATTGGGAACATGAAGACCTTGCCGCGAACATCTGGACAAATCCGGGCGAATCGGGCTTGGACAAAAATGGCAAAGACAAACGTTTTAATGGTATAGATGATGACGGCAACGGCAAAATAGACGACTGGCATGGTTGGGATTTTATCGGTGCGCCAGACGATGCCGATCCCTATTTCCGCGAGGACAACGACCCGAAACCCCGCTTCGACGAGCACAATGCCGATCTTTTCGACACACAAACGCACGGGACGCACGTAGCAGGCATAGCCGGTGCGGTGGCGAATAACGGTAAAGGCGGAGCCGGTGCGAGCTTTAACAATTGTAAAATACTGCCGCTCAAGGCAGGCTCTGATAAAGACGACCAAGGCTCAATTTTTTCCTCTGGCGCATATGCCGCCATCCTCTATGCCGCACAAATGGGTGCGAAGGTGGTCAATAATAGTTGGGGCGGTTCCGGTGGAGGAAGTCAATTTCAGCAAGATGTTATTAACACGGCAACCGCAATGGGACTGTTGGTGGTTTCTTCGGCTGGTAATGGTGATGCGAATAACAATAACGACCTGATGGATTTTGTGTATTACCCAGCTTCGTATGATAATGTTTTGTCCGTGGCAGCAAGCGATGTCAACGACGTAGCTGTGAGTAAACTTAATGACAATTATTTTGGTACAACACTTGGCATAAAAACAACAGTATTTGCGCCGGGTTCTAATATTTTGAGTACGTTTATTGGTAATCGGTATGGTATTTTTAGCGGTACGTCTATGTCATCACCGCTTGTAACAGGCATTGCAGGGCTTGTACGAAAGGTGCATCCGGAATGGACACCACGCCAAGTGTTGCAGCAAATTCGCTCTACGTCGGACAATGTTTTACGTCTTGGTGCATTCCAAAACGCGACCAACACCAACAGTGACCGCCCAACCCAGCAGTATGGGCGCATCAATGCGTTTCGTGCGGTTACGGTGAATAGTACGTTGAATTCCGGCGATAATGTCGTGCCGGGCATCAGCTTTACCCGTGCCTTCACGACGGCGCAAGACGGCATTGTGAACGCATATCAACCGCTCCGCTTAATTTTGGCAGTGCAAAACTTTCTCTCGAATGCGTCCGATGTGAGTGTTACGCTCACGCCGATTACGGCGAGCAATGCCGTTGCGTTGCAGCCGACGGC
Organism: Candidatus Kapaibacterium sp.; assembly: GCA_025358765.1. GTDB lineage: Bacteria > Bacteroidota > Ignavibacteria > Kapaibacteriales > UBA4661 > JANYIG01. The sequence goes on from JANYIG010000256.1 coordinate 15,978, forward strand.
TTCGATTGGTACGCTCAACACACTTCAAGAAAAACCCGCTGTATTCGACATTCAACTTCAACCGGGTGCTGCACGAACGGGCAATGTGGATTTTATGGTGACCTACCGTAGTGGCTCTGGCGCTACTGCTTACGTTAATTACGAGCGTATTCGCGTTCCGTATAACATTTCTGCCTCACGGACTCAACAGCTTATAACGTCAGCGTTAGTGGATTTTGGGTCAACATCGCCATCGTCGCCAGTGACGAGTACAGTGAGCTTCCGAAACATCGGAGCACAAAGCATAACGGTTTCGACAGCAACTGTCACTGGGACAAATGCTGGTGATTTTTCGTTTGTAAGCCCGTTCAGCCCCATAACGGTGGCTGCCAACGGCACAGCCAGTGCTACGCTTCGCTTTACGCCGAGTAGCACAGCCAGTACGACCGCTCGTGCGGCAACCCTTGACATCACGGCACTTTCAAGCACGGCGGCAACCATTGGTGGGATAGCCGTTGCATCGGGTTACGGTTTTGAAAGTGTTCGCGGAACATATTCAGAAATTACGGGCGGCGTGGTACTCGGCAAAGGAATAGTAGTAGATGACGAAGAATATGCGTTGGAGTTCGGTTTTCCATTCTTGTTTGCCGGCACGACCTACACAAAATTGACGATTAACTCGAATGGTTTTGTGGCATTTGCGCCGAGCGGAACGACGGTCGGGCAGCAGCAAAATATTCAAGCACCTTTGAGCGATGTGTTCTCTGCTGGCGGCATGGTTTCAGCGTTTTCGAGCGACCTTCAGCTTTCGGCAAGCGGCGAAATTCAGGCAAAATCGGAAGGCACAACGCCGAACCGCGTCTTTACAGTGCAATGGAAAAATTGTACATTTTTTGATGAAACGTTGGGAGCGCAGGGCGGTCCGTCGCCGAATGGAAACCTCAACTTCCAGATTCGTATTTATGAAGGCTCGAACAATATCGAATTCCGCTATGGTACAATGACCTACGGTGCTTCGGCTCGTGTTCGCACGGACGAATTTATTGGTCCGGGCGTTGGGCAGGTGGGTTTGCGAAGCTCTTCCACCAATGATTTTTTGAACCGACGCGTGACTCCGCTTGATCGCAATACATGGGATGGTTCGGTTGACGGCACGGCAAATACTGACCCGTGTGTTATTCAAGGGACACTCGCTCCGGCATCAGGGCTGATTTATCGCTGGCGACCACAAGACGCATCGGCAACGAACGTGGCTACGTCGTTCCAGCGCAGCATACCGCTTGCAGGTGTTTTTCGGACGGGTGGCTTTTTGTCAACAGCCGTCACGGGGCTGAATTTCGGAACCGTGTCGAGTACAACGTCGTCAATACTTCCAGTTCTCGTTACGAATTCCGGGACGGCTCCCGTTACGGTGAAGGCACTCACGATTGTCACATCGCCGACGCTGAGTGCAACCGAATACCAGCTTGCCGATCCGCTTTCAACGCCGCTCCCGTTCACGATTCAGCCGGGTGGCACGGCAACGTTCCGTGTGAAATTTACACCTTCAACAGAGGCTTCGCGTCAAACAACAGGGCGTGGTCTGGCGGATGGGACATATACTATCGCCTCACGTCCGGCAGCATTGCAGATTGAAAGTGACGCGCCGACGCTCAGTATTCCCCTCAATGGCGTTGGAACGAATCCTGCACCCGCAACCCCAGCACGGGCATTGAATATCGGATTCACTGGCAGTGCGGATTTTAATCCCGCAACACCGATTTATAGCCGTTTCGACCGCATCCCACAAAATAGCTCGGGGCAAATCAATCACGTAGTCATTGGATCGGAACGTTTTGCTACGGACATCGAACTCCGCAGCCGTGGCACACAAGCATTGACAATAACAGGTGCGACGATTGTTGGCACAGGCGCTTCAGAGTTTACCATTCAGGAGCCGAAATTTCCTGTCACGATTGACGTTGGGCGGTCTGTACTAATGAAAATCCGCTTTGCGCCTCGTGTTGCAGGCGAAAAACTCGTATATGTCACGTTCACCGGCGACCTCCAGAAGCAACAAATCTTGGGTTTTGGAAGCAACGCCGCGCTGCCTCGCTTTATCGCTGTAACACCTCCAAACGATGGCAGCACGACGATTCCGGCTCCAGAAGCAGTGTTGGACATCTTCCCAGTTCCTGTACCCTCGGCAATCGTTGGAACATCGGAGCGCTTTACTATTCGCTTGCAGCACAGTACAAGTGCCACGGCAGATGCTACGATTCGCGGCGTGACGTTTAGCGGTGCTGCTCAGGCGGAGTTTGTGGTTGACACAAAAAGCTCTCTGGCAGTTAAATTTCCGCTTACTCTCACTCCTGGGCAATCGCGGGTAATTCCCATTTTGTTCACACCGCAATCTGTTGGCGAGCGCAAAGCAGTGCTGACACTTTTGCCAGACGGCGACCCAAGCACTGAAAGCGTGAGCCTAACAGGTACAGGGACAAAAAATCAAGATATTGCTCTGG